>JBBSYJ010000082.1:0-1283 GCA_038045305.1 Nanobdellota archaeon | reverse complement strand
CAAACATTAAACATTTATTATTACAACCAAACATTATCGCCATTCTACTATAATCAAACAGATGTTACAAAAGCATATGTGAATACTGCAATTAACACAAACACAAGCATAAAGGCAAATATTACCGGAGGAAATGCATTTACAGGACAGCAAACATTCGATGGGGATTTTGCTGCCGGTGGAGTGAGAATTTTAAATGGAGATATTTTCGCGCAGCAAATTTATATTTACAATATTTCTGCTTTATCTGTAATTAATATTCAGACAAATGGTTCATTGCTTCCTTACTTAAATAATACTTTTGATATTGGAAATTTAACTTCAACTTGGGGAAGCGGTTACTTTGGAAATGATGTTAATATAAAAGGCCGAGGAGTTTATCAATGGCTATACAACCAGACAGAATTTCAAAGAAAGGAAGTTAATTCTGCGATTGCCGGAAATACATCAAATATAACAACATCGGCTTATGTTAATTCCGTTGTAAATGGGAACGCGACTTATATTTACACAAACTGGACCGATTTGAGAAGTTATACTTCGACTTCGATAAATACAAATTTAACTTCGTTTTATACTTTGAATTCAACATTTTGGTATAATCAAACATATGTTCTTAGGAATGATTCTTACTTAAATATTACAGCAGGAAATATTTCACTTTCACCGACGGCAATTCAATGGCTTTATAATATGACTGCAGTTACAAGTAAATCTCTTGATAGTAATTTAACTAATTTATCATCTAAATCATATGTTGGGTTAAACATAGACGCTAATATAAGCAATCTTTCAAGCAAAAGTTATGTTGGCAATGCTATCGATGCTAATGTGAGCAATTTAACTTCAATGTGGCAGAAATCAGCTACGACAATTTATAACGATACGGCGGGAGTGAATGTTGGGATTGGAGTTGCTGCTCCGAAATATGCTTTGGAAATAAACAATGCAACTGCCGCATTGAACGTTTCAGGAATGCTTTATGCTAATTCAAGTAATGTCGGAATTGGAACATCAACCCCTAAAGCAGCTCTTGGGATTCTTGGTGGATTAAGAGTTGGTTCAATTGCAAGTTATGCTGCTTCTGCTACTTCTGCTGGAGATATTTCATTAGATAATAATTTAAATTTTGCTGCTGGCGGAACCAATTATATTGCTAATGGGGATGTAGGAAATATTGTCTTTAGAAGCTGGAGTGGTGCAAACAATATAGATTCTTTATTTATTAATAATACAGGAAGAGTTGGGCTTGGAGTTGCAGCACCAAAATATTTATTAGAAAT
>JBBSYJ010000081.1:0-6381 GCA_038045305.1 Nanobdellota archaeon | reverse complement strand
GCAGGAAACATTTCAATAGCGCCAGTAGCTTCACAATGGTTTTACAATCAGACAGCAGGAATGACAACAAAAGCATTTGTAAGCACAAGTATAAATGCAAACTTGACAGATTTCTATACGTTGAATTCTACATTCTGGTATAATCAGACATTAAACATTTATTATTATAACCAAACATTATCTCCTTATTATTACAATCAAACTCTTTCGCCTTATTATTACAATCAGACAATATTTTATACAAATGGAACTTATATTAACAAAACCGGAACAACATTTGATTTACCAATTGCGGTAACGCAATGGTTGTATAATCAGACATTGAATATTTATTATTACAATCAAAGTGTGGGTTATGTCTTAAAGACTTACGTTAATACAGCTGTGACTGCAAATGCAACAACAATTTATACAAACTGGACTGACTTAAGGAGTTACACAAGCTCTTCATTGAATGCAAATTTAACTTCTTTTTACACTTTGAACTCTACATTTTGGTATAACCAGACGCTTTCAATATATTACTACAACCAAACATTATCGCCATTCTACTATAATCAAACAGATGTTACAAAAGCATATGTGAATACTGCAATTAACACAAACACAAGCATAAAGGCAAACCTTACCGGAAATGTATTTTCTGGTACTCAAGAAATTAATGGCTTGTTAAATGTTTCAGGCGTAAATAACCTTTCACTTGGTGGAGGAAGAGCAAATTGGAATGGAAGCTGTACAATAATATCAGGAGCAACGAGTAAATTGGAGTTATGTTAAAAACAAAATGAAAAACAAAATATTTTTTGTAAGTGTATTATTCATATTTTCTTTAATTATTAATCTCCTCTTAGTTTCAGCTGAAACTACAACTGTTTGTGATGTTATGAACTGTACAGTAACATTTACTACAAGTAATTATTCATATCCAATACCGGCAGGAGTTACAAAAATTACAGTTTTGGCCGTTGGAGGAGGTGGAGCCGGTTCCAGAACAACTTCAGCTGGGGGAGGTGGTGCTGGCGGGGACTTAAGATATTCAAGTTTAATATCTGTTACACCCGGAGAAATATTAAATATTACTGTAGGTGCTGGCGGTACTGCTTCAAGCGCTACTGGTCAGTCAGGAGGGTTTTCAAATGTTTCAAGGACAACTACCTTGCTTCTTGCTGGTGGAGGTGGGGGCGGAACCATTGCTGGTAACGGCTCACGTAATGAAACAAGTACTGCTATAGGTGGAGTTGTTACTGGTGGACAAGGGGGCATGGGTGGAACTGCTTCTGGAGCTGCTGGTTGCGGAGGTGGAGGCGGAGCAGGTGGATGGTATGGTGCTGGTGGAGCAGGTGGAGCACGTGGAGCTAATAATGGTGTACAAAGTACAGGCGCTGGAGGAGGTGGTGCAGGTGGTTTTGACGGAGCTTTAGGAGTATGTGGGGGAGGTGGAGGTGTAGGTATAGGAATAGGCAATACAAGAAATAATGGAACTGCCGGAGCAACTGGTAATATTTCTGTAGGAGGAGGGGGTTCAGGCGGAACTAATGGAGTTGTCGCAGTAGGAGGATTATATGGAGGAGGAGGTGGAGGAGATGATACTAACACTTTCGCAGGAAGGGGTGAGACTGGGGTTGTTGTTATTACATACGATAAGGCCTATCCCTTATTTTCAAACATCTTAACAGTTCCGTCAAACAACTCTGCTTTTGTAGTAAATCAAAAATATGAATTCAATACTACAATAACCTTTACTAATGAAACATCAGGAATAGAATTTAATGGGGTTAATTTTACTTTGTCAAACAAAACAGCAACGTTATTTAATTATACAACGTTAAATTTAGGAGCAGGAACTTATCCATATTATTATTTTGCATGGGGAAATGGAACACTCAACTTATATAACACAACTGCAACCCAATATTACACAATTGCAACAACTACATCAGCAATCAATTTAACTTTAAATGAAATCCAAGGAAACGTTTCAATTCCAAGCGGCAATTCAATTTATCTTAACGTCTCAACTATTACAGGGGACCAAGAAGCAAGATTGCTTTTATATCAAGACGGAACTCTAATAAATAACGGAACTTCTCCAATATTTAATTTAACAAGTTTTGGTAGCGTCGGACTTTTCAACATAACTGCATTTTATTCCCCATCACAGAATTATTCAACCTCAAGTTTGTCCTATTTTGTCGACGTTACCGCACCAGCAAATACCTGCACATACACTTCGGGAAATTGGGCAGTTACTTGCTCAGATAACTGCACAATAACATCTAATGTAAATCTTGCCGGAAACAATTTAACAATATCTGGAAGAGGAATTTTCATTGTAAATGCTGCAAATATAACCAACATTGACAAGGTGAATGTAGTAGGAGAGAGTTTGTCTAATCAATGTGTAGTCAGAGCAATAGCTGGGGGCAGAATAGGGAAATAAAAAACAAACAAGTTGTTTTAGAGGAAGAATTGGAAAATGATTAAAAAATTTATTTTAACTGAAAATGGATTGAAATTATTTAGTGAATTTTCGTGGAGAAAACACATTTTTGATAATAATGGAAAGCATGAGAGTTATGCTGAAAATTATTCTATGCCCAATATGTCTAATAACTGTCGTGGAGAAAACACTTCAACCTTTGTTTGTTCTTTTAATCCTTTATCTCCAGAGAATATTCCGCAATTATATTTTAATGCAAGAGCCGTATTGGTTTCATCAGTTAATTCCTGCGCATCTTCTTCAGTTAATTTAGACTTAGAAACAATGCGCTTTAACCTTGCTAATTCTTCTAATTCTTCATTAAGTTTCCTAGCTACCAGTAACTGCCAATTAATTTTCTTCATTAACGCGAGTTCTTTCAATTCTTCCGGCAACTTTATTGATATTTCTTCCATATCAAACACAACAGATTTAGATTATATAAATATTTCTGATTATGAATTAATTTCATTAACCTCGACGCGTGTTAAGGTTAATTATAGGAAGGGATTATATTTCTTAGACTCAAACAATGAGTCAGTTAAAATCAAGATCGCCAAAATCTTTGGTTCTTTGTTGTGGTTTTTGAGAGAACTGGAAAAGATTAAAGATTTTTCACGTGTATTAAATAATGATATCTTTTTGATTTTGGGATGGAATAATCCAGAAGAAAAGGAGATTTATTATTCTTTAGCTGTTAAAAATAAATTAAATAGTGGAGCAGCAGCTTAAAATGATAAAGAAATTTTTTATTCTGGTAATTTTATTGACAATTTTTACAAACAGCGTTTACGCATTAACTGCCGACTCAGATAGTTATTCAGTAAGCAGATTCGGCACAGGAGTTCAAGCAACTGGCCTGAGCTCGGATAATTTAGAGGCGCGTTCTGTTTTATTGGCAAGTGCAGGAACAAGAAATGCAGAAAACGATCCTTTAACAACAAACATCGGATTTTTTGAGAATACCACTTATTATGTTACAGTCAGTATAACTTCTTATTCAATATCCCCAAGCTCTGCAGCCGTTGGCTCCACAGTAGCGCTGTCTATTTCTGCTTTGAATGCCCAATTTGTCTGGGCAGAAATAACCTCACCAAACGGCCAAGAGCAAAATTTAACTCTTACTAACGGACAAAGTACTAATTATCTTCCAAGCCCCTCTGTTGTAGGAAGATATAACGTAACATTCTATGCGAACAGTTCTTCTGGATCAATTGCGAGCGCTGTAGACCATTTTGATTTGACAGAAGCATCACCAACCCAATCACATGGTGGAGGAGATTCAGATTCAAGCATAGTAGATGTTCAAGTAAGCACAACAGTTTCAAACCAACAAGCTATAAATGGAATAATTGCTCAATTTGAAAAAAATGAAAAAATAATAATTGATTTAAAATTATCAAACTCTACAAATATAGAATCTCACGCAATCACTATGTCTGACATAGAAACAAATAGTGTAACAATAGTAATCTCTTCAAACCCAATAACTTTCAATTTAACAACCGGAGAGGAAAAGGAAATAAATATTGATGGTGATTGGAAAAAGGACGTTTATTTTAAATTAAAAGAAATAAATAATGGAAAAGCAGATTTAATAATCCGGCAGATAACAGTCCAACATCCTTCAATAACAGGAGAACTAATAAAACGCCCTGAAAATTTGATGGATATTTCAACAAGAATCTTAGATGATTATAAAATTATTACTCCAGGAAATAAAGTTTTAGTAGAAATAACATTATATAACTTCGGAACAGAAGAAATAAAAGATGTTAAACTAAAATATTGTATAGAAACTAGTAATAGAACAACAGTAAAATGCCTTAAAGAAACTCTTGCAGTATACACTAAACTTCAGTTAGTTAAAGAATTTTTGATATCACAAAACACAAAGCCAGGAGGATACTTAATTAAAACTGAAGCAGTTTACGGAAATGAAAAAGTCCAGGCTGAAACAACCTTTGAAATCAGAGAGGACAATTTTATAAAAAATAATTTCATAATTAGATATTTGTTACCTATCGGTTTAGGAATTTTAATTCTTCTAACAGTCCTAATTTTTATATATAAAGAATTTATGCATAAAGAGAAAAAACAAAGAGCAAAACTCAAAGTAATTCCTTTAAAATCAAAGCTAATGCAGCTTGATGAGCTTAGAAAATCAGGCAGTATAAGCAAAAAAGAATATGTCCATGAAAGAAAAATACTTTTGTCAAGATTTGTAGAATTTATCAAGAAAAATAAAGTTTTTGCTTCCTTAATTTTTGCTGGAATAATTGTTGCATTCTTGACAATAATTACTAAAACAAATATAACTGGGTTAGTTATTAATAACGTATTATCTTACTCTAATGGAAGTTTGTTGATATTATTAGTACTGCTTTCTATTTTTGGTTTATTAATTGCATTAAGAAAAAATATCTTCCCAACTTACAACAAAGTTGTTGAATTTTTATCCAGAACGAAAGATAATTCCGACAACTATCCAAAAGACAGCGTTAAGGGCTTGATAAACAAGAAAGTCTATTCAGAGGAAGGAAATTATTTAGGAAAGATAAATGATATTATATTAGGAATTGGTAGGATAGACAGTTTGATGATTAAGATGGACAAAAAATATAAGCTCAAGGCAAAAGGTATAGTTGTCAATTACAAGCAAGTTAAGAGTGTTGGTGAAGTAATAATTATCGATGAAAAGGTCTCTGAGCTTATCAAAGGTCAAGAAGATTAAAGATACTAGCTCGGCAGCCATTGGGACTGAACGACGTAAGAAGTAATTCCTTTTCCATAATCAAAAACATTACCTAACCAAACATAATAATATTGCTTGAATATTTCAAAATCATGCGGATTGCTCAAATAAAGATGATTATTGCTTACTATAAACAGGGCCCCCACAAAAAGAAATTTTACAATTACTAAAAGCCATTTCATTTTCCAGTCAAATTCCCAACCCAATTTTGTTTAGTTGCGTAACCTGCTATATTTTTAGTGTTGCCGAAAAAACTTCCCAGCCACGAGAAATAAACTTTAATAAAATTTACAACGCCTGAAAAATTGCTTAAATCTGGATTTGTGTTGCTGTAAACATAACTAACCGTAAAGAGCAAAAAAACAAGCAGCATTATAATAACAAAATTAAAAAGAACCCCTTGAAAATTTTGATACTTGTTTTGATAACTATTAAACAAATAAATAACTGCTATAATCACAAAGATAATTAATATAATATTTATCATAAATTAATTAGTTTAGCCTAATATAAAAAACTTGCTAAAAACTATAAAATAATGGCATTTTCCACCCCAGAGAAATGACTATCACCCGTAAGAATCTTTGCCCCTCCTTTTAAAGAAGTAACCAGAATAACGACATCAACAAAACCTATATCTCTAACTTTCTTCTTCATCTTATTATAAGTTCTGCCAAAAGATAAAACAAAATCCTCATTGATTCCAACAATATTTGATCTATGTTTAATGAAATCCAAATAATTACTTAAATCCCATCCTTCTTTATCAGATTTATAGCTTAGTTCTAAAAGAACGACCAAAGGTGTAAAAATTTCATTATTTTCAAGATAATCCGCAACCACCTTGCCTTTTTTGGAACCAATGAAATACTCTATCCAAGCATAAGTATCAAAAACAATTTTCATATATCTCTATCTCTCCATATCTCTTTTCTCTCTTTAGAAGTAAAACCTTTTGTTTTATTTTTCAAGCTTCCAAACATAGAATCTTTAATGCCCTTTTCTTTTAAGATTAAATCCATTACTAATTCATCAAAGGAGTTCTTTCTGGATTTATTTTTCAGATCCTTAATTAACTCAAAGGTCTTTTCTTTCAAAGCAATAGTTTTCATATAATTTATAATTTATAATTTATATATAAATCTTT
>JBBSYJ010000080.1:0-3819 GCA_038045305.1 Nanobdellota archaeon | reverse complement strand
TCTTTAAATTGTTTATTCAATTTATCCCAGTCAGTTCTATAAACAACACTTCCCATATCAAATATTATTACCTTTATCATCTTGTCTCCCACTTGCTATTAATATCTACTTTGTCATCTCTATGGCTTATGTCATTAATTAATTTTAATTTGAATTCCCCATTTTCTTTTTCTATTATATTGACAGCAGTATTATGTTGAGATGTTTCTTTTACGAATTTTCCACCTTCTTCTTTGTTCTTTGTTGTTAAAAGTGCCATAATTGTAAGATTAATTGAACCATGAGCAATGATTAAAATTGTTTTATCTTCTTTTAGGATATTTTTTAGAAAACTTTTACATTTTTTTATTATATCTTTGCTGGTTTCTTTGTTCAATGCATCTGCCAGTCGTTTATCAATTATAATTTTTTTATCATGATATTTGTTAATTTCTTCTGCAGTTTGAATCGCTCTCTTTAAATTACTAGAATAAATCTTATCAAACTTTTCATCTTTTAATCGTTCAGCAAGTTTTTTTACTTGATTAATTCCTTTTTCTGATAATTGAGTATCTGTCCAATTGTCTTCAGATCCTTGTCTAATTCCTGCAGCGTTTGCCTCAGATTGACCGTGCCTAACTAAAATTATTTTCATTTTCAACTCCGTCGTTATTTAATTTCTTTAATGCCTCCAAAGGCATGAGTTCGCATGGAATTCTTCCTGGAGTTATATTTATTCCGAGAAGATTATCGAGGTCTTTTTTTGAAAGGGCTTTTACTTGTTCAATTGTCATTCCTTTTATCTTTTCCGTTAGCACTGCTGCGGAAATTGTGCTTATGAAACAAGAAATGCCTCTGAATTTAGCGTTGACAATTTTGTTGTTTTTTATTTCAAGGTCAATTATTATTTCATCGTTGCAGAATGGGTTTCTTTGTGAGACCTGGTGGGTCTTATTCTTAAGCTCTCCAAAGTTCTCTTTGTTAGAATAAATCTCCAAAAGTTCTTCTTTATACATTGTGGGTGTTGTTGTTTTCATTTTGTTTTTTAACTCACTGAATTTTCTATTTCTAAATCAATTAGATGATTTAATTCTGCGGCGTATTCTAATGGAAGGTGTTTTATTACTGGTTCAATGAAACCCGAGACAATCATTTTTGTTGCTTCTTCCTGCGTTAGCCCTCGGGACATTAAATAAAAAAGTTGTTCTTCACCTATTCTTCCAATTGTTGCTTCGTGCGAGACCTTTACATCATTTTCTTTTACATCCATCGAAGGGAAAGTTAATGCGCGACTTTCGTTATCCATCATTAATCCGTCGCAAGATACAGAGGACTTAACGTTCTTGCATCCTTTTTTAATTTCTATTAAGCCGCGATAGGATGATGTCCCCCCGTTCTTTGAAATTCCTTTGCTTAGCACGACGGACGAAGTATTTGGCGCTAAATGATGAACTTTGCATCCAGTATCTTGGTACTGACCTGAGCCAGCGTAAGCGATTCCAATATAGTCCGAACGAGCACCTTCACCAATTAACATGCTGCATGGATATAACATTGTAACTTTTGAATTATGAACAATTAACCCGTTAGCAATAAAATTAGAATAATCTTGAACCTCTATATCAAATGTTGGCTTAATTCCAATTTCTTCTATTCTATTTATTCTTACAAAACCAATCTCTTCATTAGCCTTGCTTTTAAAATTCATACCTTTGGAAGAAATATCTTTTCTTTTACTGTTCAATTTTATTAATTTATCTTTTTTTCTTTTACATTTTAAAGGAATCTGTCTAATTTTCTCCCCAAATAATAAAATTCTCCAGGAATCTTTAGAATTTGCCTTAATACCCATTATTTCTATTACTTTTGCTATTCCGTGTTTAAACACTCTGGATGAACTTAATCCTAATTGGATCCCTAATAATTTTACATCTTCTAGTACTCTTTTGTTTATGCTGGTAATATATAATCCATTACCTGAGATGTGTCCATCAGAATCAATATAACCTGCTAAAAAAGAAAGTATCTGATTTTCAGGAAGGCCAAAAACCCACTTAGGTATTTTTTTTGTATCTGCATTTCCTCCAAAATCAATTTCGCTAAATAATTGACACAATATCCTGGAATTAATTATAATATATCTTTCTTTTTTTTCGGTTACTTTATAATTAAACAACTTATCTAATAGATTAATAAGTTCACCTCTATAATCTTCAGTTTGATGTGTTGCAATATTGATTTTATTTTGCTTTAAATCTATATGTCCATCACCAAGTATTAAACCCATTAACCACATAAATTCTTCATCTGTTTCTTTAGGATATGTAATATTTTTATTATAAAGGTGAGAAGTTTGCATTTTAAATTTGGAGTACTGATTATTACTCTTAACAACATTCCCAATTTTAATTTTAGGTAAATTATAACTCTTGCCCTGATGTGGCAATTTTTTTGATATCCCAATAATATCCCCCACCTTTAATCCTTCTAATTGTTTCCATTCCCTGATAAAAAATCCTTTCTTGTGTTCCATTTTATTTTTCTTTCTTGTTAGAGTCAAAAAAGGATGATTAGATGACGCCTCTATTTCTCTGCCTCCTGCTTCAAGTTTGTAAACTCTTTTGTCTCCGCTAAATATTTTTGATTTAACAATTGACTCTTGTATACTATTTGTTTTTTCATCCCAGACATAAACTTTATCTCCAGAGGTTATATTCTCAATCTCTTTTATACCATTTTTAGTAAATATTTTTGTGTCTCCGCTGAGACAACCAAGATTTCCGTTTACCCATTCAATTATTCCGTCTGCAGAGACGCGCGCTCTTTTTGTATTTAAATTGTAAACGTTTTTACTCCAGTTTTCTATTGAAGTGTAACGCACTCTTGCATTTTTTAATACATGAATTTCTACACAGCCGGCATGAAGAGAATTTTCAGAGTATTGCGGCGCAGAACATCCTTCAATATAATGAACTTGAGAATTTTCATCTGCAATTATTAAAGTATGTTCGAATTGGCCTCCTTTTTTTGCGTTCATTCTAAAGTAGGCCTGCAAAGGGATTTCAACTTTTACATTTTTTGGAATGTAAATGAAAGTTCCACCTGACCAGACTGCAACATGCAAAGCCGTGAATTTATGCAAATTTATAGGAACGCATGAATTCATAAAATATTTTTGAACTAGTTCAGGAAATTTATGAACTGCTTCGTCCATGTCCAAAAAAACAACGCCTTTATCTTCCCATTCTTTTTTTAAGTTGTGATAAATTATTTCTGATTCGTATTGCGCTCCAACTCCTGCTAATGCCTCTCTTTCAGCTTTAGGAATTCCAAGTTTTTCATAAGTTTCACGAATATCTTTTGGCACGTCATCCCAAGTTCGAGAGTTTTTTGCTGCGTCAGGCCTCATGTAAAAATGAATTGTTTCTAAATCTAAATCATCAAGTGAAGGCCCCCAATTCGGCATTGTTTTTTCGGAAAATGTTTTCAATCCTAGCAATCTTTTATTTAACATCCATTCTGGTTCGTTTTTGTCTAGGGAAATTTGTCTTACAAGTTCTTCACTAACTCCAACTTCCGCTTTGAATTTCAAATTTTCAGGATTGAAATGATCGTATCTTTCTCTATTTATTTCTATGACTTGATTTTCTGCAGATCCCATATTAACTATAGTTAAGATAAAGGGGTTTTAAGTTTTTCTATTGAATGTTTTTAAAGGAACAAAAGCAAACCCGTAGAATTCTTCTTTTGTTATCTTGCCTCTTTTTTTTGTTATTTTGAAAATAGAATTTTTGATTGGAATAACTATAATTCCATTTTCTTTCAGTTGATCGGTTAATT
>JBBSYJ010000079.1:0-3779 GCA_038045305.1 Nanobdellota archaeon | reverse complement strand
GTAAAAGAGACGAAAGGAAAAGAGAAAAAGGGGAAGAAGAAATAAAATGACAGAACAAAGATTACCTGATTTAAGATTAATAAAGGATAGAACAGATTTAGATAAATTGGTCTTTGGTGATGTGGTTGAGATTTTTAACCGCATGCAATTGCCTTATGCACGTAATCAATTTGTGGTTTTTTCTGGAATTGAAAATAACAAGTATAAGCTTTTAGAAAATAGTTCTGGAGTAATTTTGGAACAATTAATACCTTTTAATTCAATGAGAATCAGAAGTGATGGATCATTACTTATTTTAGAAAGTAATGAGATAGAAGCAAGAGAATATAAACCCAATGATACAGATTATAAAAATAAAAAAGATTTGCTTGAAAGAGCAAGTCTCTGGGATTAAAATGACAAAGAAATTAGCATCAAAGATAACGAATGAACTTATTGAGGAATCACATGTTAGAGAGCAAAAGTTGAACTCTGATGAATTTAGCGACTCGTGGAAAGGAAGGATTTTTGTTTTCAATCCTGAAAAGTCAGATATTGCCCAAAAGTTGAAATTAAAAAATAAAGGCGAGTTTGCCATTAAGTCACGATGATAGGATTAAAAGTTAATGAGGAAAAAGAAAGCTTAATTTTTCCTAGGAAAGAAATTAAAGTTATGATTTCGGCAAATGTAACGCCGAGCTATTCTGATGTTAAATCGGATTTGGCAAAGAAGTTTTCTGTTTCTGAAGAAAATATTAGAATAAAGAAAGTTGAAGGGCGATTTGGCGCTCAAGAATTTAATGTTACCGCCTTCATTTACAAGACAAAGTCGGATTTGGATAAAATTGAAGTTAAGACAAAGCAAGAAAAGGAAGCTGAGAAAAAAGCTGTTGAAGAAGTGAAGGCGCAGGAAAATAAAGCTGAAGGACAAGGAGAGTAATGGGAATTAATTTAACTACTAAAATATCCACTGCAGGTTTGCTTGTAGGAGCTGGTTTATTAACACTAGCAGTAGTAAAGGATGAATATATCCCCATTCCTCAAGTAGCAACAGAATACTCCAAAATTCTAAGTGGTAATGAGGAGTTAAAAAGAATTAATGAAAATGTGCAGAATGTTAATTTTGGTGAAGAGGATTTATATATAAAAGAAACTCTCCAAAAATTAAGTGCTTCTTTTGATAATCGTTCTAAGCAATTATTAAATAATCCTGAGGTGATAAATTATATCAAAGAAAGAAAATCTAAACTTACTTTATATGATCTCTTAGGAATTGGTGGATTATTATTAACAATTGGATCAATAGTTACATTAGGAAGTGAAGCGATGAATTATTTAGTAAAATATGGGATGAATTATATAATATCACATAGGACTAAAGATTAAAATGGGAAAGAAAAAAATTGTAAAAAAGGGAAAGAAGAAGCACGTAAATAATCCTACAAGCAAAAAATATTCAAAGTATAAAATTGAAGGGGGCAAAATTAAAAGAGAATTAAGGTTTTGTCCAAAGTGCGGGCCTGGAATTTTCCTTGCACACGCAGAAAATCGGCTTTATTGTGGCAAGTGTCATTACACTGAATTTTTTAGTTCTGAACAGAAATAAAGATTTAAATCTACAATAACTCTTGTATTTAAATGAAAAATAAGATATTTTTATTTATTATAATTTTATTTTTACTTCAGATAATTAGTGGTGCTGGATTTTTTAATAGTACTGAATGTAAAAAATCTTGTGATGGAATCCATAAACAATCATTAATAAATTGTAATCTAAATTACAGAAATAATTCAAATAACTGCAATAATATCTTGAAAATTAATTTAAATAATTGTAATTTGCTCCAAGGAAAAGAAAAGTTACAATGTCGCAAAGATTCATATAATGATATTAGAATTTGCAAGATTCAAGCACAAGAAGAGAAAAAGAGTTGTGGTATGGATTCAAAAAATGAAAGAGATATATGTAGGCTAACTTGTAAGAATTTGAATATTAATAATAATTGTCAAATTTATGATGATTTCTCATCTGGGGTTTTAAATGAAAGTAAGTGGAGTGAAAGTACATTCCATGGCAGACCATTTACTGATGAACATTTTGTTAATTTTTCGGAGGGTGTTTATCATGTTGCTCAAATTTTTTCGGGTGATGCAGAAACAAATCTTGCTCCTAAGAAACAATTTATTGCAGGAGATTCTTTTTCTTATGAAGTTATTTATAATGGTGGAAGTGGAAATCATTTTTCTCAACCACTAATAAATGGAAATTATCCTCCAACACAATTAGAAATTTGTTTAGCTTCAGGTGGTTGTGGCCCTATTGGTTTTTGGAATGGAGTTCCGGACTTAGAAGCTCAAATTAGAAAATATAAAATTACATTTAATTTTTCTTTAAATGAAGTTAAAATGACTGCTATCAGACCTGATAATATAACAATTGTAAATACATTCACAGGAAATTCTCAACCTTATAATTTAACAATTAACACCCACAGCGGGCATAATGGATTAATGCATTTTGATTATGATAATGTAATTATTTGTAAGAATGGTGAAATATGAAACGTGGAACCAGATACTAAATAATAAATGGTTTATTCCACGGTAATTTTACATTTATAATAAATGAATATGAACCCTCCGACGATTTCGGAGAAATCGGAGTACGTATTGAACTTGTTTCAATCTCGTCTGGTGATTTTTAATCGGAACTAGGGTTATGTGAACAAGTGAATATAACCCTGGGAGATTCTTCAAGCCAACAAATAGTAGACTTGAAGCCTCTCCTGGGGAAAAAGAGGTGATAAGATATCTATAATATTAATCTATTTAAATCTTTCGGAAGTGTTACTCCTAAAAAATAACACAGGTTAATCCACCCCAAGTAGTAATCAATTAATTGTTTCTCTTTGTATAGTTACGATAATAAGTTAGGTACTACAGAAATAAGTGGTGTATTTTAGACACTACTGCCATATTAGTCAAGCAAATCCTTTATAAAATTGGTTTAATTGTGATTAATATGGGAGAAAAAGAGAAAGTGAAAACGTCGGTTAAGCAAGAGCAGATACATAATTTGCTTTTTAGCAGGGAGATTGGATGGCAAGAAATTATTTATGATTTGATAAATACCGAGCAACTTGATCCTTGGGACATAGATATAACAATTCTTTCTGAGAAATATCTTGAAAAGGTGCGCGAATTAGAAGGAACGGCTTTTTTTGTTTCGTCAAAAGTTCTTCTTGCAGCGTCATTGCTTTTGAGAATAAAGTCGGAGATTCTTTTGAATAAATACATAAAAAGTATTGATGAAATTTTATTTGGCAAAAAAGATGAAAAGAAAAAATATCCTCTAGAAAGAATTGAACTTGAGGACGAGATTCCGGAACTTATCCCACGAAGTCCTATGCCGCGCTTCAAAAAAGTTACATTGAAGGAATTGATAGAATCATTGAATAAAGCGATAATAACTGAAAATAGAAGAATAAAAAAAGAGATTATAAACAAAAATGCGCTTCGCGAGACATCGATTTCTCTTCCAAAAAAAACAATGAGTATTAAAAATAAAATAAAAGAAATTTATAACAAGGTTTTGTCGCATTTAAATCCAAAGAGCAAAGAGCAAAAACAAAAGGTTTCTTACACTGAATTAATTGGGAGTGAGAAAGAGCATAAGGTCTCTGCATTTTCGCCGCTGCTGCACTTGGAAAATCAAAGTCAAGTTTGGCTTGATCAGGAAAAACATTTTGACGAAATTTATATTTGGCTTAAGGATGTTTATTTTAAAGAAGTTGGGGATC
>JBBSYJ010000078.1:2114-3657 GCA_038045305.1 Nanobdellota archaeon | reverse complement strand
GAAGAATAAGAGTAGAACTTAAGGATAATTTTGATAAGCAGCTTTGGGAAAGGAAAAGGCAGTATGAAAAGCAATATTTATTGCGGTTGAAGAAACTTGAAAATTCTTTTGGCCAAAAATACAAACATATTGACAGAGTTCATAATGAATTCTTGAAAATTTCAGGCATGGAGAAAAATAAAATTGCTCATGAGAAAAATGAACTGAAAAAGAAATCGGATGAGTTAAGAAAATCGCAACATCTGCGTGGTTCAGAGATTAATAAGATTAGAGCAGAACTTGAGAATAAGAGAAAGGTTTTGGAAAGAAGGGAAAATGATTTTGTCAGCAAAGAAAATAATATAAAGAAAGAATTTGAAAATAAAAAAAGAGTTATCGACGAGGAATTTAAAATTCTCAAGGAAAAGGAAGACGCGGAGCTTGAGCAGGAAAAGGCAAAGGCGCGTGTTAGAATTTCTGCAGAGTTTGACAGGAAAATGCGCGCGCGCATAGATGACGAGAGAAAGCGCATAAAAGAAAAATTGCATAAAGAATTTTTAGATAGGATGAAACTTTTTGTTGAACAGCAAAAATTGCTTTTCAGGAAAGATATGGTGGGGAGAAAAGAAGATAATGAAAAAATAGTAAGGGATTTGCAAAATGTTATTAGCAGAAAAGAAAAAGAAATTCATTTAATGAAGGAGAAAACGCGCGAAGATATGGGGAAAATTACGCGCGAGAATAAGGCCTTAAATTCCAGTTTAATGAAAAAAGAAGCGGACTCCGAAATTCTTGGGAAAAGGAAAGCCGAACTTGAAAGAAGTGTTGGGGCTCTGAATAGCGAGAGGAGAAGATTAATTGATGAAATTACTCATGAGAAGAAAAAATTGAGGGAGATTAATTCAAAGAATCTGCAGCAAAAGCATGTCATTGCCCAGATTTCCGTAGACAAGACGAGGTTTAAGACAGCCTTGCTTAAGGAAAAGGAAAAAGAGTCGCGTGAAGTTTCTGAAATGCGCAGAAAAGTTGAAAAAGATTTAAGGGAGAAACGGGCTGAAGAGGAAATGGGGAAGAGGGAATATGAAAAAGAAAAAAAGAAGTTTGAGATGCGATTGAAGGAAAATGAAGAAGATAAAATAAAAAATATTGTTGAAACGACGCACAAAAATCTTCATAATGAACTCGAGAGAAAGGAGCGCGAAATAAAAATGAGACTTGATCATGAGTTTGCAAGAAAGTTAAGGGAAAATGAATTTGAAAATCATCAAGTTCTGGAAAAACACAAGAGAGAACTTGAGCGTGAAATTCAATCCAAGCTGAATAAAGAATTTGAAAGGAAAGACGTGCAGGTTTTGGAAAAGGAAAAAGCAAAACTTAAATCAGAACTTAAAAACAAACTTGGAAAAGAATTTGAAAAGAAATCCAAGGAGGAAATTAAAAAAGAAGTTTCTGAAAAGGAAAGAATTTTAGAAAAGAAAGAGCGGGAAGATACTGAGAAAAACAGGCAGCAACTTGAGAAAAAGAAAAAGGAAGTCAAGGAAGATCTCACTAAAAAGATTGAATC
>JBBSYJ010000078.1:0-2014 GCA_038045305.1 Nanobdellota archaeon | reverse complement strand
GAAATCTTTTCAATTATAAATTTGGTTTCTGCAATTTCTGTTATTATTGCATAAAGTTTGAGACCGCCTGCGCGCGCTTTGAAAACTCCCTGAGATACAGGCATTTTTGCCTCTTTAGCAAATTTATATATAATATTTTGGATTTCGTCTTTTGAAAGTTCAATATTTGTTTCTTTTTCGCTATCTGCTTCGTGGACTATTAGGTTTTTATCCGGCCCGTTACATTCGATAATTTTAATCTCGGGATTTTTTATTAAAGAATTTAGTTTTCCTAAATCCAAATTTATCTCTATTTTTTGTACTTTTGGTTTAAGATATTTCAGCGATTCTGGAATTCTTAAATCAGGAACTTTAAGTTTTCTAGGAATTTGAGGGTTAAATGGTCTTATTGGTGGAATTTTTATCCTCGGTATTATGGAATTTTTCATTTCTGTTCTTTCTTTGTCTATTTGTTCTATTTTGCCTTCTATTTTTTGTTTTTCTACCTCTTCTTCTTTTTGTGTCAGAACATTAAGACGGACAATTGCACTGCCGCTGTAATTTCTTATTAATTCTTCAGTAAATTTTATTAGAAAGTCCTTTTTGAATTCGCTTGAAATGTCTTGTTTCATTTTTGAGATCTTGTAAATACTTGTTTGTCGTAGGAATTTATGTCTGAGAAATTTTCATATCCCTCACTTTCATCTTGATCTTCTTCAGGAGTTGGAGGAGCTATTTCTTCCTGGAATTGTGTATCGCTTTCAGTGGATTCCTGCATCATAATCCCTCTTTGCAATTGATTGTTAAATGGTTGGGCTAAAGGTATTTGGGTGTTAAATGGCTGAGATACTGGCATTTGTCTTGGCGGAACTTGATTAACCATTTGAGGAGTGTTTTGTTGAGGCATTATATTTTCAGGCCTTTTCTCCGAGAAGAAACTTAAACCTCTCGCAATGATTTTATTTTGCTCCATTAACGTATCTATTTTCTTTATTAAGTTCTCACGTTCAAACTTGGATTTGTCATCGGAAAAGTCCTTTTCTGCGAGCGATTTTGCTGCTCCTTCAAATAACTCAAGAAGTTTTTCTATATTGTTTGATAACCCATTTAATTTTATTGTGACGTCTGCCATAACTTTTTGGAGCGCAATTGTGTTTTCTACAAGTGCGCGTATTGTTGAATCGTGAGAGGAATGTGATTTATTGGACTTATGAGAATGAGATATTGATTTCTTTTTAATAGATCTCTTTTTTGCCATATTTTATAAAGGAAGATTTGTTTTATAAATTCTTCGAGAGTTGGTTAGTTATTATGTTATTGCCTTTTTTTACTATTGCTGTAATATTTTTAAAATATCTCCTGTCGAGTAAACTTTAATTTTATTTTGGTCTTTCAGTTTTTTATCATTACTCCAAATAGGGCAATTTAATTTTAATGCAAGAGCGAAGTAGATTACATCGTTCGGATCTGGAGAGATTTGTTCTGCTTCATCAATATAATTAATAAGCTGTTCACTATCAACAATTTTAATTACTTCCTTCATTTCTTCAAATAATCTCATAAAATCTTCTTTTGTTCTATGGGATTTATTTATAATCTCTTCTTCATGTTTTTCAAATTCTTCTATAATAAACGATGGCGTATAAAAATCAAATAATAAATTACTAACAATATTCTTGTTGATGCCTTCTTTAATTAGAAGAGAGAAAAGTATATTTGCATCAACAACAAGCTTCATTTTATCTTTTTCTTAGTGAGTTCTTTAAAGCGTTGAGCTGCTGCTTTATTCACCTTTCTACCGAGAACAATAGCATCTTCTTTTGTAAATTCGCTTTCTGCCGTGAATTTATCAATCTCTTCTAAAATTATAATTCTTTTTTCAATTGCCTCTCTGGCTAGAGCACTCCAATTAATTATTTTGTGTCTTTCCATTTTCTTTTTCAATTCTTCTGGAACAGATAATGTTATATTAACCATTTTGTTTCTTTGTGAATTTATTTATATTATGTGTAATATGTGTGTATATTTAAATGTT
>JBBSYJ010000077.1:0-2020 GCA_038045305.1 Nanobdellota archaeon | reverse complement strand
GGAGGAACTTTCCTTCAGTATGAAGACGAATACAAATACGAATTCATAAAAAGAATCTATGATGCACTAAATGGAAAAGAGGCAAAAAATTTGGAAGAGGCAAAAAAAATTAATGAATCAGCAGAACATAGATGTGTTGCAATGTGTATAGAAAATCGCCCTGACAACTGTTCTGAAAAAGAAATTCTGCAAATGCTTGACTTTGGAACAACAAGAGTAGAAATCGGAGTTCAAATTCCTGACGACGAAATTTACAAAAAAATAAACCGCGGCCACAAAGTCCAAGATGTCATAGATGCTACAAGAAAATTAAAAGACGCCAGTTTTAAAATTGGATATCATTTCATGCCCGGCCTTCCATACTCAAATCCAGAAAAGGACTTAGAAAAATTCAAAACATTATTCTCAAATTCTGATTTCAGACCAGACCAACTAAAGATTTATCCTTGCCAGATTATTCAGGACTCTCCATTAGAAAAGACCTACAAAAAGATTGGATACGTGCCATACACAACAGAACAAGCAAAAGAATTAATCTCAGAAATGATGACTCTCATTCCGGAATATTGTAGAGTAATGAGAATGATGCGTGAGATTCCAAAAGAAAGAATGATAGGAGAACCTATAAAACTTGATTTAAGAAAAGAAGTTGAGGATACATTAAGAAATTCAGGAAAACAAATTCATGAAATACGCATGCGTGAAATTGGCTTTGCTATCTCACTAAATAAAAAGATTAGTCATGATCTAAAATTAAAAATTCATGAATATTCTGCGTCTGAGGGAAAAGAATTTTTTATGGAGGTAGTAAACAAAAATGATATTTTATTTGGATTATTGCGTTTGCGATTTCCTAAAGAAACTTTTATCCCAGAATTAAAAAATGCAGCGCTTGTTCGCGAGTTGCACGTCTACGGCCAAGCAACAAAAATAGGTGAAGAAGGAGAAAATGTCAAAGACGCACAGCACAAAGGAATTGGAAAGCAGTTAATGCAAAAAGCGGAAGAGTTAGCGCACGAAAACGGTTATAAAAAACTTGCAGTAATCTCCGGTGTAGGCGTCCGCGAATATTATCAAAAACTCGGTTACAAACTAGAAGGATATTATATGATTAAGGAATTAAATTAAGCACTAACATTCAAAGAAGAGTTAGTCGTAACATTAACGTCAATCGTCTCATTAGAGGTTTCATTTCCTCCAACAGTATTATTCAAAGTGACATTTGTCTCAACAGTGTTATTAGAATTGCTTTCATTTCCTGGAACAGTTAAGTTAACATTTCCTGTCTCATTTGTTGTTTCATTATTCGTTTGATTCCCTCCAGAAGATCCTGTATTGTCATCTCCAAAAATTAAGAAAGCCCACCATGGAACATTCTTTGTAACTACCTCGCCGGTCTCTGCATCAATATCCCCTTCAATTTTATATTTCATCTTGAAAATACCAATGAACTTTCCATTCTTGTTTCCCAAAACATGATAAACAACTCGTGGAACATTTGATTTATTTGATTCTTGCAAAAACAAAGACACATTTTTACTAGCCAAAATTTCAGAGGCCCTTTCATACGCTTCTTTAGGACTTATAATTTCTTTTGTCTCGTTATTTCTTGTTTTAATTTTAATCTTAGTTTCATTATCTGCATTTTTAAATTCAAACTCTGATTCAAATTCAAATTCATCTCCTTCACTTGTTTTCTGCTTAATCTTTATTTTCTCCTTTCCATCTTCGCTTTCAACTTCTAATTCAAATTCCTCTTCATCAGAACCGTTATCAGAATCATCATCTTCACTATTGGAATTTCCTTTACCGGAATTTGAATTATCATCCTCAGAATCTTCATCATCATTCTGTACGCTTCCAGATTTTTCTCCTCCAGATTTTCCAGAATCACCATCTGAATCTTTATCCGCAGAAACAAAATGTGCCGAAATACCAACAACTAAAAAAACTGCAAACAAAGCAACAAACAAAATGCTTAATCCTTTCATTAAATAAAGAACCAAAAAGAGTTTATAAA
>JBBSYJ010000076.1:3898-14619 GCA_038045305.1 Nanobdellota archaeon | reverse complement strand
CCATTATCTTTTTTAATTTCTATATAATTATTGTCTTCGAAATATATCGGCCTTTTTAAGACGATTTCAAAGAATATCTCTCTTGGTTCATTATTATAAATTTGTGATCTTTTAAAGGCCTCAATTATCTTTTCTTCACTTAATATTTTTTCTTTGCTATAAATTCCTAAGAGAGATAATAAAGAATGTCCTAATAAAGAACTTCTTAGACGCCTGCAATTCTTTCTAGTTCCTGAGTCCGAGGATTTCCAAATAAATTCTGTATTTGGGAGTCTGTCTTCAAGTTCCCGCCCTAAGTCTGGTGCTGTTATCATTCTTTTAAGAAATTTTTTCTGTTTTTAAGAATATCGTCTTAATTTTTCGACAATTTTTGGCATAACTTCAAGGACAAAATCAATTTCTTTTTCTGTTGTGTATTTTGAAATACTAAGGCGTATTGAACTTGCCGCGTCTTTTTCTGATAAGCCAAGAGCTTTTAGAACATGACTTGAGTGCTGATTTGTGTTTGACATGCATGCGCTTCCTGTTGAGCTCATAATTCCATAATGTTCCAAATAACCCCCAAGTATTTCGCCATCTATATTATCAAAAGTTAAGTTTATATTATTGCACAAACGTTTTTCTCCGGTTGCTCCATTTAATTTTACATTTGGTATTTTTGTTAAGTTGGTAATTAATTTATCTCTTAGTGTAGTCATTCTTTTTATGTCTGAAGAGGAAATTGCTTCTGACGCGCTTGCAAAACCGACAATTCCAGGAATGTTTTCTGTTCCGCTTCTGAAGCCCCTTTCTTGTCCGCCTCCAGTTAGCAAGGGAATTATTTCAATTCCTTTACGAATGTATAAAGCACCTACGCCCTTTGGTCCGTGAATTTTATGTGCGTTCAAAGTTAACAAATCAATATTATCTTTTTTTACATCAATTGGAACTTTTGTATAACTTTGACACGCGTCTGAGTGAAATAAGACGTTTTTTTGTTTACATATCTCTCCAATTTTTCTTAAGTCGTTTATTGTTCCAATTTCATTATGGCCGTGAATTACAGAAACCAGGAAAGTTTTTTCTGTTATTGCTTTTTCAATTTGGGATGGAATAATAAACCCTTCCGTGTCTACGTCAAGATAAGTTACTTTTGCTCCTTGTGTTTCAAGCCATTTACATGAATTTAAGATGCAATCGTGTTCAACTTTCGTTGTAATGATATGATTTTTTCCTTTTTTTATGTTTGAGAAGAATAAGCCCTTTAATGTGAAGTTGTTGCTTTCAGTTCCGCCAGAGGTGAAGACAATTTCGTCTGGCGAAGCACCTATGGATTTTGCGATTGTCTTGCGCGCTTTTGCTAAAGTTTCTTTTGCCTCAGTTCCAAAAATGTGTTTTGATGACGCGTTTCCGTATTTTTCATTAAAATAAGGAATCATTGCTTTCAGGACGGACGAATCAACTTGTGTTGTCGCTGCGTTGTCTAGATAGATATTTTTCATGAAAAAACAAATTAGATAAAGATTATAAAATTATCTAATCAAACTCTTATGTGGGAAATTTTATTTTTATATATTATAAAATTAATTATACTTTCCTACTTCCATCAAAAAAAGGTTCCAATTTCAGAGTTAAAATTCTCTCTAATTCGTCTCTTAATTGAGGATATTCATGAATTGGATAAACATCTTCTATCTCAAGATTGCACATATTTTCCAAGGAAACTCCTTTTCTAAATAAATCTTCAACAACCTGTTGATCCATTGCAAAGACAATGTCCGCCTGATTAAGTTTGCTTACATTTGCCCCGGGAATTATATTTGCGTACCCGAAAGACTCAGCTTCAAAATCTTTTATTTTATACTTTCTCGCAAGAGTTCTAGCTATATCAACAGCAACCGGACTCCTATTAACTCCGGCAAAACAAACAAACAAATATTTCATAAAAATTGTATTCTTATGTCTTTTTTAATTCTTTCTTAGAATAAATTACCCCCATTTCTTGGGCTGAAATTATAAATTTATCTCTTTGGTGTTTTTGGTATTTTGTTGATGTGGCTTGTTTCTACAATGGAACCTTTGACTCCATGGAATAAATCATGGAAAGGGCGCGGGGTAATAAGATTGATGTACTGGTTGAAGTTTAATCTTTCTTTGTTTTCAGGAATATTTCTGACTTCCTTAATTTTTGGAATCATTATTAGGGAGAATATAACTCTTAATACAGCTGAAATTAAAAATATTATAAGTAAGACATTTATCCAAGATAGGACGATGTATTCTGCAAATAGGCCTCCCAAGAATGCGCCGATAAATATGCATACACCGTTAATTACTGTGTAATATGCAACACATATTGCCCTTCTTTGAGGCGTTACAGCGTCGTAAATAAAGTTTGAGGCGGCAAGATTGAAAGCAGCCCATCCGAAGCCCGCGATAATCTGAGCTGTGAATATTAATGCAATAGGATTTTTAAATATCAACCAAGGAAGAGGGGCGAAAGGAATTATAATTGCGCCGATTGTTAATAGTTTTTTATTTCCGTAATAATCTCCTATTTTCCCCCATAAAGGCAAACTAATTGCTGTAAAAATTGCACTCGAGAAATTGACTAATGTGAACCAAACATAATTGTAATTTAAATCTTTAAGCATATAAACTAAAAAGAATGGCGAAGCAAAATATGTGGCTAAGTTAATCAGTCCTACGTAAATTGAAAATCTTCCAAAGTTTGTTGATGGGGCTTTTTTTATGAATTGGCTGAATGTGAAATAATTTTTTTTGTCAACTTTTGTTTTTGGCTCATACATTTTTGTAAAAAATAATAATGAAATGAAACGGCCCAGAGAGGCCAAACCAAACAAAATCCAAAATCCAAAAATTAAGAATCCTATGTTTTTCATATAATCCAAAAGGAAAGAAGCGGTGACGGTTACAATTAAGGCAATTAGTCCGCAGATTATGTTTCTTTTAGAAAAATATTCTCCTCTTATTTTTACCGGTACGATGTCCCCCATCCAAGAGAACCATGAAGGGTTTGCTATTCCGCCGAAAATTGCAATAATAGAATAAAAGATTATTACAAGCAAAACAACTTCATTTTTTAAAATTCCTTGCCAGTATAAAAAACCAACGGCAATCAGTGAAAGCCATAGGAGCGCCTGCATGAAGACCGCGAAAAGAACGACTTTTTTTCTCGAGTGGGTGTATACAAGTTTGCTTGAGTAAAGTTGTGAAAAAGAACTGAATAAATTTACAAAACTTGTCAAGAAACCTATTTCTGCGTTATTTGCATTTAGCACGAGAGCGTAAGGAACTACATAAGAGTCCCCTGCCCCGGACATGACTGAAGTTGCTGAGCCCTCATAAATCGAGATGTTTCGCGATTCCTCTTTCTTTTTTTCTGTATTTTTCAATTTCTCACCTTAATTCCTATATTAAAATGTTATAAATTTTTTAGATTAAAAACTTTTGTAGTTGATTTTTAATTGTTTTTTGAGTGAATATATTTTTTTAAAGGTATAGAAGTAAGGGATTTAATGAAGAATATAAAAATAGTTTTTAATGACATTGATAAATGCATGGGGATGTTTGAAAAACCAAATTATCCTTTGAAACAAGATCTTAATGGGGCTTTCACTGGCCTTCATGAGATTGCAAGAAAAACTTTGGATTTTCCGGAGGTTATGTTTAGTGTTGCAACCGGGAGGTCTTATTATTTATCAGATAATATTATGAGAGAATCAAATCATAACGGCCCGTCAGTATTTGAAATGGGAAATGTTATTTATTTGCCTGAAGAGAGAAGTACGATTTATTTATTTGAGAGGCATCAAAAATTTACTCGAGAGCAAACAGGACTGATAAATGAATTTATTAATTGGCGAAGGAAAATGGAAATTTATGAAAGTAAATTGCAACAGATATTTCCCAGGATAAATCTAAGACAAATGAAAGATAGAGAATGTATGCTTACTTATGAATTTAATGGGGGAGAAGAAGTTGGGAGACAATTTTATGAAGAAGTTAGAAAGTTAATGCCGGGTAAAATACATAGGGCTTTGGAAGAGGGGGTTTTACAATTGCTTTTTTGCGATATTGCAATAGATATACTTCCAAATATAGATAAAGGGGAGGCAGTGGAATTTATTTTGGATCATTATAAAATTTCTAGATCAGAAGCGCTGGCAGTGGGTGATTCTAGTCATAGTGATTTAAGATTATTAGAATCAGTAGACAATATTGCATGTCCTCAAAATGCAGATGATCGTTTAAAGGCATATGTTGCGTCAAGAGGGGGATTTATTTCACAACATCCTGTTGAAAAGGGGCTTTTAGAAATATTAAATCAAATAAATTAAAATGGATAAAGAAAAGTATATTGGAGCAATTGAATCTTTTCCTAAAAGAAAAATTCTTGTTTTGGGCGACTATTGTATTGATAGAATTTGGAATGTAAGCAAAATATTGCCAAATCCGGAGGCGCCTGTTATGAGAACTGTAACTTACCCATCTGGAATTACGGAGACCCTTGGAGCGGCAGGAAATGTTTCTAGGGGTTTAAGAGCGCTTCAGGCGCAGACATATGTATTAGGAGTTATTGGAATGGATGAAGGTAGCAGAAATTTATTGGATTTATTTTTAAAAGACGGGATAAATACAGAGGGGATGTTTTCTCAAAATGGAAGAGTAACTCCAATATATCAAAGATTAGTTTCAGGAAAGGATTTACCTTATCCTATTCAAACAATGCAAAGATTGGATCTTGAGAATGATAATTTAGTTGAAGAAAATGTTTTGTCTGAGATTATAGGATACTTAGGAAGAAAAATTCAAAAGATTGATGCAATTATTTTGGCGGACTATCAAGAAGGCGAAGCGAAAGGTGTAGTTAATGAAGTTCTTATACGGGTTTTGAGCCAAGAAGCAAAAGAAGCGGGAAAAATTCTCGTTGGTGATTCCAGAGAAAGATTTCATTTGCTTGAGGGCTATACAGCTATAACCCCAAATAGAAAAGAAACAGATAGAACATTGGAATCGTTAAATGAAAATATAAATCAAAATTCTTATGATGATGCCAAAAAATTAGTTGAACGTCTTGGTTTGAAATATGCCTTGACAAAAAGAGATAGGGATGGTTTGATAATTTCATCTTCTGAAGAGTCCAGAACTTTTCCAGCCACGACTCCAGAAAATAAAGTGATTGAAGTTTGTGGCGCAGGGGATGTAGTAACTGAGATTTTTACTTTAGGACTTGCTTCTGGGTTAAATTGTTTCGAGTCCGCCGAGTTAGCAAATATTGGTGCAGGGATCGCTGTACAAAAATCAGGTGTTTCAGTTGTCTCTCTTGAAGAATTATTGAAAGCGATAAATTAATTTAACGAACCAAACATTTTAAAATATATATTCTAGTATGTATCTTGCCTCTTTTCCCTAAAATGACAAAAATTCTTGAAGCTAAAGAACGTAATGTGAATGAAATAATAATTAGTTATACACCTTCACAAAGTATTAAAAGGGGAGGGATATATTATTATATGCCCTATAATAATCTTCCAAAAGAGAGAGTTATGCAGATATATTCTTTTGTAATTAATAAAAGAAAAGAAGAAAATATTGGTCAAAGAAAATTAGCACGACTTGTAGAAAAAGAATTTAATATTAATATCCATGAAAATACCATATCTAATTGGATTTACTCAAATAAAATCCCTTTTGGCAATGAAAAAACCCAATTTAAATCTCTTTCAAAACCAGCAAAAGAAGAACTCCATTATTTATATATTAAAGAAAAACTAAGCGCTCAAAGAATTGCACAAAAGTACAAAGTTTCAACAGCTATTCTAATTAATTGGTTAAGGTTTTATAATATTCCTATTAGAACACATAAAGAATCTATGAACACTTCCATAATAAAAGAAGAATTAAGCCAAAAGAAACTAAAAAAACCAACAAAGAGATTTAATAAAATAATCCCTGAAAAGGCTTACATTTTTGGGGTCTTATGTGGAGATGCCCATATTAATAAAATGAGTATAAGGTTTGAAATAAGAAGGGATAAAGATTTTATTGAAGAATTTTCAAAATGCTTTGAAATAGTTTATGGTCTTAAATATAATTATCATTATTATGAAAAAAGAAACAGTTACGTTCTATACATTTCGTCTAAAATAATATGCAGTGATTTGTTAAAAGAAGGAGATTTCAGAACTTTTGTCTGGAGGATTCCAAAAGATATTTTAGAAAGCAAGAATGAATTAATAATCTCTAGCTTCCTAAGAGGATTTTATGATAGTGAAGGGTCTGCTTCAAAATATTGTATTAGTGCCTCCTCTTCAAATAATGAAGGAATAAAAGAAGTAAGTTTGTTATTGGAAAAATTAGGGATAAAAAATAAAATAATCCAAACAAAAAGAAAACATTATGTTGTAAATATAACCGGAAAGGAAAGAATTAAACTTTTCAAGGAAAGAATAGGCTTCACAATTAAAAGAAAAATGGAGAGAATTGAAATTTAAGATGACTGAGCTAAAATATTTAGAAGAACCAAACACAGATGAAGAAATTTATAAGATTTTACACCCAGTAGTAGCCAGATGGTTTAAGAAAAAGTTTGGTTCATTTTCAGACGCACAGAAATATTCAGTGGCCCAAATATGGAAGAGACAAGATATTCTTCTTACCTCTCCTACTGGAAGCGGAAAAACTCTTTGCGCATTTGCTTCTATATTAAGTTATTTAATTACTCTGTCAGAAAAAGGAGAGTTAGAAGACAAAGTTTATGCAGTGTATAGTTCTCCACTCAAAGCTCTGTCTAAAGACATTGAAGTTAATTTAAATGAACCCTTAAAGGAGATGGAAGAGATGGAGGGGAAAAAATTTGGAATTCGTGTCGGTTTGAGAACTGGAGATACGACTGTTGCTGAGCGTGCGAAAATGCTGCGAAAGTCGCCTCACATTTTAATTTCCACTCCGGAATCGCTTGCTATAATTTTGACTACAACAAAATTTATTGAAAAAATGTGGGGTGTTGAATTTTGTGTTGTTGATGAGATTCACTCTTTAGATAATAAAAGAGGGACTTATTTAAGTTTGACTCTTGAACGCTTGAATGAAGTTAGCAAGATATGGCCTACTAAAATTGGATTGTCAGCGACGGTGGAGCCGTTGGATGAAGTTGCGCAATATCTTGTTGGAGAAGCAGATGACAGAACAGTAGCTATTGCGCGAGTTCCTCTTGACAAGAAAATTGACGTTCAGGTTTTGACTCCTGTTAAAGATTTAATTTATGGGGAAGATATTGGAGTTAACACTTATTCATTAATTGATAAATTGATAAAAGAGCACAAGACAACTTTGATTTTTACAAATACACGGTCTGCTACTGAACGAGTCGTGTCGCATTTGAAAGATAAATATCCTACAGAATATGGAGATGATAATATTGCAGCGCATCATTCATCTTTGAGCAAGGCGCATAGATTTAGAATTGAAGAAAATCTTCGTGCTGGAAAATTAAAAGTTGTTGTTTGTTCGACTTCTTTAGAATTGGGGATTGATATTGGTTTTATTGATTTGGTTATTATGCTTGGCTCTCCTAAGTCATCGTCGCGTGCTTTGCAAAGATTGGGAAGGGCGGGACACCAGCTGCATAATACTGCAAAAGGAAGATTTATTGTTAATGACCGAGATGATTTAGTTGAATGTTCTGTAATTCAAAAAGAAATGATTGAAAGAAAAATAAACAAAATTCGTTTTCCAATAAATTGCCTTGATGTTTTGGCGCAGCAGATTTATGGAATGGCAATTTACAAAATCTGGGATATTGATGAATTATTTAATTTAATAAAGAAATCATATTGTTATAGGAATTTGAGAAAGGCGGACTTTCTCGACGTGATTGCGTATCTTTCTGGGGATTATGAGCTTGAAAAGTCATTTGTTTATGGCAAGATTTGGTATGATCCTGTGACGAAGCAAATTGGGAAAAAAGGAAAGCTTGCGCGCGTTTTGTATTTGACAAATATAGGAACAATTCCTGAAGAGTCATTTATTACTGTAAAAATTGCGCCATCAGGGGAAAGTGTTGGGGCTATTGATGAGTCGTTTATGGAGAGAATGAAGAAAGGCGATGTTTTTGTTCTTGGCGGCAGTAAATATGTTTACAGGTTTACTAGAGGAATGAATTTATATGTTAATTCTGCAGAGAACAGAACGCCAACGATACCGTCGTGGTTTTCTGAACAGCTGCCATTGGCTTTTGATTCGGCCTTGGAAATAATGCGTTTTAGAACTTTAATGAAAGATAAACTCAAGGCAGGAATGAAAGTTGAAGAGGTTTTGGAATTTATAAAAGAGTATTTGTACGTTTCCGAGTCGACGGCCAAGTCAATTTATGAATATTTTAATGAGCAGTATAAATTCTTTGAAATTCCTGACAGTAAGACAATTTTAGTTGAAGAATATCGCGGCGAGAAAAATTATTTGCTTTTCCATTCAATGTACGGCCGCAGGGTTAATGATGTTTTGTCGAGGGCTATTGCATTTCTCGTCGGAAAAGCGGGTGAAAGAGATATTGAAGTTGGAATTAATGATAATGGTTTTTATCTTGCAGGTGAGAAAATGAATTTGGAAAAGGCCCTTAAAAATTTAGAGCCGGATGACTTAGAAAAGATATTGAAAGAAGCAATTGAAAAGACGGACGTGCTTGCGCGGCGTTTCCGACATTGCGCTTCTCGTGCTTTAATGATTTTGCGAAATTATAAAGGTCAGACAAAATCTGTTGGAAAACAACAGATGAAATCACATTATCTTTATCATGCAGTTAAAAAAATAACTGGTGAGTTTCCAATTTTGAGAGAAGCACGAAGAGAAGTTCTTGATGATTTAATGGATTTGCCTAATGCTAAGAATGTGCTTACTTGGATTAAGGAAGGAAAGATAAAGTGGAAAATTGCATCGCGCCCCATTCCTTCGCCATTTGCTTCTAATTTAATTTTGCAAGGGCAGTCGGATTTGATAAGAATAGAAGACAAACAGCAATTTTTAAAGCGTCTTCATGAATTGCATATGAAGAGTATTGGTGCTGAGGATTAAAATGAGATTAGGATGTTTAGATAAAGGTTCAAACAGCGAAAGAGTTGCAAGACGAGTTGTAAATTCTAGAGATTTAATAATTTCATTTAGAGATATGCAAGAAGTTTTTGATTCACTAAAAAATGGAATGGTAGATTATGCAGTTGTTCCAGTAGAAAATAGTATTACTGGAGAAATTCATTATAAATTAGAAGTTGAACGTTTTGGATTTACAAAAGTTGGAGAACATATAATTGATATTAGACATTGTCTTGCTTCAAAAAGCAAAGATATAGGATTTATTTTATCACATCCCGAAGCATTAAAGCAATGTAGAAAGTATTTAGAAAGATTTTCACAAGTATATATTGGTGAAACTGGAAGTACTGCGGAAGCAGCTAGATTTATTGTTGATAAGAAAGGTAATGGGGCAGCGATAGCAGATTATCAAACATGTGTAGATTATGGGCTTAATATTATAGAAGGTGATATTGTAAAGAATAATAGAAGTTTATTTTGGATTGTTAAAAATGGTTAATTATCAATTCATTTCAAAATCTTTATTTTTTCCAGAGCAAGGAATTCTTACAATTGGGGATTTGCATCTTGGATATGAAGAGATGTTTCGTGTTAAGGGCTATTCTATTCCTAAGCAGCAGATAATTGAAACAATTGAGGACTTAGATAAAATAATTAAAGAAATTGAAAAAGAAAATAAGAAACTTAAGAAAGTTGTTTTTATGGGCGACTTGAAACATTTTTTTTCTTTTCAGCGTTCTGAAGGGACGGATTTGTTGGATATTTATGAATTTTTATCCAACAAAATTTCTGAAGAAAATATTATTTTGATAAAAGGAAATCATGATACTTTTGAGTTAATAGGAAGGAAAATGCATGACTATTGGATTGAAGATAAAATTTGTTTTACGCACGGTAATAAATTATTTCCTGAGATTTTTGGAAAAGAAGTAAAAATAATAGTTATGAGCCATATTCATCCTTCTGTTACTTTGCACGATTCGCAAAGAATAAAAAAAGAGAGTTATAAGTGTTTTCTCGTCGGCAAATGGAATAAAAAAGAAGTTATAATTGTGCCAAGCTTCCTGCGTGCGGTTGAGGGTTCTGACTTAATTTCTGGAAGTTATGATGAGGATTTCTTTGTGGTTCCGGAAAAAGTAGTTAACAAGTTTGATGTCTATGTTATTGGAGAAAAGATTCTTAATTTTGGTAAATTAAAAAAGTTAATTAGCAGCCAGGATTAACTGTTGTTTTGCGATTTTTAATTGTGACCAGTGCTCTTCAGCGAGGATGAAACCTATACAATTTTCTGAGCCGCATTTGCACGGATGGTCTTCATAACAATCCAAATCGTAGCCGTAATTGTAAGTTATTTCTTCACCTTTTTTTATATCCTTCATTGCTTCAATCCAAATGAAGTTTTCGTTGTCTTCTGTTTCGCAGTTTGGGCCGCATGAATGATTTATGAGACGGGCGGTGTTCCATTTTACATTTCCATCAATATCATATTCATCGTCTAATTCAAAGATGTAAACATGCCCTTCCTCTAATCTTTTGTTCTCGCCTTTTTCAAATTGTTCGTCTGCTCTTTTGTCTGATTCTTTTTTGGTTATTTTTTCTCCGACGTATTCAATAATCTTTGTTCCTTT
>JBBSYJ010000076.1:0-3798 GCA_038045305.1 Nanobdellota archaeon | reverse complement strand
GCTTTTATTTTACTTTTCATTGCCATTTTTAATGATCCGATCATTAATTTTCTTTTGATGTAATCTTCTTGGTTTTCATCTTCTTCAATATCTATTTCTTCTAATGTTTCCATAACTATTCCATATATATGGTCTAAATAATCTCCATCCCTTATTATTCTGTAATGTGTATCTTGATAAATCTCGCTTATTATTGCTCTTTCTTGCGGAGTTAATGAATCCCGCATTTTAATTGTTTTATTTAATGTTTCTTCTAATTCACTTAATTGATCTCTATCTCCCGTTTCTGCTACTTGCTGGAATAAACTAATTATTGTCTTTCCTTTTTCTATATATCCACATGGGTTTATTATTGTCATCTTATTATTTCAGAATTTAGGTCTGAGGCACTACACCTCTTAAAAATTTATCTTTATTATATTTTTAAAGCTATGGGCCCGGAGGGAATCGAACCCTCATCCTCTGCTCTCTCAACATTCTAAAGTATTGGACTTTAGGTTCTGTTCTGGAGGCAGAGATAATTGAACCATTATACGACGGACCCATCCATAATTTCAGGAATTTTTTTCAATTCTTCTACATTTAATATAAATATCCTATTTTGACCAATTAAAAATTTATCTTTTTTGGGTTTCTGAGGACAAATTAAAAATCCTAAATTGCATGAACAGTCTTCTAAATATTTGTTTAACTGCTTTACTTGGGATAAAGAAATTTCTTTATTTTCATAGTTCTTTATTTCAATTATAGCTTTTAGATTCTTTCTTTCAAAAATTACATCAGCAAATCCTCTTTTAGTTTTAACTAATCGGTTAATTATGCCATATCCAGATAATTTAATAGAAATTTCTTCTTCGAAATTTTTAGAACGTTCCCTTATTTCTTTTATTTCAACCCCATAAAGTTTCAGTCGCTCGTATGGAAATTTAACATTAGCTCTTTCATAAGCTTCGAAAATTCCCCTCTTAAAACTTTTTTGAACGTGAGTATTACAAGATTTATTGATCTCTCTTTGGGTAGCTAAAGGATTTTTCTTAATAAATTCTATAATATTATTTTGTTTTTTGATAGTTCTTTTATCAAATCCTCTTATCTTTTTTACCCCCGCCTTTTTATAAATTTCACTTATATTTTTGAAAAGATGATAAGGTTGGGTATTAGTTTTATTTGCTATCTCTTGTATACTAATTAAATGGTTACTTTTAACCAAATTTATAATTTGTTCTTCCCTTTCTTTTCTTGATCTATTTCTTAAATCATTAATTCTCTTTCTAGGATAATCTACTTTTGCTAGATTATATGCCTCTTCTATACTAGAAAAAATAGTAGAAAAATTAATTTTAAGTTGTTTTCTAATAATTTGCCCTCCCACATTTGGATTTTTCTTAATAAAATCAAGTATAATCTGTCTTTTTTGCTCTCGTGTTTTTATATCAAAAGATCTGGGCGGATTGACTCCTGCCTCTTGAAATGCCTCTTTGAGACTTTTGAAGATTCTTTCTGGGTGTAATTTAGTAGTTTCTCTTATCTTTTTATAGGTAGCATTAGGGTTCTTTTTGATAAACTCTAAAATCACCTCTTTTTTGTTTAGCATTAAAAAATTAATATAGGGTAATATTTAAACATTACCATTTAACTATACACCCAAAGTAATATTTAAATAGTTTTGTTATTTTGCGTGAAGTTAGAGGCTAAATTATGGCTCAAGAGAGAAGAAAGAATCCTCTTATTGAGGGAGATGAAGTGATAATCGCGCCGGAACGATTTGATAGACCATTTGCTTTTATAAACAGTCGTTCTTCTTTGAGTTCTGAGGATCCGTGTCCTTTTTGCAGGGGAAATGAGAATTATACGACGTCTGAAACATTGGCTTATAGGTTTTCAGGGAGCAATCAAAATGATCCACGATGGTGGATTAGATTTGTGAAAAATAAATATTCTGCAGTTAGCGACGCTAAAAATGGCGCAAAGTCGGATAGATTGTTGTGTGCTTCCGATGCTTTAGGAATTCATGAAGTTGGAATAACTTGCGAGCACGGGGCAGATTTTGGAGAACAAGGTTTTGATGAAAAACATAATTTGACTTATGAAGTCTTATGGGCAATACATCAAAGAAAAGTTGCTCTTATGGATAAGCATCCAAATTTTCTTTTTGCAGAATTTTTTAAAAATCGCGGCAAAGAAGCGGGCGGTTCTTTAGATCATCCACATATTCAGTTAATTGCGACTGACGTGATTCCTTTTAGGAACAGATTAGAATATCTTAATGCTTCAAAATATAATTTAGAAAATAACAGATGTCTCTTTTGTGATCTGATGGCGCAGGAACAGGAAACAGGAGATAGAATTGTAGAGAAAAATAATGATTTTATTGCATTGGCTCCTTTTGCTTCGCGGGTTCCTTATGAAACATGGATAGTTCCGGCGAATCATGAAGAGAGCTATACTATAACAAGGGAAAAGGCATTGTCTTTATCAGGTATTTTGAGAAATACTTTTTCCAGATTAAATAATCTGTTAAAAGGTCCCGATTATAATTTTTCTCTTCAAGATGCGCCATTAAATCTTGGCAATGGCGGAAAGAATTATCATTGGTATATTGAATTGTCGCCCCGGTTAACAAAATCTGGGGGATGGGAAAGAGGAACATGGGTTTATATAAATCCAATTTCTCCAGAAAAGGCGGCAGAAGAAATGAGAAAAGCGCCGACTAGTTAATCTTTTTATACATTGTTTTCCATAGAATCTTATGAGAACAATTATTTTAGACACAAATTTTATTTTAACAGCAGTAAAAAACAAACTTTACTTTTTGGATGAATTAGCCGGAGATAAAATAATAATTCCGGATGAAGTTATTTATGAATTGAAATCGTTTGAAAATTCAAAGAAGAAAAAGCATTTTAAGCTCGATGCTGAACTTGCTTTGAGGATTTTAGAAAATAAAAAATACGAGAAAATAAAATTGGGAAACAAATATGTTGATAAAGGAATTTTTTCTTATGCTAAAAAAAATCCTGAAGTTTATATCGCAACACTTGATAAAGAGATAAAATCCAAGTTTAAAGGGCGTATTTTTACCATAGTAAACAGAAAGAAATTGGAGATTGTTTGAGCAAAAGGTTTTTAAGGCATTTCTGACTAATTTTTTTATTAAAATGTTCTACTTAACTGAAGTACAAGATTATGTTCGAGTTGAACCGAAATTGTTCGGTCTTCCTACTTCAAAGTCTGTCGAGGAACAGCTTCACGAGACATACGCCGATTATTATGATAAAGAAATAGGGAAAGTTATTGCAGTTGTTGAAGTTATTGAAGTCGGCGAGGGTGTTATAATCCCGGGCGACGGCGCTGCTTATTATAATTCAAAGTTCAAAATTCTTGCATGGAAGCCAGAAATACAAGAATTGGTTTACGGCGAAATTCAAGAGATAACGAATTTTGGGGCGTTCATTAATATGGGTGTTATGAGGGGAATGATTCATATAAGTCAGACGATGAATGATTACGTATCGTTCTCAAAGACGAACGTACTTTCAGGCAAGGCATCAAAGAAGACCTTGAAGGCGGGCGATTTATGCTTAGCGAGAATTGTTGCAATAAGCTACAAAGGCGATGAGCCGAAAATCGGATTAACAATGAGACAACCTGGATTAGGAAAATTGGAATGGGTTGAAGAAGAAAAAATTAAAAAACAAAAGGACTCTGAAAGAGCTGCGAAATCAGAAGTGAGGACTACTAAAGTAAAAGAGACGAAAGGAAAAGAGAAAAAGGGGAAGAAGAAATAAAATGACAGAA
>JBBSYJ010000075.1:1288-2515 GCA_038045305.1 Nanobdellota archaeon | reverse complement strand
TTTCTAGTTTCTGATTTTTCTTTAAGTTTTAAGAATTCTTGTGCAATTTTTTCGAGCCTTGCTTTATTTCCATCAAGTTCGTTGGCGTGAATTCCCAAATAATCATATACTGCAATTGAAAATATTGATTCTATCGCTTCTTTTCTTGAGCTAGAACTAGATAAACGCGCGTATTCGACAAGGAATATAACCAGACCTTGTTTGGCCAGCAATTTTGCTCTCCATTTTGTTTTTAGAATTATGCGGTTTTTAAATTTTTAGTTGATTAATGTTTCATTTAACTGCTGCTGCGCTATTCGATTTACCGCCTCTTTTATGTAGTTTGATTCTAGTGAGAAGCCGAGTGACTCGCCTGAGGATATTTTGAAATTGTTTATTCCTATGACTTCGCCGCGCGAGTCAATTAAAGGCCCGCCTGAATTTCCAGGGTTTAATGCAGCGTCGGTTTGTATATATGCGTCCAAAGCGTTACTGCCTTGCCTGTTTACTGCTGAGACAATTCCTTCCGAGACGGAAAATTGCAATCCCAAAGGATTTCCTATTGCAATAACTTTTTGTCCAACTTCCACTTGGTCAGAATCTGCGAGAGTTAAGTAATCATAATCTCCTTTTGGAAGTTTAAGCAAAGCAATGTCCAAATCCTTGTCATAACCAATTAATTTTGTGCTTCTTTCTTGCTGATTGTAGTCGATGGTCATTAGTTGATGGCCCCCTGAGAGAACGTGTGCGTTTGTCACGACGTATCCGCTCCCATCAATTATAAACCCTGTTCCTTGGGCGACATCTGTTCTTACTGTCACAACCGACTTAACTGCCTCTCCAATTATTTTTGAAAAGTCGGAACTTGTTGAAGCACGTAACAAGTCAATTTGATTGTTAAAAGTTTGATTTATAGACGAAACAGATAACTGTGTTTGCTGAAGGGTACTTGTTATTTCATTTATTTGTGAGGTTGTTAATAATTGGTAAGATTCAATCTTTTGATTTATTTCATTATATTTAATATTTAAGTCAGAGTAAAGCATGTAAATTAAAATTCCTGAAGCAATCATAAAAATGATTACAATTGTTGTGAAACTTCCAATAAGAATTTTATGGTGTTTTTTTAGGGCCATTTATTAAAGAAGAAATATGAGTATAAAAATTATGTGAAGTTAATATCTTAAACCCCAAACATTAAAAAGTTCAGATTTTTGGTTTTTGTACGGGTCCGTAGTTTAATGGATA
>JBBSYJ010000075.1:0-1188 GCA_038045305.1 Nanobdellota archaeon | reverse complement strand
ACATTTACAGCGGTAGCAATTATGATTGGAACTGTGATTGGCGCGGGTTTCCTTGGAATTCCTTCTGTGATTGTTAAGTCTGGCTTTGCTATAGGAATGTTTTATATTCTTTTTGTTGGCTTAATGGTTTTGTTTTTGTTTTTAATGTTGGGTGAAGTTTCTTTGAGAACAAAAGGGGAACATCAGCTTACGGGCTATGCAGGCATTTACTTAGGAAATAAAGGAAAAATTTTCATGTTTTATGCTTTGCTTTTCGAAGTTTATTCTGCGGTTTTGGCTTATCTTTTTGGCGTCAGCGAATCATTAAGCTTTCTTTTCTTTGGGGAGGTAAAGTATATTTTATTTTTTGGAATCGGCCTTTGGATTTTTATGTTTTTCATTATTTCTCATGGGGTTAGGGAAATGAAAAAATTCTTGGATTATGGCTCAATAGTATTTTTAGGATTGATTGTGATAGTTTCTTTAGTTAATCTTCCAAGGGTTGATTTGAATAATTTTAAGACGATTTATTTTAACAATTTTTTTGTTCCTTTTGGAGTTGTTCTTTTTTCTTATCTTGGTTTTGCTGCTATGCCTGAAGTTGAAAGGCATTTGAAAGGCAGTGAACGACTAGTAAAGAGATCTTTAATACTTGGTTTAGTTATTGCGATGATTGTTTATACGGTTTTTTCTTTTGTTATCGTCGGAGTTTATGGGAGTAATGTAAGTGAAATATCCACTTTTTCATTGGGGAAATTTGTAGTTATTCTTGGTATTGTGACTATGGTGACTTCATATGTTGCTTTGTCTGTGGCTTTGAAGGATATGTTTGGATTGGATTACAGTGAAAGTTGGAAAAAGTCGTGGCTTTATGTTACGCTTTTGCCTTTGGTCCTTTTTATCTTTTTGAATTTTATAGGGTTTGATTCTTTTGTTAAGATTTTATCTATTGGAGGGGTAGTTTCCGGCGGCTCTATAGGAATTTTAATTTTGCTTATGTTTGCGCGCGCAAAAAAAGGAGGAAATAGAAAACCAGAATACGAACTTAAAATTCCTTCAGTAGTTTTATGGATTATAGGATTAATTTTTGTTTCGGGGGTTGTTTATGAGCTTTTGAATAATATTGGATTTGTTTGATTATTTCAAATTTTTCAATATTCTTTCTAGAATTTTTCTTGCTATTTCAAAGTCCGCGCGCTTGTTTGAAAG
>JBBSYJ010000074.1:0-3172 GCA_038045305.1 Nanobdellota archaeon | reverse complement strand
TAAAAATCTTGAAAATGGATGTTCTCCTCTTATATCGCTTGTAGAGTTTTTTGCTTTTTCGTATTCTTCTCCTGAATCGAGCAACATTCTTTCTTCTTCATCAGAATTATCTAAAATGCCTAACTCATCATATTCGCTATTTGGGTCAATATCTGAATGGATATTATGACTTAAAATTTGTGGATGTTTTGCATTAACTCTTCTTTCAAATTCCTTTCTTGAATAATATCCGTTTGTGATTGCAATCATCTCTAAAGTTGGATAATATAATTCTAATTTTGTGTATGCTTTTTTGCATTCTATTATCCTAAGGTCATGGTATCTCACAAGAGGGATGTTTTTTAGGGGACTGTTGTCATCAATATTTTCAATATGAATTCTTCTAACATCCCCTTTTCTGAATTTGCTTCTTAAATTTAACAATCCTCTTAGTTCAAATGACTTGTAGGCACCATCTAATTCACTTTGATGATACCCTTTTGTCATATCCCTAATTCGAGTGAAAGCGCTTGCTTTTGTTAAAAAAATATAATTCCATCTCTCGTTTTCCGGTAGTGGGTCGCTTGTGACAAGTACTTTTGGTTTTACCATTTTATCCTTTTTTAAATACAATTTATAAACCTTATTATTTCACTTTTTTAAAAAAGTCAAAGACGTTTTTTCTCTCGAGCTCCTCGAGCTTCATTTTATTAAGGTTTATTTGAACCTTGAGCAACGCTAAATTATTCAGGAAAATTGTTCCAATTAGATAGTCATTTCCTTTTAACGATTGGAATGAAAGAATGAATTTTTTTATTATGTTATTGAAACTTTTTATTTTCATTTCGTTTTCAATCATTTCCTCAATTTCTTCAAAGTCGAATCCGTGCTCGGAACTAACTTGTCCAGGAATTCTTTGGTCTTTAATTTCTTGCAAGGTTTTTTCCACGTTGCCGTCTATCTTGAAGCTGAAAATTTGTTTTGAGGACGGAACGTAATAATCAAGCTGCGTTTTGTTTTCGGGATTTTTCAAGTTTTCTCGGTCTATGAGGAAAAATCCGCCGCACATATAAGATTCGGGAAATTCTTTTTTGAATTTTTTAAAGATGTCAGAGTCATGCAGTTTCTCAACTAGGAATTGGAAATTCATGGAATTTTTAGATTAGTAAGGTTTAAAAGCATAGTGGGAAGAGATTTTATATGGATGAAGATAAAGTTGAAAGAGTTAGAAAGTATTATTCTTGGTTAGATGAATCTATGGCTTATGATCCACAATATGTTGCAGAAAGATTAAATGTTTCTGATAGGACTATTACAAGAATGATAAAAAGAGGAGAATTAACTGCTACACGGGTTGGAGAAAGGCAGTTGAGAATTCCTGGAAAAGGTTTGTTAGATTATTTAGTTGAGAATACAACCTTTAAATAATAATTATCTTCTTTCTTTTATTTCTAATTTAAGTTCTTTTATGAATTCGTCGACGGATTTCTTTATTATTTTTGAGTTGCCACGGACTCTTAATGCAACAGAATTTTCTTTTTCTTCATTATCCCCAAGAACGATTATGTAAGGAATTCTTTGTATTTCAGCTTCCTTTACTTTTGAAGGAATTGTAGTCTGCTTGAAATCAGAGTCAATTCTTAATTCAGGAATTTCTGATTTTAGCTTTTCTATAATTTTGTTTGAATATCTTGTGTTTCTATCTGTAAAATTTAAGACACGAACTTGTTTTGGAGCTAACCACGTCGGTAAACGCCCATTTGTATGTTCTAGTAATATTCCTATAAATCTTTCTAAAGAGCCGTAAATTACTCTATGAATCATGGATGGCTGTTTTTTTGAGTTGTCCTTGTCTGTATATTCCAAATCAAATCTTTCAGGCATTGAAAAGTCTAGCTGTATTGTTGAGACCTGCCATGTTCTGCCTTGAGAGTCCTTTACATGGAAATCAATTTTTGGTCCGTAAAAAGCCCCGTCTCCTTTGTTTATTTTATATTTCATTTTATTTTTCTTTAAAACGTCTTCTAGAATTCTTTCTGCTTTGTCCCACATTTTATCACTGCCAATTCTTTTTTCAGGACGTGTTGATAATTCTACATGGTCAAATTCCAAGTTAAATTTATTGTAAAAAATATCTATTAGTTTTATTATTGCCAGAATTTCATTTTCTAATTGTTCTTCGGCGCAGAATATATGTGCATCGTCTTGTGTAAATTGCACTACCCTGAAAAGTCCTGATAAGACTCCTGATAGTTCTTGCCTATGGACGATTCCAACTTCTCCAACTCTTAGCGGGAGATCTTTGTAGGATTTTGGTGTTGCCTTGTAAACCAGCATTCCTCCTGGACAATTCATTGGTTTAACTAAGAAAGGTCTTTTTTCATATTCTGTTGTGAAATTGTTTTCTTTGTATTTATCCCAGTGTCCAGAGATTTTCCAAAGTTTAGAGTCCATAATTTGGGGCGTTTTTATTTCTTGATAGCCGGCTTTTCGATGCTCTTCTCTCCAGTAATTTATTAATTCGTTGTAAATTATTAATCCGTTGTTATGCCAGAAAACCATTCCAGGTGCAACTTCATTGAATGAGAATAAGTCCATTTGCTGACCTAAAATTCTATGGTCATTTTCTTTAAGTTTAGAATTATCAAGTTTTGATTTTGAAATTTGTGATAGCAAGTTTCTGTAGTCGACTTTTTCTTCAACCTCAACTTTATTTTTATCTTTATCGTCGATTCTTATTTCTCTTGAAAGTTCTGAAAGAGGGTGGCCTTTAACTTTCATCTCGAATTCTTTGTAATATCCAAAAGGTGCGCGCCAGACCTTGTATTTTTTTGAAAGGGCCTTTTCTGTTTCAATTAGGGCCTGCAGTGCGTATTCCGGAGAGGCCAAATTAGAGGATAAATGCGCGTAAGGGTAGAGAACGATATTTTTCACATTGACTTGTTCAGCGATTTTTATAATTTCTTCAACAAGGGCCTCAACAACTTTTTTTATATTTCCTTCGTCTTGTTTCTCGATTGCAGTCATTATGGTGAGAGCTTCAGGCACGTGTTTCTCTTTTTTCTCCTCTTCAGAAAGCGGGTCGACGGATTTCAGCGCTTTTTTCAGCGGCTTGAATTTTATATAGTCGGTGTGCAATGATAGTATCTTCATATTCTTGATAGATTAAGGGAGTTTTTAAAATTAATCAACG
>JBBSYJ010000073.1:0-1525 GCA_038045305.1 Nanobdellota archaeon | reverse complement strand
CCGCAAGATTATTTAACTTATTTTATTCTTCCTTAAGATGTTTTTCTTTTGTTTCTTTATATTTTTCTAAAGATTCGATTTCTTTCTCATAATATCCTTCGAGTTCTATTTTTCCATTCTTTTTTGCTTCTTCTCTTTTTTCCTCATGGAGTTTTATTTGTTCTTCAATAGATTTTATTCCTCTTTCAAGTCTTTTTTCTCTTTTCATATTCTTTAACCTCTTTTTTTAATATATCCAATGCTTTTTGACCTAAAACCAAGGGAATTTTTATCTCTTTATTTTGTATCTTCTTTTTTTGATATGCATTGTAAGTTTTTTCCCATTCATTTCCTATTTTATCTTTCAAATAATTTTTAAACTCTTCTCTGTAGAGAATTTTAGGAAGCTTTTTAATTATTAATATCCCCCTTAATCTAAGCAGAAGGGAATAGGCTATTCCTCCAGATGTTTCATTTTCATCTAAATCCTTGTCTATATTCATTAATTCTTCATTTATCTTAATAATCCTTTTTGTTTCTTCTACATATTCTTTCCAAATTTTGTTTGATATTTCTATCTTAATTAATTCTTGAAGAAGTTTTTCATTTAAGATAGTTTGTGCTTCAAATAATCTTGGGTATATCATTATAGGGTTTGTTTTAATTGTTTTTCTTGCACTTTCTAAAGGATATATAGAGATATTATATTTTCCAGAAGAAATTTCCTTTTTTGTTTTGTTTGATAATGCTATTATATCTATATCTGAATTTTCTTCTTGCTCTCCTCTCGCATAACTTCCTACCAAATATATCCCCATAATATCCTTCAAATAGTCATTTAATATAGAAAATATTTCTTTTTTTATTTCATCAGTTCTATCTATTAAAATTACTTTTACTTGTTTTCCCTGCCATTCCTTTGGAACTAATATTCCTGAAGAATTCCCCCACCTGCTCACATTCTTAATCATTTCCATATGTTTATACAATGTTTATACTTTATAAAGTTATGTTAGTGCCGAAACCTTTATATAACTAACCATCATTTATGTGTATGGATATTAGTAAGGATAATTTGATAAGGGTAAATAAAGGATTTGGAGGAAATTTAAGAAATGATTCCAGCATTGATTATGCTTTGGATACCCAAAAGAATAATAAACTTGGAGGTTACAAAAAGCTAGCTTATTTGGTAAGGGCTATAATTGTTGATCACCCGTTTACCGACGGAAACAAGAGAACAGCAATGTTTTTATGTTTGAATTTTGCAGAGGAAAATAAAAAGCAAGTTGATAGAGATTTATTGCTTGAACAAATAATCTCTATCGCAAAGAGCAATATAAATGAGATAAGGAATATTGAATGGAGATTAAAAAGTTGCATAAGATAAAATGAATACAAAAAAGATAAATTCTATTTTGAGAAAGTACAAAGTTCTTTTTGAGGCGCTTGAGAATTACGACAAAACGAGAGAATTGCCTTCCCAAAGAAAAAGGTTAGATATAACTCTGTCAGTTAGAACTATAAATAAACTGAAAAAGCTTAA
>JBBSYJ010000072.1:21005-28670 GCA_038045305.1 Nanobdellota archaeon | reverse complement strand
TTGTGAATTTCTTCTCTGCATTTTCATTTATTTTTAGGAGTATCAAATCTATGAGCTCTTTGTCTATCTTGACAAGATTATTCTTTAGAATAAAATAGATATCATAAATATCTCTTATGACGACATTCTTTCTTATTACAAGCGCCCTGAACTTCTCTGCAAAGTTTTCTGTTAAGTCAATTACCTCAATCTCAACATCTTTTCTTAAAATTGGATCTCCCAATGCATCGATAAATTCATGCTTGATTGCTTTCATTCTTGTTGTATTCCTTAATTTCTTTCTAAAAGAAATCTCTAACTTGATTGTCTGAACAGAGTCATCAATCATTGAGTTATAAGTTGTAATAACCTCAAGTCCAACTATTTTGGGATCTTCTTTGGAAGTTAACATTTTCCATCCCTTTCCAAGCTCTTTGTTTGTCTTAAAATCCAGTTTATTCAATATCTCAAATAATTCTCTTCTTAGTCCATCAAGAATTCTTTTAATCTGCAATTTTGTCTTACCTTTAACATCTTGATTGTAGACAAAATCCAAATCCTCGCTTAATCTGTAAAATCCCAAATAACATTTATTCAAACAGGTTCCACCCTTAAAAACAAGATCCTTAATTTTCTTCTCGCTTATTTTTTGAAGTATTCTTGTTAAATGATAATCTTTTTCCAAAAGCTTAGAAGAAAATCCTGTTTCAGCGCCAAGTCTTCTCAACTCATCTAGATTAATCGTATCTGCCATTTTTTCTCCAATAGTTTAGTTCTTGTTTTTTTAATAGTTGTATAATAATTTAACGCTCTTTTCTTCTTTAATAGATTAAATAGCTTGCTGCTTCCTGTTAGCAAGCCAACAAGCTTTATTATTTTAATGCTATTGTACTTAACAGCATAATCAACTAATTTGTTTTTATCATATCTTGAACTTTTAACTTTCTCCAGAACCTCACTCAAGCCTCCAAGATATTCCGGATAATCTAAAGCATCAATTATTGTTCTCTCTTTATCAGAATGAGGATATTTGTCTTTAACAATTCCAAACAGCTTATCTTTTTTTACTTTAAAGAATTTGAACTTATAATGCAGAATTTCCTTATCAAAAGAATATCTTGTATTAAACACAAAAAGTTTATTTGGTATCTGCTCAGTAAAGCCATGCAAGTTAAAAGCATTGTATAAACCAATGTAATAGTCTTTAGATTCTAATAAATAATCATTAAGCTCAATGTTATCTATCCCAATATTCTTATTAATAGAACTAACAGGAATTACAATGTAATATCCTTTCTTAAAACTGACAAGCCTTTTCTTCAACAGCATTGATTTAACTAAGTATTTAGGATTCTTTGAAATTTTATGATCGGAAATTAAACTAATCAGTTCATTTCTTTTAATTAGTCTGTACTTCTTATATTCCAAAATACTCTGCAATCTCTCCTGATTTGAAGTTAATCCTGATCTCTTTGTTTTTTTCATTTTACATAAGTCTTTATCTACTACCTTATCAAGAATAAGAAAAATGAAGTTTTTAAAGATTGCGATCTCTTAAATATCTCCATTCTTCATTGTTTATAGTAGATTTTCTCATAAATCACGCAAATAACCCTTGTCCTTCCTTCAAAAACCCCTCAAGGGCTTGCACGAGTTGTTTCTGGTGCGCTTTCTTAATCAATTAGTAGAAATCCCTATTCTCTCTTGAATCCCTTGTTTTTGTTTGAGAAACCACCAAAAACCATAAAATACCTCGAGAATTAGTCAGGGAATCCACATTAAGAGACAACATTTAAATAGATTGTCGACGATAAAATGATAGAAAGAACAATAAAAAACTCCGAAGATAAAGTCGGGTTTGGTAGCCACCAAATCAAGCAAAAAAACAAAGGCGAGAGGCCCTAAAACCCATGATTTTAGCCCTTATAGCCGCTCTGCTCCTTGGTGTGCTTTCCGGGACCATCACAGGCCTTTCTCCAGGAATACATATAAACATCGTTGGTGCAGCGCTTGTTTCTCTTTCTGCAGCGGCCTTTTCGTCAATTCTTCCACTCTACTTGGTTGTTTTTATCGTCGCTATGTCTATTACCCATAGCTTCGTTGATTTTATTCCTTCAATATTCCTTGGAGCCCCAAACGAAGATACTGCCCTTTCAATTCTGCCCGGCCATGAGCTTTTGAATGAAGGAAGAGGTTACGAAGCAGTAATGCTTTCAAACTATGGATGCCTAATTGCAATAATTCTTTTAATTTTTTTATCTATACCTTTAAATTTTGTAATTCCAACCATATATCCTTATCTTTCCAAAACCATGGCATTTATTCTAATTTTATTTTCTATAAATCTTATATTCATTGAAAAGAATAAATTTTCTGCGCTTTTAGTTTTTATATTGACAGGAATCTTAGGATTTATTATCCTAAACTTAAATGAAAATTTATTATCACAACCACTTCTCCCATTATTATCCGGACTTTTTGGTAGTTCAACTTTAATCTTAAGTATAAAACAAAAAACAAAAATCCCTCAACAAGAAATAAATAACAAATTTAAAATTCCATTAAAATCTCCTCTTATAGGTTCAGTTATAGCGTCGCCATTATGTGGTTTTCTTCCAGGGTTGGGCTCAGGACAGGCCGCAATACTTGGGAATCAAATTGCAAAGACCGACAAAAGAGGATTTATTGTCTTGATAGGAATAACAAATACTTTAGTCATGGGATTTTCATTTATTTCTTTGTATTTGATCCAAAAAGCTCGCACCGGCTCAGCGGTCTCAATACAACAATTAATCGGAACGGTTTCATACAAAATGTTAATCCTAATACTGATTGTCTGTTTATTCTCGGGAATAATTTCTTTTTACATAACAAAATTTCTTGCAAAAATTTTCGCTGAAAAAATAGACAAAATAAATTATTCAATTCTTTCAATATTCGTCCTTATAATTATCTTTATTGTAGTGTTTATTTTTTCAGGCCTTCTTGGAGTGATTATTTTAATTCTGTCGACGCTGACAGGAATTTATTGCATCTCCTTAAACATTAAAAGAACAAATATGATGGGTTGTTTACTAATTCCAACAATTTTATATTATTTGCATTTTTAAAATTGCAAAAATCTAAATCGCTTCAACTTCATCATCTAAATTAAGAATTAAATCATCACTTTCATCTAAGACCTGCGCAACAACTTTTTTGTAATTTTTCTCCTTGTCATAAAATTTAAGTGCCTTGCTAGCCGCTGCAACTACCAAAACCCCAAACAATTTATTTTTAGTCCTTACACTTTTCATAACTTCAGGGATTATCTCTTCATAATCGAGATTCCTATTTTCAATTTTTAAATCAAGTGCCCTTGTCGCCGAGCGTGCGATAAGCAATTTCATCTCCCCTTTTTCTTCATTAGAATAATTTACCATAAAAAATGAATATGTGTGCCTTTTTTAAAAGTATATTACTACTTGAAGAGGTTAAATCTTGGGTGCGAAGCCTCGTTAAACTTTTCTGCAGGCGAGCAAAACAATTACCTTTTAACAGCGCGTACCCCGAGATCGCCACTCTTGTCGGAAGGATCCCCGCCACAATCCAGGTAAGCCCTACCACCGTTAGCGCTGAACCTAGCGACAGTAACATTTCTTGGATACAAATAGAATAAATCTCCTGCCTCAACATCTTTCCTTGGAAGTCCTTGTTTTGTAGGATTTTTCAGCCATGACTCGATTGAAATTCCAGGAGTTCTATCTTCCATAAGGGTTTCAGGGTCAAGTTTTTCTGCTTTTGTTTTGTTATGAGTTAAAATATACCTTCCATCTTCTCTTTTTTCAAAATAAGCATCGAGATTTTCAGCCCTCCATGGACTTCTTACTTTAGTAATTTCATCGTAAAGCTCTTCATCATTTTCTTTTGCGTATTTCAAAAGTTCAACAAATTCTAAAGGAATTTGCATTCTTAATACACTTTCTTTCAAGATTTTATGTTGGTCAAACCAGTTTTTATTAAAAATAGTTCTTTCTCTTGCAGTATAAATTCCAGATGGAAGTTTAATATATTCATCTTGGGTTGCTCTTTCAGATTTTCTTAACTTATAAGGAATTTTCAATTGGTCCAAACCCTTTATAATATCATTGCTTACTTCGATTATTGGTGCCATGATTTTCATAAAAGATAACTATTTTTAAAGATTTATATACAAATTAAAACCACTTCCCAAGCCCCTCCTGTTTTTCCAGTTCTTTTCCAAATATAGAATCAATCTGCCTCTTAACTAATTCAATACTTTGTTTAATATAAGGTGAAAGATTATATTTATCAATTAAATTCATCGCCGGATCAAGATATTTTTTTATTCCCCCTTCATGGATTGTAAAAATAATCTTCCCTTTACAAACCGGACAAACTCCAGTTAAAGGGGGGCGCCTCATAATTTCATTGCAGCTAACACACCTGAAACCTTGCATAGAAAATTTCCTTAAATTACCTTTCAAATCCCGTATAAAATGCCTTTCAATAATTAATCTTGCAGTATCTGATGTATCAACAGCCCTTATCTTTTCAACTAGTGCCATTTGGTGTTCAACTTTTTCCTTCATAGTTCCCAAAAGTTTGTAAGATGAACAATTCACCCCATCATTAAAATTGTCCGTATCGTGTGTAAAACCAATTCCAACAAAAGGATTTTTTCCTTGCTTTAGTAATTTCTTAACTATAATAATACTTTCAACTTCAGAACTATGCTTTCTTTGTTCAGCTTTTTCATACAATTCCAAAGGATAACTATTTCCTGCTTCCATAACCAATTCTAAATCTAAAATTTGCTCGTCAACTTCTCCCGCTTCTATACGTGCATTTAAAACTAATGGAGCATCTTGCGTTCCTCCCCTATGGCTAGGCAGAAATTCCCTTGAGAAATTAATCAACACATCTGAAAGCAGCATTATTGCAGCTTCATCACCATCACAATCACGCCTCATTGCAGCATGCATATAAGGAGACGCAACAAGCCCTTGAACTCCTGAAAACCCAACAAATCTGCATATAACTCCCGCGCAATTATGCGGTGCCATACAAACTCCCAATTTCCCAACAAGATCTTCTCTTTTTTTAACATTATAAATCGGCTCCACTCCATAAAATTTTACTAAAAGTTCATCAATAAAATTGCACGTCTTCAAAAAAACATCATCAGCCTTTTCATCAGGACTTTCCAAACATGAAGGAAGCAAAATATCATGAGGAAATAATTCTAAAATCTGTTCTTCATTTTTCAAAGGCATTCCATAAATATCTTCATTATATCCAATTTCACATAATTTAGCGACGCTGACTCCAACTTCCTTTGGTTTGAAGGCAGTTATAGGGAGTTCAGTAACATCATATCTTATAGTTCCGTCCTTATTAACTTGCAGACCATACTTCGCGCGCAGAATTCCTTTCATCAAATTTTCAGGAATTTTTTTATCTGAACTTAATCCCCTCACTCCTTTAATCAAAACAGGAATTTCAAGATTGTTTAATTTTAATTTATTAACGGCATCGTTAAAATAAGGATTTATGTCTAGTTCCTTAACCATACTAAAGCTTCCTTTTTCATCACCAATCTCTTTTTCTGAACTTATATTATCAGAATTTCTATAATAATATTTTTTAACGCATTTATCCCCGCATTTTTCACAAGTTAAATAAATTGTATCTGTAGCGCATTTTTCACAATAAAACAAAGGGAAACTTGACTTAACATGTCCAACTTTGCATGCTTCATGAATACTTCTTAATCTCCCTCCCTCGTTCCCAACAGGGAACAATACATTTGGGCTCCCAGTCAATTTTCTCAGCTTTGCTTTTTCTGGCCTGCCCATTCTTGTTCCAATAAAATCTCCTGCCTTATCTTTTATGACAAATTCAGAAAGCTCATTTACTTTTTCCAAAACATTCTTTTCATCATTTATAAAAAATTTGTCAGTAATAAAATCATTAAGAAATAATTCTTCACTTTCAAGCAAACTTAAATCAAGCCCAAGATTTATAAAAAATTTCTTGCTGTTAATTTTTGAAAGAACAACATTCTCAACGACAAAATCATGTTCAACCCCAAGCAACTCCAAAGCCCTCTTCCCAAATTTATACTTTTCCCACTCGCTTTTTCTAAAAGGCAAAACTATTTTTCCATCCCTTATCTGGGAATTCTTTAACCAAATTATCAATTCATTAAATTGTTCTTTATTTATCTGGCTCCAATAAAAAATATTCTTAGGATAAAATGGGAGGTTATATTTCTTGCTTAAGGCAATAGACTCATAAAAATCAACATCCCAAAAATTTAAATTCCCTTCATATCCTTTACTTTTTAATTCCAAATTCCACCATTCTTCAACATAACCCGGATTTATTAAAATAGAATTTCTGTTTAATACATCAGAAAATGGGACGAGCAAGTCGCCCAAATAAATAATTTCTTCAACATCAGAATAAAGTTTAGTTGCCTCTTCTTTTGTTTTTAATTGTTTTACACTTCCATTAAACAATTTTACAATTGGGCCATCAACGCAGTCACAAACTGAAACTACGCACCCCTTAGTTGGTTTTTCGGTTTTTAATTGCGTTCCTGTTGCAATAAAATTATCTGTGATTGCCATAGTAGCTGGATGTAGTGACATCGCTGAAAATCCAGACATCCTTCCACGGCCATATCTAAATCTTAATGCCCCTGATCTTGATGGATGCCCAAAGATCGGACGACCAGCAACCAAATCCTTAATATAAGGGGGAATATTATCACTTGAGCTTTTACCCTTCACCGACGTCAATTTCTCATGAAGGTCTATATATTCTTTCAAGAAATCAAATCCAGTTGCTTGAATTCCATTCTTCTTAACCCCATTATAAAGTCTCAAACCCTTTGCTGCTTTTTGTGCAAGACCTTCAGAGAAAACTAAACACATTCCCCCCCTAAGATTGTTTGTTTCAATCCTTTCCAAATTTTTATAATTAGAAACTTCAAATTTTTCCGTCGGCTCGCCGCAAACTTGTATTGGCAAATGCCTTGCTAAAAAATCAATTTCTTTTTCCAAAGGTAAATATTGTAAATTAGTAACCCTTTCATGATAATCATAATTTTCTGCAATATATCTTTTAATTTCATCTTCTGTAGGATCGTACTTTGCATATCCAAATAATTCTCTTAAATAATCTATTAACATCAAGACAATACATGATGCCGTCGTCCCAGAACTTCTTATAGGCCCGGAAAAATACGCCTTCAAATAATCTTTTCCATCACGTGTTTTTGCCAGTTTAATTTCTGTAAAACCTTCTATTGGTGAGGACACGACACCTAAAGTGGTGTAAGCAAAACCAATTCTTATCCCAGCATCAATTGCTTGTAACAGCGACGCAAATTGGCAGAATTTTTGCTTCGCGACTTCTTCAGCAATTTTAAAAGAAACAGTCGCATCTAACTTCCCATAACTTTTTTCTAGTTCTAAGATTCTTTCAGTTATTCCCGAGTTCATAACTTGGGGGTATATTGTAGCAATAAGGCCCACACATTTTTCAGCCATGCTTTTTGCCAAAGGAATTTCAACTTTATCGACAGGATCAAGCCCCTTAGAACGCGCTTCCTCAGCAACGCTATAAACTTTTCTTACATCTTTTTCAAGATTAGAAAAATATTGTTCAATTTGCATT
>JBBSYJ010000072.1:4725-20905 GCA_038045305.1 Nanobdellota archaeon | reverse complement strand
TTCACCACCCAATTATCTTTAGAGTAGTCCTCAAAATCTAAAATCTTAACTGCGCGTGTCTTCAAGTTAAATAAAGGAACTTTGCAAAAATCTGGTTCATTCCCCATTTTTTCTTGAAAGGGGGTTTTGCTTTCCCAACACGAGCCAGAGATTACCAAGATATTATTATAATAAGAAACTGCACTTTTATGTGTGTGTCCTGAAAAGAAAATATCTGGAATTTTTTGTATGATATGAAAATCATTTTCCGAGGGAAAATACTGGGCCGATGAGTGTGTTGGGGCCAAATGCCTTTGGTTCAAAAGATAATGCATTATCTTGTCAGGGGTATGTGCAGCTTTTTCTTTCATTAATCTTGAAATATTATTTGCGTAAAAATGATAAGACATTCCATGATACATTAAAACATCAAACCCAGAGAAATCTTCACACACACCAATATTAACATAAGAGGGATTTGTTGTCAAAATAATGTTTTTTAAATTATATAAAGGCCATGCATATTTCTCATCAAGCAATGGTTGAGGCTCCATTAACCTCAAAGCATCATGATTTCCAGGGGATATAATTATTTTAATATCTTTTCTTATCTCACTAAGAAGTTCTGCGACTTTCAAATACTGCTGTTCAACATCCGGCAAAACCAAATCTTTTTCTTGCCCAGGATACTCCCCCACCCCTGCAATTAAATCGCCAATTAAAAATAAATATTTAATCTTCTCCACTTCAGGGGTGTTTGGAATCTTTCCATTTAAATAATCTATAAATTTTAAAAATTCATTTTCCAAAAACCTATTAGACCCGACGTGCATATCTCCTGTAAACACAGCATATTCTTCTTTTGGACTTTGTTTTCTTTTACTAATCATCGCTTCCGGAAAAATAATATCATTAACAAAAACAATTTCTTGATTTCCTGAGCATTTAATTCCAATAACAGAGTCTAAGGCAACTTCTTCAGTTTTAGCAATAAGTTCTGGCTTGCTCGCATGGATTAATGCTTTAATCTTCCCTGTTAAATCTTCAATTTCTAAAATGACATTTTTATTTTTTGTGTAACTTTTGTTTGCAACCAATCCAATTAAAGAAATTCCTTGCCGGTTTCCGGAAATTTTATTTATAGATATTAAATTGTTTAATTCCAAATGTTCCTGTAAAATTTTTTTCATTTCCACAAGCCTCCCCCTAAAATGCCTTACAAAATCTCCTACCTCTAATTTTTTCAAGGGGATTGAAGGCATTGATAAGACCCTTACATCTTCAAAATTTTCTGTCTTAACTTCCCCAACAGATTTTTCAATAGAAACTTCTTTTGAAATTTCAATACTTAGGCCCAACTTTATTTTAAAGGTCTCCAACCCTTTCTGGCTTTCTTTCGGAAGACCTATCATAAAATTTTCTAATTGATTTCTATTCTCATTAAATAAATTTTTAGTAATAACTTTTTTATGTGTTTGATTCTTTATTTTTTCTATAATAAGTTTAACCGATTCTACATCCTCTGTATCACTAAATAAATTTAAGACTTCCTTGTCTAAAAGCAAGCCGTTGCTGACGCAAAACCTTAAAATTTCATTTGACACCATTTTGATAGTTTGTGATTAACTAAATCACTATTTAATTTAATGTTTCATTAATTATATGTTTGGCTTTTTCTATAATATTTCTTGAGATAGCAAGCCGAATTTCTCTCATTCTACCACCCCGGCCTTTAGAAATTACCCTAACATTAATTATCCCAAGCATATCAAACTCTTGAATTATATCTGAAACACGCCTTTGTGTCAAAACTTCTACTTTATATTTTGGGCATAAATCTTGGTAATAATTGTAAACATCTCCAGTAAAAATTAATTCATCATTCTTTTTTCTTTCATTTAATTCTATAATTGATTCCAAAACAATTTGAAATTGTTTTGGCTCTGTTTTGATAACATCTAAAATCTTATCTTTTTCAATTTTATTATTTGCCTCATCAATATGTTTAAGCATAACTTTACTTGAATTATCCCTCTCCGCAAGCTCTCCCGCTATCCTTAGTAAATCAAGCGCTCTTCGTGCATCTCCATGCTCTCTAGCAGCAAAGGCGGCACACTTAGCAATGACCCCATCTTCCAAAACTCCTTGGTTAAAGGCAATTTCCGATCTCTTACTTAAAATATCTTGAAGTTGTAGTGCATTATATGGAGGAAAGACAATTTCTTCTTCACCTAAAGAACTTCTCACTCTTGGGTCTATTTCATCCAAAAAAGTCAAATCATTACTTATTCCTACAATACAAATCTGCGTCTTACTCAACTCTGAATTAAGCCTTGTTAAATTATATAAAAACCCATCAGAAATTTTTTTAACTGTTTGATCTATTTCATCTAAAATTAAAATTAAAAGTTGTTTTTTAGAGTCAATTATCTCAATAAATTTAGCATACACCGACTCAGTAGGCAAACCAGTTGCAGGCACTTCACCACCAACTTTTTTAATTAACTCGGCTAAAATTCTATACTCTGTATCTGAAACTTTTCTTAACTTACAATTAAGATATTCAATTCTTAAATCAAAGTCCAAATTTTGATTAAACCTTCTTAAAAGCTCTTCTTTGACAAATTGTATACTTAATGTCTTCCCAGTCCCTGTCTTTCCATAAAGAAATAAATTACTTGTCTTTTCCCCTTTCAAAACAGGAGCAAGAATAGAAGCAATTTGTTTAATCTGTTCGCTTCTATGAGGAATTGTTTCAGGATTATAATTCGACTGAAGTATTGCCTTATTTTTAAAAATTCCTTTCTTCGCAATCGAATCAAAAATTTGATCTAAATCATTAACCATAACATCACACCATTATTTCCTTTGGAAAATAAAAAATTAAACTAAACTACCTCGAAGAAAATTAAGATGTTATATAAAAAATTATAACTACTAATAAAGAAAGACACCTTAATTTCTTATGGAAAATAAAATAAATAATACAACCACTATTTAATTTACTTGTATTTTTAATTAATTTTTAATATAATATTATATATATTATAATTATATATAATATATATACTATATAATATAAATTTTTATAAATAAAACAAAAACAAACAAAAACAAACAACTTCTTTTAAAACATTTCCATACGAAATCATAGGGTGACACTCTTCTTATAATTAAATTATTATTTAAAATTTTAAGAATTTACTTAATATTTTATTAAAATCACTCAAAAACTAAAAATACTATCACTCAAAAACTATGTTTTTTCCATAGAAAACTTTATAAATTTGCTTTTTATTTTTTCAATATGCAAAACGGGAAAAATCCATACTCAACCATTCTTAGTAAGATGATTGTTACTAAAGAGGGTAAAAGATTAGGTTTTGTAAAAGATATTACTTTTGAAACAAAATCTGGAGAATTGATTAATATTGTTGTAAAGGACTCAACCCCTTATACAAGAAATCTTAACCTTGAAAAAACTAAATCTGATGAATTTTTAATTCCTTATAGTGCTATTATAGCAATTGGGGATTTTGTTATAGTTTCTGAAGAAGATTTGATTTAACTTTTTAATATAAATATTTAAAAATCTTAATCTCAAGGTAATAAAATGAAATTAGTGGGATTTAATTTTAATAAGATTGTAGCAGAAAAGATTTCTCAAGAAAGGCCTAAAAATTTAACAATAAACACTGGAATAGATATTTCTACAATCTCAAAAGCCGATACAAATATTTCTATGGGAAAAGAGGAAATTTTACATATAGAGTTTAATTATAAAATTGAATATAACCCAAAATATGCCCAAATCCAGTTTTCTGGCGAGGTCTTCCTAGCAGTTGACAAAAAAATATCTTTGGAAATTTTAAAACAATGGAAAGAGAAGGCACTTTCTGAAGAGTTTAAAATAACTATTTTTAATATTATCTTTCGTAAATCAAATATAAAAGCTTTGGATTTAGAAGACCAAATAGGCCTCCCACTCCATATTCCCTTGCCGCGCCTTTCCAATGAAAAGAAAGATTAGGATTTTTAATTAAATTTACAAAGTTTTTTATACCGAATAATTAATTTTAATCTATGAAAATTTCAAAAGCAAAACAAAATAAGATCTCCGAGCAAATTCTTGCACTACTTTTTACTTCCAACTTAAAACCTTTATTTACCTCCCAAATTTCTCATGAAATCGCACGTGATGAGGAGTTTGTTAAGAAAATCTTATTTAATCTTAAAAAGAAGGGGTTAGTAAATGAGGTGACTAAAAACCCTAAAGGAATACCTTATCTTAAGCGTTCGCGCTGGCAACTATCTGATTTAACTTACAACGCTTATAAACAACATCAATAATCTCTTTTATCCACTATAATATTTTTATACTCTTTATCTTACTAAATTTATGGATCAATTAAAAGAGGCCTTTCAAAAAGTAAAGCAAGATATTGATTCTATAAAATTAGACCTTTCATTCCTACATAACTATCTTAAAGAAGATAGAGAAAAGATGATAGAAATTGTCGAATTAATGTCTAAACTAAATCAAAAGATTTCTTTACTTAACTTAAATATAAATAATGTCCAAAATAAATTAGATGATTGCACGATCCCTTCTTTAACCCCCTTCCCCAACTTAATCCCTCAAAGTTCGTACAATCCTCAAAACAACAATCCAACACATACTCCCACACATAATACCCTAAATAAGACATATCCAACACATACTCCCACACATAATACATTCTTTAAACCTTTAAACAACCAAAATTCACCTATTTCCATAGGAAATGAAGGGGTTCCAACAGACAGACAGACAGACCAACAGACAGACATTTCGACAGATTTTCCTGTTAAAAACACCCCTAAAAACACTATAAACGATGCAGCAAGTATATTAACCTCCTTAGATTCTTTAAAAAAGGAAATCCGGTTTAAATTTAAGCGTCTTACAGATCAAGAAATTACTGTTTTCTCGACGATATACCAACTAGAAGACGAAATGGGCTACGCGGACTATAAATCTATTTCAGATCGGCTAAAACTTACTGAAAGTTCTATAAGGGACTATGTCGGGCGTTTGATAATAAAAGGAATTCCCGTCGATAAAAAGAAATTAAACAATAAGTCTATACAATTAAATATCTCTCAAAATCTTAGAAAAATTGCCTCTTTACCCACAATTCTCCAATTAAGAGATCTTTAATTAATTCTTCGTCTCACCGAATAAATATCTTTACTCTCCCTTTTTATAACTAACTCCTTTCAACACTCCCAATTTTATTTCCCTTCTCTATTTATTTCATCAAAAACCCTCTCTTTTTGAACAATTTTTTATGAAAATCCACCCTATCTTTTAAGAAATCAAGACCTATATCTATTTTTATCTCACTTTTTACTTTATTTACCTCTTTTTTTTCTTTTACCTCATCTAATAAACTCTCACTTTCCATGTTTTCTACCCATTTTCCTCTGTTTTTTTATCTTTTTTACCCTTATTAACTCTCACTTTCGACTTTTTGAGCATATTTTCTCTTACCTCTTCCCGAATAAACACTCTTTTTTTACCATTTTTTTCTATTTGTTCCTCTATTACCTCGCTTTTTGATTTTATTGAATTTATTTGGCCTCTTATTGTTGATTTCTCCTTTCCAAGCATGGCCCCTAAATCATCATAACTTAATTTCATATCACTATTTAATAAAATCCATAGTATAGCTCTTTCAGTAACTGAAAATTGGTCTAAATTTGGTGTTTGAACACCTGTTTGAACACCTGTTTGAACAGCATAAACACCTGTTTGTTTGTTCAACACCTGTTTGGGTGTTTGAAATTTTTTAATTTGTCTCATTTCAGAAGTCATAGAAACTACATTTTTAATTCCTTCCAATTCATTTTGTATCGTCGATAAAAGCTCTTTTATTTCTTCAATATCTCTTTCTCTCATATTATTTTCAGAATCAAGGTGTTTAATCCACCCACTTACAGCAGTTATATCTTTCTTAACTGACTCAAATCCAACCTTAGTGTTTTCTTTAAGGTTATCAACCTCTCTTTTTCCTGTAAACAACCAAAACATCTTAATATAATTACAAAAAATATCTTTAAAAATGTTTTGTTCCGTCGATATTCCCTCGTCGCTGACATCTGTCGAAAGATGTGCTAGATGTGCTGGAAAAACACCTGTTTGTCTAAAAAAATTATGCCAAACAGCCTGTTTAAACACCCTTAAACACCCAAACACCCCTTCAAACACCTGTTTGTTATAAAATTATTTCTTTAATTTTGCCGTCGATAAATCTATTCAAACACCTGTTTGTCCTCCAAATCATTCAAAAAATCTTTATTCCAACATATACTTAGATGACCTAAGTACACAATATCTCTCCCAAACAAAAGTTACTAAAAAATTCCAGCAAAATTTTATAAACTATTTTTTACTACTCTTTTAATAAAGAATTTTTATTGTAAAAATGGGGAGAAAAATCTTAAATTTTTTTTATCTTGGAAGGCAATTTAAAAAAGAGTTTAAGAAACAATTACGGCTTCTTATTGTTGTTAGTTTTGCCTTTACAATTGCTTTCACCTGGCGTCAGACCATTTTTGATTTTTCACAATCCCTCGTTCAATTTTTTCTACACCTCCAAAATTCAGATACTCTAAGTGTGATATCTTCAATTCTAATAACCATAACTAGTATCTTTTTCATCCTTTTTGCTTCCTACATCTTGAAAGATCATGAGGAATATTAACTCTCTCAAGGCAGATATAGATAGTTATATAAATCTCAACAGCTTAGAAAACAAATGGTAAGTTTAATCTTAAGCATATCCGCAATTTTAGCTATTTTAATAGGAATCTTAGTGTTGGCTATACCAAAATTCTTACGTTATGCTGTGGGATTATACCTTATTTTAATAGGGATTCTACAATTGGTAAATCTTTACTACCCTATATATTAATCTGTTAATTAATAAAATATTTCTCCTTCTTATAAAAATCTTTTAAATAAATTTTATTTTATCTTAATTCTATCCTTTACACTAAGATAACCTTTGTGCACAACCTCGCTCAAAAACAAAAATAATAATCAAAATTTCCGACGAAAACATCTATTATTTTATAGAAATTATTAAATATATTAATTTTGTCTTCAATGAATGGATTATATGGATCTTAAAAACAACCCCTTTGTAAGGCGGGCGTTTTATCTTGATATTAACAGTTTAGAAGTTTTTTATTATATTGGTGATCGTGATGGAGATCTTATATTTGATTCATCTATTATAGGTCAAAGACATATGACTCCAGACATAGCATCAAAATATTTATTAAGAATAGATCCAAAATTTTATTTATCTCAAACAAATAATAATCTAAATTTTATCCAACAAAAACTCTCAGAATTAGAACAACAAGCCCAGAGTGCACAAAGCCAACCTAAGAGCACGGAAACGCTTGAAGTTTCACATGCAGAGAAAAAAGGTGGTCCTTTTGACCCAAACTCTCTTAAAAAGTATTAATTCTCTCTAAAACCCCCTAAACATTCGCACAAGACATATTGCCAGTAATCCGCATTTTTATATAAGCGAACCTATTTTAGAGTGTTTACATTTATTTTTATAGTTTTTTATCCCTACTCTATCATGAATCTTATAAAATGTTCAAATTGTGGAGAAATGAAAGAACATCAGGCCAAGGGACTATGTAATAGATGTTACAAACGTATACTTTGGAAACCTAAGTTAATAACTTGTAAAAGGTGCAAGAGGATAATCCCCCTTCATGCTAAAAACTTATGCAAGGGTTGTTATAATTTTGTTTTTCATCTTGAAAGAAACAAGGCCTGGAACCAAAAAAAGAATTTTGGATTGGACTATGAAACTTATAAAAAACTTGCCCAAAAATGCGTTATTTGCAGCTTTGATAAGATAGTTGACTTACATCATATAGATGAAAATAAGAAAAACAATTTTAAAGAAAATCTTATTGGCTTATGCCCAAATCACTACAAAATGTTACATCATTTTCAATATAGGAAAGAAACATTGAATGCTCTAAAAAATCTTGGTTATAAAGTCCTTGATGATATAAAAATAGACTTTGATGTTAACTTTAAGGCTTAAGTTACCATTTAACTTAACAATACATCTCCCTAAACTTTAAAAGTCCGCTTTTCTAAAATATTATAAAGAAAATGAAAAATAATAAACCTTTTTTCAAAAAGAAAAATTTTAATCAAAGAAAGGATTTTCCTATTCAAGCGCAGCCATTCTTAGTCAAAGATCTTTCTTTAGAAAGTGTTGGTAAGACTGCTTTATTAAAAGGGATTATAGATGGAATTTCCCAAACAGAAGGCCCCACTTTATTTTATTTAGATGATGGAACAGGAACTTTCACATTAAAGGGTTTTATCGGTCCTGGAAAAAGAGCATATCCTGAAATTGAAGAAACTAATGCTGTAAAAGCAAAAGTCCAAATTAAAGAGTATAATGGAACTTTAGAAGGGGAAATAATAAAATTAGAAAAACTTGAAGGTCAAGATGCTGAATTTGTGAAGAAACAAATTGAAGAAGTTCAGCGTCAAAGAGCAAAACCAATAAATACGGACTTTTTAATAAAAAGTAAAATCTTGGAAAAATTAAAGTCGCATTTTATAAAAGCCGCTACTGAAATTCGTTTAGCAATTATACAAAATAGGCCAATAATAGTTAGACATCACAACGATGCCGATGGTTATTCATCCGGATTTGCATTAGAAAGAGGAATTTTGCCTTTAATAGAAGAGCAGCATAGCTCTTCAAAGGCGGCTTGGGAATTTTTTGTTCGTTCTCCCTGCGCCGCACCTTTTTACGAGATCGACGATTCAATTAGAGATACTTCAACTTCTTTAAGAAATGCAGCAAAATTTTCAAATAAAATGCCTTTAGTAATAATTGCAGACAACGGTTCCACTGAACAGGATTTATTTGGAATTCAGCAAGGAAGAGTTCATGGAATGGATTTTATCGTCGTTGATCATCATCCTTATGAAGAAGATGTAATTTCAAAAGAAGTTAAGGCGCACATAAATCCATTTTTAATTGGTGAGTCAGGTTCAGAATTTTCTGCTGGAATGTTATGTACTGAATTAGCTCGTTTTATTTCACCTGTTTCAAACATTTCACAAATTCCGGCTATGGCAGGGTTAGCAGACAGAATAAATAATCCTGAAGCAATGGAGCAATATTTAAAAATTGCAGAGAAAGAGGGTTATTCTAAAGAATTATCTAAAAAAATTGCAACTGTAATTGATTTTGTTTCTGCAAAATTGCGTTTTATGGAAGCGCGTGAATATATCGAAGTCTTATTCGGCGAACCAAGAGGAAAACAAAAAAAATTAGTTGACTTAATGATTCCTTACATTACTGATTTAGAATCAAAAGGCCTTGAAATTGCAAAATCTGCAGCAAGAACTGAAAAGATTGGAGACAAAACTTTACAAACTTTAATGATAGAAGAGACATATCCTGGATTTGGTTTTTATCCTAAGCCGGGAAAGGCCTTGGGGATGTTGCATGATTGGATTCAAACAGAAAAGAAATTGGACAAAGTTGTTTCGGCAGGAATAATGAGTTCTGCAATAACTTTCCGTGCTACTGATGGCGCGGACTTTTCAGTTCACGAATTTATAAATTTAATTGATAAAAAAATTCCATCTGCTTTCGTCGAAGGTGGAGGCCATAAAAACGCTGGCTCAATTACTTTTGTTCCAAACAAAAGAAAAGAAATATTGGAATTATTGAGAGAATATTTAAAAAAATAATTATTTTTCTCTTAATTTATTAATAGTCTCTTCGTCTAAATTAATTTTAGAAAATTCTGATTTTGTATAAATAATAGGCCTTTTTGTTATAATAAAATAACCTGTTTCTAGTTCTATATGAGTTTTATTGTTTAATTGATAAACTCCAACTTTATTAATAACATCCTCACCTTCTACATTTTTAGTATTAAATAATATTCTCCAAACCACATAATCTAATATATTAGCTCTGTCTTCTAATCCCTCTTCAGTTAAATTTATCGGATCCCCTTTATAATCTTTTAACAATTTTAATTTTAAAATATCTAAATCTGAAGGAATTTCCTCTGGGCACAATTTTTGCTTTTCAGTTCTTTGATCAATTGAAATATTTTCTATTGATTTACAATTTTCAAATAATTTAAGATATTCGGGAATACTTGGTATTTTATCATAAGTAAGATAGTAAGCGGGCTGTTTTAGATAAAAGTAAGCTACAACACCCAATAAAAAAATTATTAATCCAATAACAATAACTAATCTCTTATCCATAAACTCATAGAGGAAGGTTGTTTATAACTTTTACTCTTTCTTTCCCTTCTCTTCCTTAAAATCCAACGCGCAAGAATTTATGCAATATCTTTTTCCCGTCGGTGTTTGAGGCACATCCTTGAACACATGACCGAGATGCGAGCCGCACTTTGCGCACAAGACCTCAGTTCTTGGAATTCCCATACTAAAATCGTTCTCTAATTTAACACTTTTATCATTTGCTAGATCATAAAAACTTGGCCAACCAGTTCCTGAATCAAACTTTGTATTAGATTTGAATAATTTATTCCCACAAGCGGCGCAAACATACATCCCCTTATCTTTATTATGTAACCATTTTTCAGTTCCGGGCCTTTCAGTTGCTCTTTCTCGAAGAACTTTGTATTGTTCTGCCGTCAATTTCTTCTTTAACTTTTCTTCATCCATAAGTAATTCAAGAAAACCAAATTAATAATTCTTCCGAATTATTCAATTTTAATAACTTTAACTTTAAAGATTAATTTTTTCCCCGCAAGAGGATGATTTAAATTGATAACAATATTTTTATCATTAACATCAGTTATAACTGCAGGAATTTGCTGTCCATCAGGAGTTGACATAACTATAGTCATTCCTTTTTCAGGAATTTGATCTTCAGGAAGCACATTTCGTGGGATTTCTTTTATTAAGTCCTTATTATAATATCCATAGCCATCTTCAGGAAGGATTTTAAATTCTTTTTCTTGTTCAATTTTCATTCCTTCAACTGCCTTATCAAAACCAGGAATTACTTGGCCTTCTCCGATAACAAAAGTCAAAGGATGAGAGTGATCTCCATGTTTAGAACTATCAAATATTGTTCCATCCTCAAATCTTCCTTCATAATTAAGCGTTATTGTGTCGCCTTTCTTTGCAATCATAAATTCCTTCAGCAAAAAGCCCTTTTAAGTTTTTCCAATTACAAAAATATATAAAACAGTTCGCACAATACTGATAATGACACCCCAACAATTCCTTGAAAAATTAAAAGTTGAACTGAAAATATCTAAAAATTCTGAATACACAATAAGAAATTACATTAAAGCGAACCAGAATTTATTAAATTTTACAAAAAAATCTCCCGAACAAATTAATGAAGATGATGTCAAACTTTATACGGCTGAAAATATTTCAAATCAATCAGCGATGACTATAATCCTTTTTTTATCTGCAATAAAATATGCTTATTTGAATATCCTAAAATTAGACCCGACAATTGGAATTAAGCGTCCTAAAAGAGAAAAGAAAATACCCACTGTCCTGACGAAAGCTGAAGTAAAAAGTTTAATGAATATTTTAGATACACGAAAGTCAAAATTAATGGTTTCTTTAATGTACGCTTGCGGCTTTCGCGTCTCAGAATTAATAAATTTAAAGATTAATGATTTTGATTTTACAGATAAAATTGGCCATGTTCGGCAGGCAAAAGGAAAGAAAGACAGAATTTTTAATATCCCAAATTTTCTTGTTGATGATTTAAAAAAACAAATTGACTTACAAAAGAAATCAACCCAAGAATTTTTATTTACAGGACCGAAAGGAAAATTATCTTCTCGTAACATTCAGAAAATTGTTTCGTCTGCCGCTTTTCGTGCTGGAATAAACAAAGATGTACATCCCCACACTCTACGTCATTCTTTTGCAACTCATCTTCTTGAAAATAACGTCGATATAAGAAAGATTCAAGAATTGTTGGGCCATAGTGACCTTTCTACAACTCAAATATATACCCATGTTTCAGCAGAAGAATTAAAGAAAATAAAATCCCCTATTGATTCACTAATGGAAAAATAAATATGGAAAGAACTAAATGTATAAAATGCAGTTATGAATCTGAAGATAACTTCTTAAAATTTGAAATTCCTTTATGTTCAATTTGTTATCGTTTTTCCCCAAATACTGAAAATAAATTTAAGGAATATGTTTCTGAAAAGATAAATTCTAATGCATTGGACTCTTTTAGAAAATATTCAGAAATTGGCCGGCCGCAATTAAAAGGAATGACTCTTCGCGCCTCTCAGGGCTCTCAAATGTCTCGTCCTCCTTTTGGTTATAAATTTTCAGAAGGAAAATTAGTTCCTGCAGAAAACTTTCGTGAAGTTGAAGAACTATTTGAAGAATTCTTGACTACAAACATAAGCTTACGTCAATTATCCCAAAAGCATAATCTTTCTGTAAATGGTTTGAAAAAGATCCTTTCAAACTTTGCTTACATTGGGAAAGTAAAATTCAACAACCAGATTCATCAAGGGAATCATCAAGCGATAATTTCAACCACGTTGTTTAATCACGTTCAGAACAAATTAGATCGCCTAAGAAAAGTGAATATTCAACAAGAATAATATTTATATAATTATAAAGGAAATAACTTTGTGACAAAGAGGTCGAGCAGTCATTATAAAGCATTAGAATATCTTTCAGAGCATCCTGAATATATAGGGATTGATCCGCGCGATGTTTCAACTGTGTCTGTTGAGCAAGTCTTATTTCATAGAGGAAAATTTTATTGTAAAATTGATTTGATCTACGAGTTGAATACTGGTAAAGCAGTTATAATAGAATACAAGTCCAACGGACACAAAGAGTTGATTGAAAAAGGGGAGAGCCAATTGGAAAGGGCAGTTGAATTTTATCAGAAAATAAAAAAAATTCCTGCAGAAGGACGTTTAATTACTGGAGATAGTTACCCACAACTTAAAAGAGGACGGAAAAAACCTTTGAACTTTGAAACAAAATCAAAGAATAAATAACTATCTATACGACTTCTGTCTCTTTGCTCTTGCTTTTGAATCCCCTGGTTTTCTTGATTCTTTTCTTCTTACATCTGCAACAAGCATTGTTCTATCGTAGTCAAAATAACTATCTTCAAGTTCGTGAGAATTTGTAAACTTGACAATTGCCCTTGCTAAAGCCAATCGCGCAGCTTCAATCTGTCCTTTAGCTCCACCACTTTGTGTTTTAATTTCAACATCAAAATTAGTTTTTCCAAGGATATTGTGTGCAATTCTTAATGGTTCTTCAATTCTTAATTTATCAAAAAAATCAAGTGTCTTATAATTTCTATTATTTATTGTAATTTGTCCGCTTCCATCTTTTATTGTTGCTTTGGCAACAGCTCTCTTTCTTTTTCCCGAGACGATTATTTTTTTATATTTATTTTCTATCATATTTATTGTGTAACATATTTAATTGTCACAAACTTTTTAGTTCTTTCTTTAGACATATTAATTGATTCTTTTCCTTCAAATTCTTTAGGAACTCCGACGTAACATCTTATTTTTTTATAAGCTTCACGACCCCTTCCTTTTTTGTGTCCTGGAAGCATGCCTCTTATAGTTCTTTTTATTAATAGGTCTGCTCTTCTTGAGACCTTTGGACCTACTTGAATAGTCCCAACCTTTCCTCTCTTTCTTTTATATGTCTCTTTAATGTCTTTTTTGTTTCCAGTAATAATTATCTTTTCAGAATTTAAAACAATAATATCTTCCCCTCTAAGGACTTCTTTGGCAGCGAAGCTGGCTAATCTTCCCAAGACTGCACCTGTCCCATCAATTATCTTTGTACTCATTTTAATATCCTAAGTCCTTTAGCGTCAGGATTTTTTTTAATTTCATCTTTAATCTTAATTGCTTCACAGCCCGAATTTTTCAATTTATCCCTTGCATTTTCTGAAAATCCAAATGCTATAATCTTTGCTTTTTTAGTTAAATTTCCTTGAGAAAGAACTTTCCCCAAAACAATTACCCCTTCACCTTCTTTAATTTCTTTATTAATTTGCTCAAGGTTCAAACTTTTCCAGTTGTTTCTTGATCCGGCCAAGACTCCTGCAACATACAACCAATTTTTATGTTTTTTTGCATCACGAATGGTCTCAACTAAATCTTCGCTTGTTTTTCTTCTTTCTTGTTTTGATATTAATGTTTTACTTTTCATTTTTCTATCTTTTAAATGCTGAGAACTATAAGTTCCCCGCTATGCGCTTTTGACTCGCAGGTATAAATTTCCTATTTTGTTAGTATTTAAATCTTGTCAATCTCAACGAACCCTCTTTTCTCTATAATCTTTATTACTTCATTTACAAGTTTTTTTATATCTTGTTTATCGACGATGAAAGCGGATGCCTGTTTATGTCCTCCACCCCCAAATTCTTTAGAGTAAATTGTTGTATCTAAGCCATTGCTTCTGAAAGAGCCTTTAATTTCATTTTCCATTTCAGTTAAAGTAAAAACTAAATCAATCCCCTTTATGTCTTGCATGCAAAAGATCCCTAACCTTACATCTGAATAATTTAATCCATGTTTATCATATTCATTTTTTGTTGCCCAACTATAGGCAATTGTATATTTGCCAACATTCCTTTTCTCCATATTTGTAAGTAAAATTCCATGAAGTTTTTTTATTTTCCAAGGGTTACTATTTATAATGTTAACAAATTCTTTTTGGAAATTTATTTTGCCCTTTTTAATTAAGAAAGCCATTTTTTCAAATGAGTCGGCGGAATTTCCATACTCTCCAAAATTGGTATCTGTGCAAAGACCTAACAAAAGTCGTCTGCATATTTCTTTATCAAATTCAACCCCAACCATTTCAAAGATATTGAATAAAATAGAACAACAAGAAGGAAGGTTAGGAATTATATAATTAAAATTTCCATAATAATTATTTGTATCATGATGATCTATATTAATTATTTTTTCTTTTGTTTGTGCGTCATTTATAAATTTATCAGAATAATCTTTTAAAGTTCCATGATCAAGAAAAACAATAAAATCAAAGTCATTTAAATTAAAATCCCCCACATCTTTGTCAAATTTTACTTCTTTTACAAAATTGTAATCGTCCAGGTTTTCACTTAATTTATCCTTGCTTATTAATTCAACTTTAATTCCTATTTTCTTTAAAGCATAACTCATTGCAACACAACTTCCAAGAGAATCACCATCTGGCCTCGGGTGAAGCGGGATTAAAACTTTCTTTGCTTTTTTTAATTCATTCCATATTTCTTCGACAGTGTTGTTTTTCATAAGGTTTCATGCAGGAGAGAGGATTCGAACCTCCGAACCTACTAAAGGACGAGATCTTGAGTCTCGCGCGTTTGACCACTTCGCTACTCCTGCTTGTATAATAAATAGGGATTTAATTCACTTTTAAGTATTTCCTTCCTTTGTTTAATTGTGGTTTTTGGAGGGCAAAATCCAAATTCTTTCCAAATTAAATATTTGGTTGTATGTTTAGGATTTGCAGGTTTAACCTCTTCAAAAAATTTATTCATAGATTTCAGTTCGTTAATTTCTAATATATAAATATCTTTATTGTTTCTATTATTGAAAACCCCTCTCTTTATTGTTCTTTTTACACACCCAAATCCTAGTTTAGTCATTAATTTGAATATTTCTTCATTTAAGTTATAAGAAATAGTAGTAAACCTCAATCTTATTTTGGTATGATATTTTGAGTTAAATTCATTAGCATATTTTGTATAATCTTTCTGACAAAATATTCCCCCATCAGTATCAAATAACCCCCTAATAAAACTAAATTTAATTTTATTATCTTTAGAAGATTTTATCCATTTTGGTATTCTTGCAGAAGCAACTTTTTTCCCTTTTGGAAGATCATAATCTGTTACTATCTTTTTAATAATCTCTTTTTTATGCATCGAGATTCCATAAACTCCCCAATAAGGAAAATTCTTAGATTTAACTGGTTCTATTATTTTGCTAACTAATTTACACATATGTAAATCATAATAATCTTTATCTTCTAATGGGTCGCCTGTTAAAAATAAACTTCTTCCATCTGCTTGTATCCACCCATCTCCAATCATTGCACCACAAAATTCTGCAATATCTT
>JBBSYJ010000072.1:0-4625 GCA_038045305.1 Nanobdellota archaeon | reverse complement strand
TTAAATCTTATCAACAACTTTTGAGATCTCTTTCAAGTCCTTTTCCAAGGCCTCTATTGACTTTTTGAAGACATCTTTAACTTCAAGTTGCCCGAAACTTTCAACAGTAATTATTAACTCATCTTTTCTTTTCACTTCTGCTTCTTTACTTCTTTCATAAACTAATCCTTCAATAACATCAACAATTTCTGTTTTTCCCAAATCATTTAAAATAATCTTGTCGCCTTTTTCTTTGATTTCAATTTCAGGCAAAATCTTTTTAATTTCAGGCAAAAATTCTTTATCCAAAATAATCTCCGCAGTGTTTCTATAAAACATTAATCCTGGAATAAACTTTGAGTGTTCACTTCCCTTTCCCATTTTTGCTGTTGCAACAAATTCAAGTTCCTGCCCTTTATTCAATGCAGTTATTGGGATTTTGCCAAACACAACATCAGCGCCGCCTTTTAATTCACCAGAATAAACCATTCCTTCTTTTTCTGTTGAAAGTTTTAATTTAACTTCTGTTTTGTCTGTGAATGTTTTTTCCATTTTCAAAGGAGTTAATCCAACCCTATGAGCGACAGTTTCATCATATAGTGAAGAATCATTCTTGTGAATTTCAAGCGTATCAACTGCAAGTATTGGAATTTCTGAAATGTGCCGTCTTATTGCATTTGCCAAACTATCTTCAATTTCTGCTTTGAAAACAATTTGATTATCTTTCTTTTCTATTATCTCCATGTTATTACCCAAAGTTAATACTTTTTAAATTATTTGTTTATACTCTTCTTCCTCCCGCCAAAATCTACTTTTGGCGCTGGCAGGTGAGTTTATACTCTCCTGCCTCTTCGGCCACCTTTCTTTTTAGGTCCGCCACGAGGAACTCTTGTAATATCTAAAATGTTTGCAATTTTGTAACCTTCTCTGATTAAGCTTTTTACCAATGCATTAGCTCCAGGCCCTGGTGCAGGATTTCCTGTTTGCGCTCTTATTTTCACAAATAAAGTTCCAATTCCTAAGTCCTTTATTGTTTCAGTAATTTTCTTAGCAATAAACATCGCAATTGTAGGGTTCGCTTTCAAACGATTGTGTTTTGTAACCATCCCCCCAGAGACTTTTATAATTGTTTTTCCAGACATGTCAGTAACATGAACTAAAGTGTTGTTAAAAGAAGTGTAAATATTTACAATTGCTTCGTTTGTTCTCTCTTTCTTTTTCTCTTGTGGTTCTTCAATTTCTAATTTTTGTTCCACAACTTCTTCGGTCATTATGAAAATTCTCCTAAAACATTTCTTTTTGAAATGTTTTCGTCCTTCTGTTTCCTTGAATTTTTATTTGTGCTGAACATCAGTTCTGTCATCATATTTTTTCCTCCATAACTTCAGTCTCAATTTTATTTGGTCGCTCTTTAGATATGTGTTTTATAATAATCTTATTTTCAAGTTCAACAGGTACAATATAAGATGGAATGTTAATTGCTTTTCCACCAACTAGAATCTTTTTGTGAACAATTAATTGTCGTGCATGTTTTGGAGTGTTGGCCAATTTCTTTTTTACAACAATTGTTTGAAGACGTCTTTCAAATAAATCTTTCTTTTCTAAAGATAAAATATCTGCTAAGTTTTTAACATTAAACCCTATCTTTTGAAGGCGTTTAGCTAGAGCTTCTTGTTCTTTCACATCAGCCTTAATTAATCTTTTAGCTTGTGATCTTATATTTCCTATTTTTGCTTCGGCCTTCCATATTTCTCTTTTATTTTTCAAGCCAAATTCTTTCCTTATTTTATTTTCTTCTTCAATTCTCGGTTTATCGAATGGTCTTTTCGGTCTTGAATAATTTTTATGTTTTCTTTTCATTTAATAAACTCCTTCTTAACCGGCGCGCTTTTCTTTTTTATTCCAGAACCTTTAGCTCTATTTCTTCTGAAGTTGCTTCTTGTTCTCTGGCCTCTTAAAGGAAGTCCGGATGCGTGTCTTAAGCCTCTATAAGACCTTATTTTCTTAAGTCGCTTAATGTCAAATTCCTTTCGCAATTCCAAATCAGTTCCGATAAGGTGTTTGTCGTCGCCACTTTCAAAGTCCTTTCTTCTGTTCTTTAGGAAAACAGGAATCTCAGGATTTTTCCCAAACTTAGAGATCTTTTCAATTTCTTCATTTGTTAAACTTCCGATTTTCTTTGTTTTATCTATTTTGAGAACATTACAAATTGCATTTGACAAACTCCATGAAATGCCTTTAATCTTTGCTAGGCCAGCATAAACTTGCATATTTCCTTCTATATCTTTGGAAAGAATTCTAACCATTCTTTCTTCTCTAACTTCAGGTTTTTGTTTTTGAATTTGTTCAGTCATTTTAATTTATGAAAAGATTGTATCTTTCAATATTTGTAAGCTCTTGAATTATCCTTTTTTCAATTGCTCTTTCTGGATCTGGCAAGTTTGGAATTCTGCTTTTCATTTCCTCAAAATTTTCAAAAGGTTTTTCCTTTCTTTTTTCAAGGATTTCTTGCATATGTTTTTTCCCTATTCCAGGTAAAAGTTCAATTTGATGAACTCTTTTGTTTATCGCTTCCGATTTGTTAAAAAAATCAACAAATTCTTGTTCTCTTTCCTTGACTATTTTCTTTATAAATTCTTCTAATTGCTCTTTCGCTTGTTCCGTCAATTTTTCCCTGTGTAGTCGTCCAAGAATATAATAAATTTTATCTCGTTTACCTTCACCAATATAAACCCGCTCGCCGATAGCAAGTGTTTCCCCCCTTCGCGGAACTAATTCTAAAAGAGTTAGATTGTTTTCACCAATGGCCTGGGCTATAGGCATCATTTTTCTCTCCAATGGATATCCATTTGGTAAGTATTCCAATATTATCGCGTGTTCTTCTTTCTTCTTTTCCATTTTGTTTATTTGAATTGTTTAACAATTTCAAGTATTTTGTTTGTTTCATCCTCGTCTAAATTTGAATCAATAAAGATTTTGTTTATTTCTTCTTGGTTTTCAGGAAGTATATCAATAATTTTTACAATATTTTCTTCTCTCATTTTTAAAATATCAAGCTTTTCCAAATCATTCCTCATTGCAGCAGCATCTTTTTCACTTAAGGCATTGATTTTTTTTATAAACACTGTTAGTTCTGAACTTTTATCTATATATTTCGTACTTTCAGCCATGCTTATAGGTTTTCTTTCTAGTATCATTTTTCAACACTGATTTTTTTTAAATGAATTGGTTCCATAAGGAAAATCTTTTCTTTTTCCTGGTCTTTTATTTTTATAATGTATGCTTTACCTCTTTTTCCTGTAATCTTCCCTGTTCTTCCTTGAAGTCGCACTGGAAAATTAAAGTTTACAGATTTCTCTATTGTAACCGCTACATTTTCCCCCTCATTAAACTTTTGAAAATATTTACTCAAAGGGAGCTTTCCACGAGTTCTAACTGGCTTTTTTCTAGTCATATTTAAGCGAGAAAAATTCTATTTAAAAAACTATCCTTTTAGATCGTATTAAACTAATAAGAACTTAAGCATTGAGTAAATCGCCTTTTTCACGGGCGTCTTCCATGCTCTTTTTTATTGCATTATACATTTTTTGCCCCCAGACACCATTCCCGCAATTTTCACACACATCAAGAACGGTATCAGCAGGTATTGTAGTTTTGCAATAGATACAATTTTTTGCCATGTCTTCCTCTTTTCTGAAATCAATAGTTTATTTTGTTTTTAAATATTGTTATGCATCATAATCAATATCATTTGTTCTAATAATTTCTTTGAACATTTTTATTCATACCTTAATGCATCTACAACATTTGTTTTTGATGCTTGTAATGCTGGCAACGTGCCAGAAATTGCTCCAATTAAAAATCCAAATCCCAAACATGATGCAATAAGCCAAAGTGAAAATGCAGCTTGGAATAAATTAGTTCCTAAGGCCTGCGCTGCTATATATGCAATTATCCAACTTAATCCCATACCTAATATGACTCCAATAATTCCCCCCATTAATCCTAATAAGCCCGCTTCAATTAAAAATATTAAAAGCACATCTGAATTTTTTGCCCCTATTGCTTTCATAATTCCAATTTCTTTTCGTCTTTCCAAAACTGAAGTGTACATAGTGTTTGTAATTCCAACGGCGCCGACAAAAAGGGAAATCGCGGCAATTCCAATTATTATTATATTTATTATATTCAAAATTGTATTAACAGAGCTTAATACTTGGGCGGGTGTTTCAACACTAAAACTTTCTTCACCAAGTTTCTCATTTCTATCTTGTCTGATTCTGTTTTCAATGGTTTGTGCAATTTGCTCAATTTCATTTTTGTCTTCTACTTGTAAGCCAATAACATCCCATTCATCTTCAATTCCAAGAACTTCCTGAAGATCTTTTGTGGGGATTATTATTGCGTTGTTAACTTGAAATGTTCCAGTCGGCTCCAAAATTCCAACGATTTCAAAATTCTTTCCTTCTATAGTTATTTTTGAACCAACTCTTAAATCTTTATCAAAACTTTTTGTCTTTGCAATATCAGAACCCAAAAGAATTTTATTTCTATCATTAGAATTTAACAAGCGTCCCTCTTGTGTTTTTATATTAAACGAATCATAAACAAAATCAGCCTTTTTACTGTTATCTGGAAGATCTACA
>JBBSYJ010000071.1:0-4487 GCA_038045305.1 Nanobdellota archaeon | reverse complement strand
CTAAAAGAACAAAAAAACCAATAAAAAAACATCTATCATCACAAAAATCCAAAACACAACATCTTCGACTTTGCTCCCAGTAGTAATCTTCCCTGAAGAAACAAAATTTATAGGCCAAAACGGCTTTATTCCTTTAACCGTAAAGCTATCAGCAAACAAATGAAGCGAGTATCCTAAAAAAAAGGACAACGCCAAGATAGGATAAAACATTGCCAATAAAACAGCAATTAAAATGCAAAAAGTGTAGCTATGCATAAACCCCCTATGATTGGGGGTCCCCGATTTATCTTGTCTAGGAAAACGCAAAAAACCAAACATCCTGTCAAGATCAGGAAGCAGCGTCGATATTACAACCCCAATAAAGAAAATGGTCTTATCAGTAACATGAGGTAAAAAATAAATTGCGGCAGCCAAGCCAATTGCTAAATGTGTCTTTCTTAACATGAATACAAAAAAGAATTCTTGAATATAAATTTAACTGAAACCCAAAATTTAAAATAGATGTAAAACAAGGAATAACATGCCCGATAGTATAAAGAACTACGTTCAATACAATCGGAAATAATCGGAAGCCCCGATAGTATAGTGGCCAAGTACTCGGCCCTCTCAAAGGCAACGCAGTTGCATTTGTCAATTGTATTGCCCTCAACGTTGAGAAGTTTAGTCGATGAGATAATAACTTCGCGCCTTCTCTAAGGCAGACGCTCGCATTCCTTTCGGAATGCGGGAGAACGGCCGTAACCCGAGTTCGAATCTCGGTCGGGGCGTACCACTACAATTTTTATAAAATAGAAAGATATATAAATATGTAGGGGTATATTATTCTATGAAAATACGCGAAAGAAAAAAAGGGAATAAAGTTTACTATTACCTAGAAAGAAGTATAAGAAAAGGAAACAAAGTAATTAAGAAAGAGAAATATCTTGGCATAGAAATTCCAAAAGATATCGATAAGATTGAAAAAGAATTCTCAAAAGACATTCAGAATGATCTGCACGAAAAACTGAATAAAATAAAAAGGCATTTTCAAGAAGAATGGAAAAGATTTCCAGAAAGCATAAAAGAAAAAGAATTGGAGGAAATTGCCATTGCCTTCACTTATAACACAAATGCTATTGAAGGTTCTACGATTACATTAGAAGAGTCAAGAGAAATTATACACGACAAAATTGCTCCAAATAAACCTCTTAGAGATGTTAAAGAAACAGAGGCACACAGTAAAGTTTTCTTACAAATGTTAAAAAAAGAAGAAAAAATAACAAATAAATTATTATTAGAATGGCATAAAGAAATATTCGGAGAAACAAAATCAGATATTGCTGGACGATATAGAGATTATTTGGTAAAAGTGGGTCCACATTTAGCTCCAGATTGGCAAGATGTTGAGAAATTGATGAAAGATCTTATAAAATTTATTAATAAAAATAAAGAAAAAATGAATGCTGTTGAACTATCTGCCAGAACACATTATAAATTTGAGAAGATTCACCCATTTGGTGATGGAAACGGTAGAATTGGGAGATTATTAATGAATTATATATTGTGGTATGCTAATTTTCCAATGCTTATTATAGAATACAAAAAAAGAAAATCTTATTATAGGGCACTTAGAAAAGAGGAAGATGATTTTGTTCAGTATTATATAAGAAGATATCTTACAATTCATAAGAAAAGAATGATATGACTACAACCCCTTAAAGTTGTAGACAAATAAGTCTCTCCTCGCTCTCGGTCGGGGCGTTTTTTGCTTTAACATAGTTTTATATAGAGATATTTTGTCATTAATCTATATTTAGAATTTGTAGACTTCGGTTAAGGATTTCTAGATTTAATTAAATGAACACGGAGGAATACAAATATGGGATTCAACGATAGACAAGGCGACTTTAGGAATAACTTTAACAGCGAACCTAGAGAAATGCATAAGGCAATATGTTCTGAATGTAAGAAAGAATGTGAAGTGCCTTTCAAACCTAGCAATGATTCTGAAGGAAAACCAAGACCGGTTTTTTGCAAGGATTGTTACGCTAAGAAAAAACCAAGACGATATTAACTAAGTTAATTCGTTTATTTTATTTTTATTTTTTAATTCTTTAACAATCAATTAATCTTTTAAACTATCATTTTTATTTAATTTCATAAAGCCCTATAGTATAGTGGTCAAAAAGTATAAAAAGTTTGAATTATATCTTTTTAAATGAAAATAAAATTAAAAGAAGGCAAACAAAAAGAACTAATTCTTCTTGCTAAAAGTAATCTTAAATGGAAAGAATTATCCCAAAAAATTAATATTCCTCAAAATTATCTTAGTAACGACATAAGAAGAGAAAAGATAATAATTAAAGAAGACATTTATTATAAACTATGTAAAATAGCTAACAAAAATTTTGATGATTATATAATAGAAAAACTAGAAGATAATTGGGGCCAAATTAAGGGGGGCAAAAATTCTCCAGGATCTCTTATAGAAATAATAAAACCAAAAAAAGATGAAAAACTAGCAGAATTTATTGGAGCAGTTTTAGGGGATGGAAATATAAATTATACTAAAGGTAAAAAAATTGGGGTCTATCAAATAAAAATAGCAGGGGATTACAAACAAGATAAAGATTATCACATAAACTACTTAAAAAAACTATGCGAAGAAATTTTTAAAGTAAAAGCAAATGAAATATTAAATCTAAAAAATAATGAACGATTTCTGGTTTTGTACAGTAAAAGAATAGTAGAATTTATTAAAGAAATGGGAATAAATCCAGGCCATAAAATGAATAATCAATCAACTATCCCCCTATGGATATGGGAAGACAATAATTTTTTAAAATCATGTATTAGGGGACTTATAGACACAGATGGATCAGTATTTAGAATGTCACAAAAAGATCCACATCTTATTAGAATAAGTTTTACAAATTATAATAAAAAATTACTAGAAGATACTAGAAAGGCATTCATCACCCTTAAATTCAATCCATCTAAGATAATCAACAACAAACAATTTTTTATCTCACGACAATCAGAAATAAACAAATATTTAAAAGACATTGGATTTTCCAACAATAAACATATTGATAGAATAAAAAGATTTTACAGCCCTGTCGTATAGTTGGTCAAGTATACTGCCCTCTGAAGGCGGTGACCCAGGTTCGAATCCTGGTGGGGCTATTAATAACCAAATTTGTGAAACAAATTGGATTATCCTAATTTCTCCAGGATGAGAACCTATAGGTTCGACGAGCAATTTCATCTTGACAAATTAACGCAAAGCAACGAATTACAAAATGAGATTGCGAGCACTGGTGGGGCTATTCCCTAACCTTCAAAGAAACAAACGCCATTGCAATCATCATAAATCCAAAAATTAAAAAAATGCTTTTGAAAGGGAAGAACAATAAGAATCCTGCAGGAATTACTTTTCCAACAAACAAATTTAAATCAAGAGATGTATTGTAAGACCCGTAATATTTTGCCTCTTCTCTTTTATTTTTCAAGACCGTGAAGAAATACGCTTCTGCCGTCGGTTCTATCATTGCAGCCCCAAAACTTGCAAGCGCCAACATTCCAAGAATAAAATAAATATTTGTAAAGAAGAAACTAATCAAAGCGCACAAAGCCAAAATTGAATAACCTAAAATAAACATTTTTTTGTAGCCCCTCTTTGCCGCAATTTTGGAAAATAAATACTCGCATAAAATCAAAGGAAAGGCAATAGCAAACAAGAAATACCCAATCCATTCAACACCCAAAGAACTTCTTTCAATCATTAAAGGGATATACAAATAAATCAAGCTCCACCACAAACTCATTCCACCGCCTACAAAATAAGCCACTGCTCTTTTCCTGTTCTTAAAAAAGTCCAAGAAATTTTTTATAACATTCTCGTCTGGTTTCTTTGAAATATTTGAATCGTTAATTCGTGAAAATTTGAAAAGAACAATTGCAGAAAAGATAAAAATGCAAGACATAATGAAGACCTTGCTTACTCCTTGAGCTCCCAAGACATAGCCCGCAACTAAAGGCCCAAGAACCCATGCCGTATTCAAAAAGCTGTAAACCACCCCTTCATTCCTTGAGAGTTGGTGTTCTGTAGAAATATCCCTTATAATAATCCCATAAGTATTTAATTTTAAAGACGCAAAAATACTATAAACAATGCTGACAAAAACAAAAACCCAGACGTTTTTAGTTACTGAAAACAAAAAATAAGATAATAAAAAAACAAACAGCGCCAGAAGATAAAGCCGTGATTTATTGTGACTTTCAACCACCGGCACAAATGCAAAAAGCGAGACAAATGCAATTAAAGTTAAAAATCCCGAAAAAAAACCAACATAAGAAACATTGTGAAAAAATCCATCGAGATAGACAGCCCAGACTGTGTCAATCATTGCCGTCGCCATAGCGACAATAAAACCAACTACAGAAAGTTTAGCAATTCGCGTAAAACCTACAACTCCTCTTTGTTTCTGGACAATAACTCCCACATA
>JBBSYJ010000070.1:5904-11609 GCA_038045305.1 Nanobdellota archaeon | reverse complement strand
AAAGAAAAATTGTAATACCTGGCGAGATTATTGCCGAGGGAGATGATTATTTGCCTGGAGAAGGAACTGAAAAGAAAGAAGGAAAGATTTATTCTTTGCGTTACGGACTTGCGGACGAACAAAATAAACTTGTGAAAATAATTCCATTGTCTGGGGTTTATCAACCAAGAAGAGGAAATGTTGTTATTGGAAAAGTTGAGCTTCTTACTTATAATGGATGGGTTATTGATATCGGGACGGCGGAAAACGCTTTCTTGTCATTGATGGAAGTTCCGCGATTTGTAAATAAAGATGCTTTGGAAGAGGTTATGGACATAGGAGATTTAGTTGTTGCAAAGGTCTGGAATATAAATCGAAGAGGAATTGATTTGAGCATAAAGATAAGGGGTCTCGGAAAGATCGATGAAGGAATTGTAATAAAAGTAAATCCGAACAAAGTTCCGCGCGTAATAGGAAAGGAAGGAAGCATGATTTCCTTAGTTAAGGACAAAACAAACTGCAACATTACCGTCGGGCAAAACGGATTGATATGGATTAAAGGACAAAGAATCGAGGACGAATTAAAAGCAAAAGAAGCAATTAATTTCATAACAGAAAAGTCATTCGTAAAAGGTCTGACTGATGAAGTAACTAAATGGTTTGACGAGATGAAATAAAATGACAACAATAGCAGAGGATAGTATTAAGAGAACAATAAGAATTGCTCCCCCTAGAAAATTATCTTCCAGGTTAGATGAAGCAACTTATCTAAATCATTTTACAAAAACAATAGATGAAGCAACTTATCTAAATAATTTTTTAGAAACAGTTTATGCAAATATTAAAAGATTAAATGTTTTAGAATCTTTGAAGATTACTGGATTTGAGGATGCAAGACATCTAAGAAGGTTTGAAGGAATATTTTTAGGAAGAATGGATAAAGATAAATTAATTTCAACAGGCAAATATTTAAGAGAAGCAAATGAAACAGAATTAACTTACACTATTAGGACGGATTTTTAACATGACAGATAAAATGGAAAATACTATACAAGAAGGTTATAATAAACTTGAAACTGGAATGAGATGTGGATATTATTTAGGATATGCCAGTGCAATAATGAGTTTAAGGGTGAGAAAATTAATTCCAATTGAAGATGCTTCAAAGATATTAAATGAATTAAGTGGATTATATAACCGTGCTAGAAAAGATGCTGAATCTCAAGGAATAGATATAAGAAATTTACCAGAAGATGTTCCATGTAATATCACAGAAGCAATTAATTTAGAATCATTAATGAAAAAACTTATGGAGAAAATGGAAATTTAAAATGACAGCAAAAAAATCAGAAGGATTTGAAAGACCTGATGGAAGGGGAATTACTGAGATGAGACCAATCACTGCAAAAGTCGGAGTTGTTCCAAATGCTGACGGAAGTGCTATGTTTTCATTTGGAGATACAGTTGCAATCGCTGCGGTTTACGGACCTAAGAAAATGCATCCGCAACACTCACAAAATCCGGAGAAAGGAACTTTGAGATGTAATTACAACATGATGTCTTTTTCTGTTAACGACAGAATAAGGCCCGGACCGTCGAGAAGAAGCCAGGAGATTTCTAAAGTCACTGAATGGGCTCTTGAACCGGTTGTAATGCTTGATAATTATCCTAATATGGTTATTGATGTTCACATACAAATTTTGCAGGCGAACGCATCGACTCGTTGCGCGGGAATAAATGCGGCAGCAATGGCTTTGGCTCACGCTGGAATTCCTATGAAAGAATTGGTCTCATCCGTTTCTATTGGCAAATTAGACAAGACATTAGTTGTTGATGTTAACAAGAAAGAAGAAGATTGGGAAGAAGGAGAGGGCGCAACGGACATTGCAATGAGTTTTACATCGAACTCGGATAAAATTACACACATGCAACTTGATGGACATATAACAACTGAACAACTTGAAGAAGCAATGAAACTTGGTCACGAGGCAACTAAAAAAATTTATGAAATTCAAAAAAACACTTTGAAAGATATTGAAATTATGGAGGGCGTTGAAGAATGAACACAGTTATAGAACATTATAGAGAGGTTATGAATGATTTGGAAAGAATTGGAATTAAATCACATGTTATTTATACTGGTGAAGAAGGAGAAAGAAAAATAAAAGACATTTTAGGGGAGAATTATAAAATTGAAAGAGTTCCATTATCAGAAGTTCCAGAATCACTTAGAGATATTGGTGGAGTAAGAATAACTAAATTAGAAAAGGTGGTAACACAATAAAATGTCAGATGTATTTACAACACCGAAGATAAATGCCGAAAGAATAAAAAGATATTTGGCTGAAGGAAAACGACTTGATGGGCGTACGTCTGAGCAATTCAGAGATATAGAAATTGAAGTAGGAAACGTTTCAAAAAATGCGGAAGGAAGCGCGCGAGTTAAAATTGGAAAAACAGAAGTTATTGCCGGAGTTAAATTAATTCCGGGCGAACCGTATCCTGATTCTCTTGACAAAGGAAATTTAATGGTGACTCTTGAGATGCTGCCTATGTCCTCGCCAAGAATTGAATTAGGGCCGCCAAAGATTGATTCAATTGAAATGGGAAGAGTCATTGACAGATGTATTCGTGAAAGCAAATTTATTGAACTTGAAAAATTATGCATTATTGAAGGTGAAAAGGTCTGGACGGTTTTCATTGACATATATACGATAAATGACGATGGGAATATGTTCGACGCTGCGGGAATTGCTGCAATTGCGGCGATAAAAAATGCAAAGATGCCTAAACTTGATGAAGAAAATAAAATTGTTTACGGCGAGACAACTGGAAAGCCAATGCCTACGACAAAGGACGTTCCTATTTCATTAACTGCATACAAACTAGGCAATGAGATAATATTTGATCCTTTGAAAGAGGAAGAAGATATAACTGAAGCACGTGTTACAATAGGAATGAAAGAAGGAGTAATATCTTCTATGCAAAAAGGCGACTCTGCCGGCTTAAGCGTCGATGAAATGAACAAGATTTTCAAATTGATGAAAACAAAATCAAAAGAAATAGCTTTAAAAATAGAAAAAGCGGTGAAGTGATTAAAGAAAATGGATCCAAAAAGTTTTTCAAAATACGAAACAGCGAGAATTCTTGGAGCTAGGGCCTTGCAAATTGCTATGAATGCGCCTTTGCTTATTAAAATTTCAAAAGATGACTTAGAAAAAATAAATTATGACGCATTAAAAATTGCGGAAGTTGAATTTGAATCTGGAGCTTTGCCAATTTCAGTAAAGAAGCCATATCCAAAAAAGAAAGAAGAAAAATTAAAGAGAACAAAAGAACAAAAATTGAAAGATATTACAAAAGAAGAAGCTGAAGTTAAGGAAGAAGAAGAAATTGCAAAGGAAGGCGAGATCATGGAACTTGCTAATCCGGATGATGAAGAAGATTCAAATTCTAGCAGCACAGATAACGAAACAGAATAATTCTTGAAGTATAAATAAGACCATTAAAATTCATAAAGTTTATAAATCATCCATATAGAAAGGTCTTGGGAATAAAAAAACGTTACTATTATTTTTTAAACTCATTACTAAATCTCCCTAGGGGAATAAAACCGAGGGAAATAGAACTAACAGTTCGTTTTACAAATTTCAAGATGGAATTAAAAAAAACTTTGAAAGATACAACTTATGCAAGCGCACTTTTTGTGTTAAGTGTAGTTGGACTTTCAATTGGAAAACCAAATTCCTTAGAATCAGGAATTTCTTACAAAGATAATCAACGTGAGACAGTTGACATTGAAAAGATTACAAAAGAAAAAGAAGAATTTTCAAGACAGTATTGGGAAAATCTTCCAAGAGAAAATGAAGGTCATAAAATAACTGAAAAACAAGGAAGAATGTTGGATCAAATAGCAATAAAATGGGTTAATGATATACTACCTTTGCCAAATAGATCACATGCAATATATAAAAGTGCATTATATCCTAATGGATTTGATAATTGTCCGTATGAAATAAAACAGCTTCAGGAAAGATATGGCTTAAGCAATGATTTTGTAAAAGGACTTGAAATTGTTTTGAAAAATGCGAAATATCCAAAAGCAGCAAGACAAGAATATGCAAATAAAATATCAGATCCAAATGCTATTAGGGTTCTTAAAAGAAATAGAACTGAGCAAATAGTTTTAGTAAGTGGTGAGGCGAGTGTTTATACTAACAAAGAATGTTCAAACATAACTGCAACGGGCGGACCGGTCTATGATGATTTTCTAAATGCGGCGGTTAATGAAGAAATTGGCGGTGAAAGGCCTTTTTTGGGCTATGTTAAAAATTTGAAAAATAATGAAGGAAGTTATTTTATAGCAGATAATAACGGACCTTATGAATTGATTGATGGAGAATATGTGCCTCATTCAAGAAGAGTGATTGATCTTTCTCCGGCTTTAGCAAAACAAATTGGAATTTATAAAGGTGAAAAAAACGGCAAGCCCCTTGGTCTAGGGAATGTCGAAATTAGATATATAGAACCACTATTTGAATATAAACAATATCTAGAATAAAAACTTAAAAAGAAAGCAAACTTTAATTTTTTATGGTAGTTATAAAAGGGGCCAAAGCAAAAGCAATAAAGGATTCGCGCGGCGAAAAAACAATTTCTGTGACAATAAAAACTAACGTCGGTGATTTCAGCGCTTCATCACCTAATGGAAAGTCCACAGGAAAATATGAAGCAAATCCGTACAAAAAAAGTTTGGAGGAAGATATTAAGACATTGGAAAAATTCAGTGAATATTTCTCGGCAGAAATTCTTGAAAGGTTTGAGGATTTAAGGCGAGTCGAAGATATTCTTGACCGCCACGTGGGAGCAAACACTTTATTTGCATTAGAGGCGGCGGTCTTGAAAGCAATTGCCAAAGAAAAAGGAAAACAGGTCTGGCAGATAATAAATCCAAATGCCAAAACATTCCCAAGATTAGTCGGAAATTGTATAGGTGGAGGAAAACATTCAAAGGAAATAAAAGGGAAAAAACCAGACTTTCAAGAATTTGAATTAATTCCAGGCGCGAATTCAATCCTTAATAATTATGAAACAAACAAAGAAGGAAAGATTGATGCTGAAATTATTCTTAAAAAAGCTGATGAAAATTTTTCTGGAAAGAAAAACGACGAAAATGCTTGGGTGACTTCGTTGGATGACAAAAGGGTTTTAGAGGTCTTAAACAATGTTAGAGATAACATGGTAAAATCTAAAAAAATAAACTTTGACCTTGGTGTGGACGTAGCAGCGTCGACATTTTGCAAACGAAAGAAATATTTGTATAAAAATCCTGTTTTGAAAAGAGACATGGAGGAACATTTTTCTTACATCTCAAATTTGATAAAAAATCTTGATGTTTACTATATTGAAGATCCTTTTGACGAAAGTGATTTTGAATCTTTTGCCAAACTTCTGAAAAAATTCCCTGGTAAATTAATTGTTGGAGACGACCTTACAGTAACAAATCATAAACGTCTAATGGAAGCGGTAAAAGAAAAGGCAATAAACGGAATAATTGTTAAGCCGAATCAAAATGGCTCGTTGCTTGAAGTAAAAGCGGTTTGCAATCTTGCTCATGAAAGTAAAATAAAAATTATTTTTTCACATAGGTCAGGAGAAACAGATGAAAACATATTAGCGGACTTGGCTTTTGCATTCGAAGCCGACTTTTTCAAGTGCGGCATAGA
>JBBSYJ010000070.1:0-5804 GCA_038045305.1 Nanobdellota archaeon | reverse complement strand
AATTGAAAAAGAAAAAAGTTCTTGTTGTAAGGACTACTAGGAAAAATCCTGATGAATATGGTGAGGAAATTCTGGAAGAATTGAAAAGAGTCGGTTTCCATGAAAAAAACATAAGCTTTGTTAATCCGTTCAAAGAAAACGCCGATGAGAAAATGGATGGGGCAGACGTCATTTATTCTGCAGGAGGAAACACTTTTATTATTTTAAATGAATTAAGAAAAAAGGGCTACGACGTCCTAATTAAAAAAATGATTAAGGAAGGAAAGGTTTACCTTGGCGTTTCTGCAGGAACAATATTATTGCAAAAGACAATTGAAATTGCGGGAATTGGAAAGACCGCGGATGAAAATTATATTGACTTAGAGGATTTAAACGGATTTGGAATAATTGATTTTGTTGTCTGGCCTCATTACGAAAAAGAAAATGAGCACGATATTAAGAATTACGAGAAGAAAAAGAAGATAAAAGTTAAACGATTGAAAGATGGGGAATGTATTATTGTTGATTAATTTAAGCAACTTTCCTTTCTAAATAATCTAATATTTGATCATAAGCTGACCCATTTCCTCTTGATACATCATCTCCTTCCATAAGGATATAACCATATGGAGATTTACTATCAATCTTCACAAAAACATTGCCTCTAATTGGTCCGGTCGTTCCGTTTTCTGTAAGAAAGTCGCCGTGTTCAAGGTAATCTATTTCTTCAACTCTTTCTAACTTAACAATCCTTCTATTTAAAGAATTACGAATAAGAGCATAATCTCCTTTAGATAAAATATTTGTTCTATGTGGAGCTGGAAAATCTTTTCTTATTAATTTTATGAAATCTTCTGCATTCACTTCTCCCTTAATACAAAGTTCTGGCAAATTCATTTTAATAAGCTAAATTAATAGTTTATAACAATTATTATTCTTAAATATCTATTTAATATTTCTAACGCAAAAACCTTTAAAAAGCTAAATCTCTGTGACTTCTCATGACTGATGTAATTGAAGAAGTTGAAGAGAATGTTAATGAAGGAATTGATGATGTTGAAGAAGGCGTAGAAGATATTGAAAAGGCCGTTGAAGAAGTTAAAGAAAATACAAAGAAAAAAACTACTAAAAAGAAATCTGCAAAGATAGAAATATTAGAAGCAAAGGCCGAAGCAGAATCTACTACACAAGAAAAATCTCTTGAGGAAAAAAAGAAAGCTCTTTTAGAAAAGGCGGCAAAACTTAAAGAAAAGGCCGCTTCTGAAGGATTGAGTTCTGAAGAATTAAAAGAACAAATCAAAATTAAAAAAAGAGAAGATATGCTTATTCCTCTGGAAGAATATGTTAAAGCAGGAATTTATATTGGAACCCGAGTTGTTACGCCTGACATGAGGCCTTTTGTATACCGAAGACGTGCAGACGGGCTTGCAATTTTCAATACTGACTTAATAGATGAGAAATTAAAAGAAGGGATAGAATATCTATCCAAGTTCGCCCCTGAAAATGTGATTGTCGTATGTAAAAGACAAGCTGGATGGAAAGCTGCGGAATTATTTTCTGAGGCCACTGGAATAAAAATCTTCACGAAGAAATATCCTGCAGGCATTTTAACAAACACAAAACTTGAAGATTTCTTTGAAAATGAATTAACAATCGTTTGTGATGCATGGCTTGATAAAAATTCTTTGTACGATACTTTAAGAGTTGGAAAAAAGGTCTTAATGATTTGCGACACAAATAATTTCGCAAAGGGCGCAGACCAAACTATAATTGGAAACAACAAAAGCCCACGAAGCTTGGGAGTTATTTTTTATCTTTTAGCTAGAGGATATTGCAAAGCACGAGGGATAAAATCAGACATTCCGGACTTAGAATGGTGGACTAGCGAGAAAGAAGAAAGTCAAAAAGGCGCAAAGATGGGTGTTTAAATGGAAAGGGAAACCCCGATTCAAGAATTAATAGAAAATAAAGTTACAAATGGTTTAGGTTATGAACCACTTAGGAAAGATAAATTTCTCGATGGAGAAATAGGTTTAAAGCTTCACCTTTGTGAAATGGATAGTAAAATAGATAATTCTTCTTATTCTTTAGTTTGGAAAAGTAATATTAGACCATATACTTATGAAGAAAGCATTTTTGGAAGATTAGGATTTGAATTTTATTAATCCTTCCCCTTAAAAAACAATTTTATAATTATCTTGATAAATATATCTTTATCTACAAACTCTTGAATATAAATATTTAAAAGTAATTTCTTGTAAAGGTTTTAATGGAAGAAAAGCAAAAGCCAAAACTTAGTGATTATCCGCCTGCATTTATCCCAGATGGCTATACAAGAGAGGACTTTTGGAAAGCGAAAATGCCTGACTTTAAGAGTTGGATTTTATATGATTTATCTGGAGAAAAAATAAAAGTTTATTCTGGAAGAAATTTAAGCGCTTTAGAAAAAGACGATATAGTTCGTTCATTATGGGAAGGAAGAAATTCTAGTATATAATTAATTCTTCAAATCGAAATAAATATAAAGGATTACCTTTTAATTTCTGAAATGATATGTACATATTTGGCAGAATCTGGTTTTGATATGTATAATAGGGGAATTTATGGAATGAGGAAATACTCCGGAACTCCATTAAAAATGGAAGATAGAGATAATAGAAAAAGAGATGTGAAGGGCAATCCAAATCATCATTCAACTAAGATGAGATTAATGTATAGGGCGGGTAGAGAATTTAAAAGAGAATTAAAAGATCTTTTGATAAGATTAGATGAACAGGCAGCATTTTTTGAAGATTAATCCTTCCCTTTAAAAAATAACCAACTATTTTTTCCGCCGAAATTTGTCTTTATTAAAACATATTTTCCTTTGAGTTTTCTTCCACTAATATCTATAATAATTTCTTTATCAGAAAATTTTTCTTGAACATATGTTCCTTTATCCCAAATTTTAACCGTTCCTGCTCCATAATTTCCTTCTGAAATCTTTCCATGAAAATTCCAATAACTATAAGGATGGTCTTCTGTTTGAATGGCTAGACGTTTTGTTTTTCCGTCGTTAACAGCATCTGGAATTTTAGGAATTGCCCAACTTTTTAAAACACCTTCATGTTCGAGGCGCAGGTCAAAATGAGGTCTTTTTGAGAAATGATGTTGCACAGAATAACGAAGCTTTTTACCACTACTCTTTTCTTTAACATTTCCTCTAGGTTCTAATGTCTTCTTAAAATCTCTCTTCTTCTGATATTCTTTAAGACCTGCCATTTTTGTTTTGGTGATATTTTAATTTAGCATTTATCCTTTTTCTTTCTTTTGCTTCCACAGATTCATTGTCTTTCCACTTGTATTGGTAGCATTTAACAGGACATGTTCCTATGTACTCTAGAAATTTCGGAGTATCTGATTTTTTAATTGCTAATTCGAATTGATCTTTCGATTTAACAACTCTGGTCTCTATATCTAATTCTTCTTTAATTAATCTCTTTAAAAATAATATATCTTCAATATTAAAGGCATCAAGACATAACCTAATCTCCCTGTAAAAATTTCCATCACATAAATATGCTTGAAGAAGCAAATCTGGAGTTAAAATTAAGTCCTGGGGGATAATTTTCTTACCATTTTTGTACCATCTTTCTCTAAATTCTTCAAAAGTTCTATACCGATGGGTTTGCAAAAAATTTTGATTATATCCTTTATTCTTGCATCGATTATCTTTAATCCATCTGATTAGAATTGGGCTAGAAGTAATTCCAAAATTAAATAATCTGTCCTTAACATAATAAAGATATTCTTCATGCTTGCAAGCCTGAGTAAATGCTCTTGATTTTATTCCGTCCTTCCTTTTTGGAATAGAAGCATCTCCTAATACTAATCCGTCAATAAATGATTTGGAGAGATTATTTATAGTAAATTCTTTCGGAGGGTTACTAATTAATTTCTGTTCTTTGTTTGACCTTACATTAATTTTATATCTTATTAAATATCTTCTAACAGTGCCCCAATCAACATGGTTTATATCAGATAAATCTTTTATCCCTTTTTTATTTCCAATATATTCTTTCAACAAATAATCTTTAGTAAATAAATTGTTATATAAATATTTCCCACCAGGGGAAGATATGGAAGCTTGTTCCTTATGATTTCTCAATAGAATTTTATATAAGTTGAGATAATATTTTATTGTTGACCAATCTATATTTAACTCTTTTTGTAACCGACTTATTGATTTCTTATTTTTTATATATTCTTTGTGAAGAAAATCTTTTGTTAATTCTTTTTTATACTTAAGTAAAGAAATATCCCTAATCTTCATATAAAAAATGAGTTAATAAACAATATAAATGGTTGTTCTCATCGTGTAGTTACAATGTGTTATGTTCTTGAATTGAATATTTTAATTTTCCCTTTGGTTTTCTTATAATTGGCTTTGGTTCAATTGTTTTTTTAAAATTTCTTTTTTGTTTGTATTCTAATAATGCCTCTTTTTTCATTTAATTTTAAGCACAATCATTTTTATAAAGTTTTTATTTCTTATTTTATAATGCCTTACATTGATAAAAACCAAAGAGAAAAATATGACAAGATAATAAATGAGCTTGCAAAAATTGTTTCTGAAGAAAAAGAAGAGTTGCAGGATGGAGATATGAATTATATTATTACAAAATTAATTAAAAAAATTTATCCATTAAAATACAGACACATAAATCGCGCGATGGGAATGTTGGAATGTATAAAACAAGAATTTTATCGAAGAGTAGCCGGACCTTATGAAGATATTAAGATTAAAGAAAACGGCGACGTTGAATAAATTTTATTCTTTTTTCTTGGCACTTACAAATTCCGGCCCTTCGTAAAAGGTGTTTCCGTATTTATCAATTGTGTATGGTTCGTTAGAGGTTACAAAAGCCACATCACCTTCTTTAAATTGATTATAAATATTTTTATCTTTTATAATAAAATCAGCTTGCGGATTTTTATAAAAATGAATAGAAGAATTATCTTTCTTTATCACATATGCTAGGTCTGTTCTAAAATGATCATACTTTTCTATTTTCTCTCTTCGTGAACTTGAAATTAAAACTGCCGCCCCTGTCGCTAATACTGTAGATAATAAAATTATTTTAGTTAGATTTCTCATAAAAATTGTTTTATAATAAGAATATATAAAATTAATTGTAAAAATAAATAAGATAAAAAGTTAAATATACGTCGGCAAAACAATTTTTCTTCTTCAAAAATCCGTCGAAAGATTTAAATACTTCACGCGTGATGAAAATCATAACTAAGATGAGTGCCTTAATTTATACATACTTAGAGAATGTTAAGGTATGAGGTATGTAGAAGCAGTCATTTAGTTGTATATCTTTAACAATTAATAATAATGATGATTTTAGCCGATAGAATTTATTCTTGAGGCGTAGCCAATAGTTAGGAGAATGTGTGAAGTGATTTTCTTTCTTACAAGAAAATTGCGCAATGGATTTTGTTCTAGTAAAATTTAACAAAATATGAAGTTGTTTTGAAATCCAGTTGATCCTGCTGGAGGCTGCGGCTCTCTGGTTTGCGCTAAGACATGCAAGTCTCTCGCAAGAGGGCAAACTGCTCAGTAACACGTCGGTAACCTGCCCTTAGGTTATGGATAAGCACGGGAAACTGTGTCTAATACATAATAAGAGACTTACCCTGGAACGATTTGTCTCACAAATTTGCGCCTAAGGATGGGCCGGCGGCGGATTAGGTTGTTGGCGGGGTAATAGCCCACCAAGCCGAAGATCCGTAAGGGCTCTTAGCGGAGAGGCCCTGAGAGGGAATCTGAGACACTATTC
>JBBSYJ010000069.1:0-15247 GCA_038045305.1 Nanobdellota archaeon | reverse complement strand
TCCGCCGCAGCGGATTTGTCCGCAGACAAACCTCTTGGGGTGGGGAGCTTCACTACGCCACATTAAAAACTTTTCTAAGAATGCTGCTGAATATTATTACAAAGATTAAATAGAACCAAAACCAGCTGAAAAATCCAAAGAAGTGTGGGTTCCCCGCATCAGTAAAATAATCCATAAACCATCGGAACAAAAGTATGAATGGGATAATTGTGTAAAACGCCGAGCGCATGCTTAACTCCATTATTTTCATGGAAGCTGGCAAAGCCGCTTTTTGCATCTCCATAACTTTTGTAGGATTGTCCTTGAATTTTTTCATTTCTTCCTGCATTTCTTTTTGTTCTTTTTTCAGCTGTCTTAATGTTTCCTGATCTGTTGTGTATTTTTGAATCATCGTCGTAATTACTGCAATTAAAAAAACAATGATAAACATCCCCCAAGTTAAATTCCAATCAAGAAGTTTTCCTAACGTCGGATTAAGAACAGAATGCACGGAATCTTTAACAACTGGAAGAGAATCCCACATAAACGCGATAATTAAAGAAACAACCATTAAGATGCTCATTACAAAGAAAAACTTATGCATGCTACCAATCTTTTCCATAAATAAAAAAGAGAAATCTTGTTTTTAAATTATCCTTTACTGCCCCATAAACTTTCGCATTGCAGGATTCATATCAACTGCATGCTGCTGCGCAATATTCTGATAGAATTGGAATGTAATCATAATCACAAGAAGAATTGCAGTTCCTGAGACCAAAGCCCCCACTAAATCTGTTATTGCCGCTAAAAATCCAATCGCTAAACCACCCATGACTGTCAAAGGTATAATATATCTGTCTAAAATACTTTCCAAGACCCTTATATCCTGTCTGAAGCCAGAAACTTGCAATCCTGACGCTGCAATTTTTCCCGCTTGGCTTTTTGCATCCATTCCAGCCGTTTTAACCCAAAAAACCGCGAATATCATTGATAATAACATAAAAAATATTATATGAGTCAAACCTTGAAGAAGATAAATTGGTAGGAATCCCCCTCGTATAAATAAATCAACTATATTTGTAGAGCCAAACCAAAAGGCCAAATTCAAACCCTTTCCAAGAATAGGCTGCCCTTGTGAAAAATGCCCCAACGCGGCGGTTCCATAGTAAGCCCATTTAGCTCCTCCGACGCACAAATCAGAAGGACCTGAAATACACGGAGCAGCAACATTTTCTATCAATCCGCCAAACAATTGCAAGTTTGCAATCAAAGCTGCAGTTAAAATAACTGGAATAACTGATGCATAGAAAAATGCTAAAGGCCATTTTATTTGATATCCTCTGAATTTGCCGAATGAAAGTGGAATTTCAACCTTTAAGCTCTGCGCCCAAACAACTCCCAAAAATACTATTACTGTTGAAATTAATGCTATTAATGCAGAGAAAAATTCAATAGGGTATCTATTAATTATTGATTGTACTAAGACCAAGACCTTTCCCGGGCAAGGAGTGTTTCCAAAGTCAAGCAAGCAATTGCTTCCTTGCTGCGTCAAAAATTGGAATGCACTTGAAATAATCCTCCATGAGACACCTGCGGCGATAAATAAACTGACTCCAGAACCGAGTCCCCATTTATTACACAAATCATCCATATAGAATATTGCCAATCCTCCGAGGATTAATTGAAAAATGACAAGCCACGCTAATCCAGGTGCGGCTTGAAGTCCTTGCATGAAAACATAAATCATTGCTTCAAAGACAATGAAAAAGAAAACAAGAATTTTCTGGGTTCCCTGGAAAAATTTCTTTCCTTCTTCTGTTGTTGTATCTATTCTTATAATTTCTGAACCAACTAACAGCTGCAATATAATAGAAGCCATAACAATTGGACCAACACCAAGAGAGATAATCGAACCAAAATCAGTTCCTAAAATTATTGCAAGGTATTGAAATCTTTGGAGCGCATTATTTGTTAATCCATACAAAGATATATTAGCAAGAATAAAAAATGCAATAAGAATAATAATAGTCCATTTAACTTTCGTGTTAAAATCAAGTTTTTTTTCTTCCGGCTTTCTTACTTCAGGAATAAACTGAAATATGCTTTTTGTGTCTGCCATTTTGAGTTATTCTCCTTTCGTCTTAGAAAGTTGAATTTCTCCACCGGCCTTTTTAATTGCATTCATTGCACCTTGCGATGCTTCCTTAGCTTTTATAATTAACTTTTCTTTAACCTCTCCGCTGAGAATTTTATACGACTCAAGATTAATCTCATATTTATCCCCCACTTTTTTTGCAAGACCTTTTTTAATATAACTTTGAAGATTTGATTGTATTGTGTTTAGGTTTATTCTTTTTCTTTTATCTCTTTGTGTTTTCTTCGACGTAATTCCTTGTTTTCCAAAATATCCATGTCCATAAAGTTTCAAGATTAATGTCTTTTTGTGGTCTGCTCTTTTTCCTGTTCCAGACATTCCTTTTCCCCCCCTGTTTCCTGAACTTCTGTGCTGCTTTCTCGAGCCCCATCCTGCAGTTCCCATATTATGGCCGTGCATTCTCGAATATTTTCTTCGTTTGTGTGTTTTTTTAAGGGACATTATAACATTCTCCTAATTAATTCATTTATTTTTTCTTTATTATCTCCCAAGACGCCTTTTCCTTTTCCGAAATGAACTTTTGAATCAATTCCCCCTCGTGGCGGGTGTAATCTAAAAAAGGGTTTTATTCCTAATTTGTCATATTTTTCTCCCTTTTTTATTCCTTCTAAAACTTTTTTTACATCAACTTTCTTCTTCTTTTCTATTGGTTGCGCCCTTTTCTCAATTAATTTTTCAAGAGTTTTATCATCTATATTTCCATAAGCAACAAAATTTCTAATCTTTTCTAACATCCCAAAAATCTCTTTTCTATTTTCGTCAATAATCACACATGAATATTTTCTTCTAATTCTCAATCTGTTCAATGTTTCTTTTATTTTTTTATCAAGTCCTACTTGCCCACGAATTCTTATTATTGATATCATTATGAAAATTTCCCCAAAATTTTTATTTGTGCTGAACGAAGTTCTGTCATTTGTAAACCTCACTGTTTGTTTTTTTAAGCGCCTCTATGCATGCTTTTGCAGAATTGAAAGAAGTCCTATTCTGTCCGTCTGTTCTTCCGTAAATATCTTTTATTCCAGCCAAATTTAAAATTTTTCTTAGTTCTTTAGAAACAATCAATCCAGTTCCTGGTGCAGCTGGGATTAAAGTTACTTTAACACTTCCTGATTTACCAATAACTTTTGATGGAATGCTTGTTTTATTTCCACCTGTTGAATCAAAACTTCCATCGCCAAGAGTTACTTTTATTAAATTTAATTTTGCCTGTCTTGTCGCTTTGTCTCTTGCAGGAAGAGTTTCTGTTGCTTTTCCCATTCCTATTCCAACATGTCCTTTTTCATCTCCTATAACAGCCATCGTTGAAAAGGTAGGTATATTTCCTTCTTTTGTTTTTCTTTGCGTCTGTCTCCAAGCTCTTCTTTTTCCTCCTCCAAATTTACCTTTACTCTGGCCTATAGAAATTAAATCATTTTTAAGATTAATTAAAGAATCAACAATTTCCGGCTCAAGAATTTTTCTTTTATTTTCAATTATCTCGTCAATATTTCTTATTTTTCCTTCCTTTACTTCTTTTCCAAGTTTTGTTTTTGGAACCCAATCAGAAAGAACTTCACTTTTTGTTTTTTCCCCTCTTCGTTTTCGTGCCTCGTCTTCTTTATCTTGTTCTTCTCTTCTTTTTATTTCCTTTTCTTTGGCTTTTACTGTTTCTTTTTCTTCTTTAATTTCTTCTTCGTTAAACATGGCTTCTGTTTCTTTTAATTCACTTTCAATTTCTTCTTCCAGTGCTTCTTCAGCATACTCGTCTTCACGTTCTTCTACAATTTTCTTTGCAGCCATTATGAAAATTCTCCTGAATTTTTATTTGTGCTGAAACTTGTTTCTGTCATTATATCTTTTCCAATTTCATTTTAATTTCTTTGATATTAACTTTATTTTTCATATGTTCTCCATTTAATCTTTCTTCACTAGGGAAGGCGTCTTTCTTGCATGGAATTGTAACTCCAGCATCTATTAAACCTTTGATAAAAGCAAAAACCTTTGTTCCATGTAAGGTTCTTGTCATTCCCAAATCAACAATCGGCGTTTCTTTTTTTTCTTTTTTAATTTTGATTCCTGTTAAAAAACCTGTTAAATAAGAAGCTGTTAACGACTTCAAACTTCCAGACGCTTTTTCAGGCCAGCCGTGTCTTAACAGTTCTTTTGAGGTTATTGTGAATTCAACTTTGTCCTGCGCATCTTTACTTGTAACATACTGGCTTATAATATACCTGTTTGTCTTTCTGAAAACAATTCGTGCCTTTTCTCCCTTAAGCAGATTAATTCTTTTTTTGTAATCCGTTTTATTTTCTCTTCTCCTTCTCTTCTGTGTTTTTACCCCTGCGCGCTGCATTTTATTTTAAATCTCCAATATGTTCTTTTAAATGTGCTTTGCTTCTGAAAAATTTATTTCTTATTTTCTTCCTCATGTTTTTTGTTTCATCTCGTGAAATCTTTCCTTGTTCTTCAAGTCCTTTTACATGACTTCTTAATTTTCTTACCATAATCATATAATCTTTTTTTCTTGATTTTCTTTTTCTTCTGACATTTCCCGGGCTTCTACTTTTTCTTCTGACAACTGTTTTTCTCCCTTTAACATTTTTTATGACTATTGCACCGGACTTGACCAAGTCCCTTATATCTTGTTTTGTTATAGCTTCTTTAATTTCTTGCAAACGTGCTCCTATAAAGACGATTCTTTCTTTTCCAACTTTCAAAGTCCTTGCCGCAAGCGCCTTTTTCTTTCCTAAATTCATTTCTTATCTCCGCTATCTTTTATTTCGTTTTTCTCTTCTGTCTTCCTTGTCTTATTTTTTCTTTCCATCTTCCTTGTGTGTTTTTTAATAAATCTTTTTGAATTGATATTAAAAATATGCAATCCTTTTTCATTTGCTTTATTTAAAATTTCAAGTTTTTTCTTTTTGCCGATTTTCCCAATTACAAGGACTTGTTCTTTCCCTGCTTTTTTAAGATCTTTTAAATTATTTATCTGAATAGAATTTTGTTCATTTATTTTTTCTCTGAATTTTTTCTCGCTTCTATATCCAATATTTACCGTTGCTGGCTTTCCTTTTTTATTTTCTCTCATTTTATTATGTCTTCCAGTAGGCCTTCTCCAAACCTGTTTCTTTTTTCTTCCTCTTCCGGTAGCTGAAGTATTCTGCCATGCTCGTCTTAGGAATTTCATATTTCCCTCCCAGCTTTAGTAATCATAAAAATTCCATCTTGGAAAATTCTTCTATCTCTGTCTTTTATTTTTGTAACTTCTTCAAATTTAGCTGCGGCCTGTCCGGCAAGTTCTTTGTCGCATGAGGTTATAATAATAAATTCCTTGTTAACTTTTGCTTCGACACCCTCGGGAAGCTTGGTTTTTCTCGGGATTTTCTCTCCAAGGAAATTTTTAATTGAGACGTTACGGCCTTGAACGTCCACTCCTATTGGAAAATGGCTTGAACAAACTTTCAATTTATATTCATACTTTTCCTTAACCCCTATAATCATATTTTTCAAATGAGCTGAAACGGTATTCATTATCTTCTTCTCTTTTTTAGAAGCTGTTTCATCTTTCAAAATAATTTTATTATCTTTGACTTCTGCTTTTATCTTTCCTAAATCGAATTTTCTTTTTAATTCTCCTTCACGTCCTTTTACAATTATCATATCTCCATGTACTTTTACTTCAACGCCTTCAGGGATTTTCGTTTCCTTAGTTAATGATTTTTTCATTTTAATTGTCTCCGAATTTCTCTTAAATGATTATTGCTCATTTCAGTATATTTACCAAGAGTTCTTTCTAAATATGCCAAATGACCTGGATATTCTCCTTCTTTTTTTCTTTGATTCAAATAATTGTTTAAAGAAACTGCATTATATGCGAACATAATATCACATTTTGGTTTTATTTTATGAAATAAACTTCTTATCTTATCAGCAGTTCTTCCTTCTCCAAGAATCTGAAGTTTTTCTAAATCTTCTTCTACACGAATATATTGTTCCATAATAAATTCTCTAACTTTTCTGTATTCTCTATCGTCTTTGCCTTTGGCAATTAGTTTGAACCATCCAAATGTATCTTCTAGTAATTGTAAAGTATGATGAGCTTCAGAATATGGATCTTGCATTTCTTCTTCCTCTATAATATCGACTTCACCATTTTCCAAATGATATCTTTCTAATTCTTGTCTAATAATTTGTTTATTGTTCTTCATTAGTAGAAATATGCTATCAAGCATCCTCCTATATTTTCAGTTAACGCTTCTTCATGAGTTACTAGTCCTTTGTTTGTTGAGATGATCAAAGTTCCAATATCTCTTGCGGGTAAGTACCTTCTTTGGTATTTTTCAATTTGTGAGATTTGTATTGTAAAGCGCGGCTTTATCGCTTTGCATGTCGACATTTTGTCTATGGTAATCTCAACTGACTTTTCTTTGCTGTCAATTTTGTATTTCTTTATCGCGCCTTTTTGTTTCATAATTTTGAGAATTTCAATTAAAAGGTTGGATATTCTTCCAATTACAACTTTCTCCTTTCCTGCACGCTTCGCATTTGCAATCATATTCAATCCGTCTGCTACTGTATCTTGTGACATTTTAGTTGTATTTTTTAAATCCAATTTCCTCCGCAATTTCTCTGAATGCTTGTCTGCAATAATTCAAACCATAACTTTTTATGTGTCCGCCGAACTGGTCTGTTCTTTCACATCTCATCCTTGCTTTTCCAGTGGTTCGTTCTTTCGGCTTGTTATGCTTCAAGAACCTTTGCAGCTTCGCTGGTTTGTTCTTCAATTGTTTTGTTATCTTTTTCCAATTTGATGCTCCCATTATGAAAATTCACCCCCTGAATTTTTATTTGTGCTGAAACTTGTTTCTGTCATTTTATTCTTTATCCTCCCTTAAAATATCTTGATGTTTTTCTTTTAAAACATTTTTAATGTTTTCATCTCTTATTTTACCTGTGAATTTTGTTCCGAAATTATCTTCCATAAATTTAATTATTTCCTTTGGTTTGATTGTTTGTTTCTCAGGTATTCTTCCTGATTTTATCTTCTTAAGTCTAACCCTTCTACCAGCCCGCTTGAAAACAACAGTCACATCAAGACCTGTAATTCCAATATCCCTTTGGTATTCTACTCCTGGAATTTCAATATATTCCTTTATTCCAAATGAAAAATTATTGTTGCTGATTTGTTTTCTTTTAAGTTTGTTATCTATTGCGTTTAGCATTCTTTTCAAAAGCTCTTCTTTGTTTTTTCTTATTGTAAGAACAGTTCCGACTTCCAAACCAGGTCTCACTCCAAGAGAAGGAATTCTTTTCCGTGCTTTTTTCTTGGCAGGTTTTCTTTCCTTGACGAGATATTTTAATAATCTGACGCCTTTTTCAAGATTCTCGGCAGTTCCTCCAACACTTAGAACAACCTTTTCAATTGAGATCTTTCTCATAACATTCTCTTCAGTGTTCTTTATTTTTGCTTTCATTTTATTCCGTTGCCATAATCTGTTTAATTAAAATAGTTAATTTGCCCTTATCTGAAGTAATTTCAACTCTTTGGTGTTCTTTATCAATGCTGTTTATTGAACCCTTTTCACCAATGTGTTTTCCGGCAAATACCATAACCCTTGTTTTCTCCTTTAGTGGGATGCATTTCTCAATTTTCTTGTTTTTCAAATCAACCAAAACTGAATCATTTACAGAACATTTTATATCTGAAAGGAAGTTCGTCCCGTCGAACAAGTTGATTTGTATTTTCTTGTTTTTTATCATTTTCTTACCTATAATCTTTGAAACTTTTTTTCCTGCGTCTGCTTCTTTAATTTCAACCAATTCAAATTTTCCTGCCGAATTTAATTCTAATCTGTAGTTTTTTTTGGATGGAACTAAAGTTATTACATCAAGTAAAGAAATGCTATTCTTTTCTTGCAATACTGGCTTACCATTTAATAAAACATTTCTGTCATTTAATGCAGTCTTAACTTCATCCCGTGTTTGTGCTACTTTTAACATTTCTCTCAATGCAATTAAAACCGGAACTCCTTTTTCCAAATCGGCATTGGCTCTGACTACATATGCTGTTCCTTTTCTTGTAACCGGCCAGCTCGTCGGAATTGCTTGTCTTTTTATGTGTGCCATTTTATTTTTTATTTTCCTCTTTTAAAACATTTTTAATGTTTTTCTCTTTAATTTCGGTCTTATCTGTCTTTTTAATATCTTCTTTTTTGCTTTCTATTTTTTCTTCAGTTTTTTGGCCACTAAGTTTTGTAATTCTCTTTTTATCATTCAATTCCAAACTTGTAATCATTAAATTTGATGCTCTTATTGGAACTGCAACCTTGCTTCCATCCATTTTCTTCTTTTGAATTCCTTCAATTGTTATTTTCCCGAATTTTGTGTTTACACTCAAAACCTTTCCAGATTGCTTTTTGAATTTTCCAACCATAATCTTTACTGTATCATTTTTTCTTAGTCCAATATTTCTTTTTCCGTATTTTTTTCTTAATTCTTTTGAAAGTTGGACATTCAGGAATTTTCTTTTAATGTGCAATGGGGCATTTGCTAAATATTTTCTCTGTTTTCTAGGCTGAGCCGATGCATTCCATGTTCTTCTAAATTTTGCTTTCATTTTAATTAAGTTGTGCTCTTCTATTTATTTCACTTCTGAATAAACTTATCACTTCGTTTCTTGGGTAACTTTCTAAAACTAAATGACAAGCTACAACACCTGGTAAATTATATTCCAAATTATATTGAATCATCATTCTGATAGTCCCCTCCATCTTTAAATCCTGTACTTGTAAAGAAGAATCTAGTTCATCAACAATTTCTTTCATTGTTCTTTTGGCACGTTTTTCAAATTCAATATAATCAAGCTTTTGCATATTAATAAACCACCGACGCTAACTTAGCAACTGACTGCCAGCGTTCCATGACCTCCCTTGCAATTGGTCCTTTAATTTGTGTTCCTTTTGGATTTCCTTTTTCATCTTTTAAGATTGCAACAGCGTTGTCTTCAAAGCAAACTCTCTCGCCACTTAATCTTCTCCACGGTTTCCTTAATCGTACTACGACCGCGTCAAATACCTTTCCTTTCATATCAGGAACTCCTTTTCTTACAGAGACCTTTACCCAGTCCGCAATTTTCGCGCATGCCTGTTTGTTTTTTCTTCCTTTCCATTTTTTAACTCCAACAATTTTTACAATTTTTGCTCCGCTATTATCTGCAGCAATTACTTTCGCCCCTAAATTCAAACCTGCTGTTCCTCTTGATGAAATGGCCTTCATTTTCTTTCATCCTCCCTAGTTAATTTTTCAGCTACGGTGTTTTCTTTCGCGTCCTTTAATTTTTTCAAAACCACAAAATGAATTATTTTACTAAGTGGACGACATTCCTGGACTTTAATATAATCTCCGACGGAAATAACATTTTCCATTTCAGGCATTACTCGCGCATGAATTTTTGTTTTTGATTTTGCATAACGTTCATATTTTTTTACGTAAACCGTTCTTTCAAATTCTATAACGACTCTTTTCGGGAATTTTTTTGTAACAGTTCCTTCAAATATCTTCCCTCGTGTAGGGATAAATTCAGTTCCAACTAACTTTACTTCTTTCATTTTTTCCATTTTAGCTTCTGTTTTTTTCATTTTACTTTCTATTTTTATGCTATTTTGCAGGATCTATTCCTCTATTGAGTTTTCATCAAAGCCAAGTTTTACCAAAACTTTTTTTACTTTGGCTCTGTGATCTCCTTGAAGTTCGACTTCATTTTCCCTGTATGTTCCTCCGCAAGCAAGCTCATTTTTCAAAGCCTTTGCGATGGACTTTATATCAGTTCCTTTGTCGAACCCTGATACGATAGTAACGATCTTTCCATATCTTTTCTTGTCGGTCGTTACCCTGATCCTCTGACCTTCTTTCGCAAGGTCATCCCACGCCATAGCGTCGACTGGCAAGCCAGTTCTTGGATCTATTTCCATTGTTTATTTGTTCAACCCTCCAGATTTATTTGGTCGGTTGAATGTGTGAATTCGCGCAATAATTCTTTTTATTTCTTTGACTTTTGAACTTCCACCTTTTCCTGCACTGACTCTTGCTTTAACTAGTTCCATTTTTAATTCTTTCAATTTTTTCTCTTTATCATGCTGACTCATTTTCTTAATTTCATTTGATTTTAAAGTGCTCATTTTTTATTCTCTGTTTTTTCTTCTGTTTTCTTCTTTGATTTTTTGGCCGGTTTCTTCATTTTCTTTTCTTCATCATCTATTTTTGTTTTTTCGGCGTTTTGTTTTAATCTTAAAATTAAACCTTCACTTATTATGACTCTGTCTTTAATAATTGCCTCTGGGCTTAGAATTGCAACTTTAATTCCAACAACTCCCGGCTTTGTGAATGAAATTGACTTAGCTCTGTCCACAACTTTTGCAGAGTCGCCTGTCTTTTTCAAATAACCTTGAGCAAATCTCCATGTTTTTGCTCTGCTCGACGGTAATTTGCCGCTTAATCTTATCTCTGTTCCAAGTGCACCAGCCCCCATTATTCTTTGCAGCATTCTGTAAGCAACAACTTTAAACTTTAAAGGCCCAAATCTTTCCAAAGAAATTGCAATTTCATCTGCAACTAATTGCGCGTCCAAATCCGGTTTCATAATTTCATCAATTTCAATGTGAGGATTTTCAAGTTTGAATCTTCCTTTTAAAACTCCAGTAAGCTCTTCAATTTTCTCGCCTTTTCTTCCAATAACAAGTCCTGGCTTTGATGTTGACACAATTATTTTTTCTCCTATAGGGGTGTATTCAATTCTAACTTTACTTACTTTTCCTTTTCCGAGAGAATTTTTAATATATTCTTTTATAGCAAACTCTTCTTTCTTAAATTGGACAATCTTTCTTTCTTCCATTATGAAAATTCCACCGAATTTTTATTTGTACTGAAACTTGTTTCTGTCATTTTAATCCTTTCCCTCCATTGCCCTTAACGTTAAGTGTGTTCTCTTTTTTTCTGTTCTTCCAAATCGACCATATACACGTGTTGCCTTGTTTGCTATTGCCTCGACGATAATTGGATTTTCTATTTCATTATAACTTGCATTTGCCTTCAAACTCCTTAAGATTCTTATAAAGTCCTCAGATGCATTCTTTGGATATTTTCCGCCAGCCATTCCTTTTCCTTTTTGATGCGCATACTCTCCTCTCATTGGAATTGCTCTTTTCTTTTGTATAGCATTTTCCAAATCTTTTATTGCATCATCTATTTTCTTTCCTTTTATGTATCTGCAAATTTCAATAGAATATTTTCTTGATATAGGAAGTCCTGTTCCTCTGAAGACAGCAAATTCTTTCTTAACTCTTTTAACTTTAATTGGTTTCTTTGCTTTGTTCTCTTCTTTTTTGCTTTCTATTTTTTCTTCTGTCTTAATTTCACTAACCTTTTCTTCTTTCTTCGTCGGTGTTTCAACTACTTTGCTTAAAGATCTTTCCTGCTTGTTCATCGTCTTCATACTTTTTTGTTCAGCGTTGTAATTTCTTTCTGTCATTATGAAAATTCCTTTGAATTTTTATTTGTGCTGAAACTTGTTTCTGTCATTTTATTTCTTTACGCAAAATTTATTTTGTGTTGTCATTTTATTTCTTTGATTGTGATTTACTTCCTTTACTTGCTCCAATTCCTGCAGCTCCGTGCTTGACCTTTCCACGAGTAATTGAAAATTCCCCGAAAACATGTCCAAGCATTTCTGTTGTTATATCTACTGGAGAGAATTCATGTCCGTTGTGAATTTGTATTTTCATGCCAACCATTTCAGGAACAACAACAAGTTGTCTTAGGTGTGTCTTAACTGGTTTGTTTTTCATCATTCTTTTCTTAGCCCGCTTTATGAAATTTTCAATTTGCTGGAAATTTCTTAAGACCGTTCTTCTTTGTCTTGCTCTAAGGTATTTTGCGAATTCTCTGACATCTAGCGTCTTCAATTCCGAAATAGTCCTACCTCGGTACATACTTTCTCTCTTCAATGTCTCTTCGCTTTTTTCTGCCATTTTATTAATTTATTCTTTTAAGTAATTCTCCATATTGATGATATATCTTTTCATAAAAACTATTAGATAGTAATATAGAACTAACTACACCATTTTGGATTAATCTTCCATTTTCAACAGAATAATGTGATTTGGGAGCAGAATATTCCATTATTCCTTCTCCTTCTTCAAGGGGTTGTCTTTTTATTAATGATAAAAATTGATCCTCATTTTTTAAGATAATTGCCTTTCCCCTACAACCATGTAATAAGGTTTCAATTACATCCCCTACTGCAAGTAATTCTAAATCATCTAAACTTTCTAATTTTTGTATTTTAATTTGTTCTTGTGTCGTCATCATTTCTTTTTCCTACCAGTTCTTCTTGGTCTTATATGTCCTACCTTTGCTCCAGGAGGCGCGTTTCTCTTAGCAATCTTTGATTTAGGAACTTTTCCTCTTCCTGATCCAAATGGATGATCAATTGCATTAACTTTGATTGCAGAAGTCCTCGGCCATAATTTGCTTTTTGTTCTCATCAAATGGAATTTTCTTCCTGCTTTAACAAAAGGTTTTTCTTTTCTTCCATGTCCGGCGATTGTTCCAATAGTAGCTCTGCATTCAGGGTTGAATGCCTTTTCTTTTTTTGAAGGAAGTAAAACATAAACTTCATTTCCGACGATTCGTGTAATTATTCCTGAAGTTCCGCCAGTTCTTATAAATCGCCCGCCGTCGTTAGGCCGTGATTCAATATTGTAAATCTTGGTCTTTACAGGGATGTTTTTTAGTCGTAATATATTTCCATCTTTTACTTCATCTGTCTCAAATTTTAATTCTTGTTCTTGGTACATATGGTTGAATGCTGGAATGTAAAAAACACCTTCGCTGTGCTGCACTTTTGCAATTGGTGCGTAATGCGCTCCGCTAGATATTAATTTTATAACTTTGCCGTTTCCACTCAAATTTCTTGGATATTGTATTCTATATTTGAAGATCTTTGACCTAACGCGATAAGTTGAACTTCCATGTCCTCGTGCTTGGGATATTATTGTCTTTGCCATTTTATTTACATTAATCCTATCTTTGTTGCGACGTCAATCGCAAGATTCTTTTTATTTAATTTAACATAAGCAATCTTTTTCCCATTTCTTATTTGTGTCCTGACAGCTTCGACTTTTATTTCCAAAGTTTCTTCAACTTCTTTTTTTATTTCATTCTTATTTACATTTCTTGGAACTTCAAATGCCAAAATGTTTAGTGCTTCAATCATCATGACTGCCTTTTCCGTCGCTATAGGTTTTAAGTTCATTTCATTCTCTCCTGAATTTCTTTAATTGCATTTTCAGTATAAATTGTAAGTCGTCCCGGTCCGCCCTTTGCCAAGTCAACAACATTCAAAGCGTCCGCATGTGCAATATCAACAACTTTCATTTTAATCTTTTCATTCTTCCCGACGACAAGCAATAAACCCGCAGTTGTTTTGTATTTTCTTCCCCTCATCTTTCCTCTTCCAGATCTTATTGATTTTTCTTTGAATCCAACTTGGCTTAGGGTTTCTCCCAAAATCTTTTTCAAGCCATTTACAAATTCTTTTACTTTTACCTTCCCTGTATTTTCCAAAACAAAAGGTACTTTACCGATTTTTACATCTTTCAAACTAGAATATTTACCCTGAACATATTTTTCATTTGCCGTCGCGCTTAATGCACTTTCAAAAGCGATTTTATTTTCTTTCTTGTTTATCTTTTTTGTATTCATTCGTGCAATTATTTTTGGTGGATGAGCTCTTCTACCACCTCGTGTTTGGGGGCTTTCAGCTGCAACCCAATTAAATTGAGTTCCTTTTATTGACATTGCTTTTCGTGGAACTCTTGACATTCCTCTTCCATAAGATGTCTTCCAAACATGTCTTCTATGTTTAATAACTCCCGAAGCTGAATGTTGTTTTCCTGCAACAGGTGATGGAGCGAATGGCTGTTCCATTTTGCGCGCCTCTAAAACTTTTGATAAAATATCAATTCTTATAGGGCTTTCAAATACTTTTGGCAATTCAATTTCTTTTTTCTTTTCTCCGCTTATTGAATAAACTTGAACTTTCATCGCAACTCCACAAACTCCATATTTTTCTTTGATTGTTTTACCGTTGGTCTGAAAGATCTTGTTATCAAAAGCTGTCTTTTTGCTGTGCCTTGAACTGAACCAGCTAAGACAATGTAATCTCCATGAACATTTCCATAATTTTTTATATTATTCAACTCTTTTTTCTCAGTATGCTTTACAATTCCTAAAATTTTATTATTGTAGACCACTCTAGTAAACATTCCTAGTTGTCCAGCCATAGGGGCTCTGAAAGTTGTTCTTGCAGGATGCCAAGGTCCCAAACTTCCTGGACGCCTAACTCCTTTTTCTGACTTATGGAATTTCAAAGTTATCCCGAATCTTCTTACTGGGCCTTGCAAACCCTTTCCTCTTGTTAAGCCCCTTACATCAATCAATTCACCTTTGCCAAAAAAATCTGAAATGCTGAATTCCTTGTGCAAGTTTTCTTTTATAAAATTAATTTTTTCCTGCAAACTTCCAGACAAAGCAACCTCACTCAAGTCAGGCGTCTTTTTCAGGCCAATTTTTTTGACTTGCGAATAAATAATTATTTTAACATTGTCATAATCTTCATGATTTACTTTCCCAAATTCATGCTTTTTCTTAGGCATTCTAACTTTTCTTTTAAGTTCTTTATCAAAACTTTCCGCGAGTACGTCCTTTGCAACAATTCCATTTTTGTAAAATCTAACAGAATAAATTCTCATTGTAGGGCATTCAAGAACTGTAACAGGCACGACTATTCCTTTTCCTTTGGTCATAGAATCAGGTGTGTTGTCCTTAACATAAGCCGACTTCATTCCGGCCTTGTAGCAAATGAAACCTTGTAATTTAACAGAATTATCTTGTGGCAAAATTTCCCAGTTCACCCTAGGTAAAAACTTACTTGCCCGTTTTCTGGGCCAAAATTGTAAACTTCCTTTCCTTGGTGCTTTTCTTGTTGCCATATCTAATTAATGCGGATATCATTTTATCTTTCCTGGAACAAAATGTTTAGAAAAAATAGGTTTTTAAAGATTTGGTTGTAGC
>JBBSYJ010000068.1:0-15614 GCA_038045305.1 Nanobdellota archaeon | reverse complement strand
TTCTTCGTCAACCGACTCAAAACTGAAAAGCACAGGACTTTTTTTATATTTTGACGCAACTTCTGAAATTTTTTGAGCTCCTTCTTCGCCATATCTTGCAACAATGTAAGGATTTTTTTGCAATTCAATTAAATTTTGCTCTCCAGTTTTATATCCGAATGGAACGAATTTCACTAATAGGTCGCTTTCTTGCAATCTTTTTATCAAAGATTGTCTGTTCATATTTAATCTTCCATTAGCAATTTGAGGATTATTTTCTAAGATAACTCCATTGCTTACTTCTTCATTTGATTTTGGAAGATAAAGATTTCCTGTAAATTCCCAAAACAAATTATTTTTTGAAATATCAATTATTCTCGATTCGTAATCTCCTTTAGGATTTTGAAAAGCATCATAAACTAAAGAAGCTGTTTCTGAAGAAATTGGTCTTCCTAATGCTTCATTATCAACTGCTTTTGCAACATTTCCATAAGTTCCTCTAAATGCAGGATGTTGAAAAGTAAGTTCTTTTCCTTCATGCGGAACTGTCAAATATGTTTTTCCTTCTTGAACTTTCATGAAATTCAAAGAAATAGGATATTTTTAAATCTTTCTTCCTGTTATCTTTTAGTAGTTAATACAAAACCTGCAAAAAATAACTTTCTTTCTTGTAAATCTTGTGCGAACTTTCGTGTTACTTTTTTTGGATAGTTCAAAATCTTTAAATAAAAGTCTGGTTTGAAACAAATGCAAAATACAACAGATGGTAAAGTTAATAGGTGATAAGTACAATATGTTGTATTACGCGAGGTGAATATGGAATGCCCATACTGTTCAAGTACAAGATTTAAAGTAACGAACAAACGCAACTCTGAAGAGGGGATAAGACGAAGAAGAGAGTGTTTAAAGTGTGGAAAAAGATTCACTACACAAGAAAAAATAGAGAAAGACGACATTTTTGTAATAAAAAAGGATGGAAGAAGAGAGCAATTTTTGAGAGAGAAGTTGCAGAACGGAATTTACAGGGCGTTTGAAAAAAGGCCAGTAGCAAAAGACAAGATAGACAAAATAGTTCAAGAAATTGAGGAGCAAATAAGAAAAATGGGTAAAAAAGAAGTAAAAAGTTCTACGATAGGAGAGATAGCAATAAAAAAAATAAAAAAAATTGACAATATTGCGTATATAAGATTTGCTTCTGTTTACAGGGACTTCCAAGATATTAAGGACTTCAAAGAAGAGTTGAGGATATTCGCATGATAATAAATGAAGACGAAAACATTTCTTTCAGAAATGTTTTAGAGGTTTTTGCATGACTGAAACAATTTCGTTAATGATTGTAAAAAGAAATGGTGATGTCGTAGGATTTGATTCTGATAAAATAAAAAATGCTGTAATGAAAGCGGTAAGAGCGACGGACAACAAAATAGAAGATGAATTGATGGATAAACTTATTTTTGATATTCAGCAAGAAATTGAAGCACGCTTCATTGATTTTTATCCTAATGTTGAGAATGTGCAGGACATTGTTGAAAAAAACCTTGTAAAAAATGGATTGTATGAAATCTCAAAGGCCTATATTCTTTATAGAGAAAAAAGAAAACTTGAAAGGGAAAAAGAAAAAGTTGAGAATCAGAAGAAAGTCCAGCTTGGAAGATTAAAAGTAAAAAAATTAGATGGAACCGCAGTTCTTTTTGACCTTGGAAAGATAAAGGAAAGTATCTTGGCTGCAGCCAGAGGTTATGAAAAGGACATCTCAGCTGATTCGGTTATAAAAGAACTTGTCAAAAATATTTACGATGGCATAACAACCGAAGATATTCAAAAGTCATTAATTTTAGCATCGGTAACGTTTATAGAAAAAGACCCTGCTTATAATTATGTTTCTGGGAGATTGTTTTTACAAAAACTTTTCAAAGAGGCAACAGGCGAATCAATTTTAAAAGCCGGCAAAAATGAGAATTACAAAAAAGCATTTATTTATGGTATACAAAAAGGAGTTGAGGAAAATTTATTTGACAAGCGGCTTTTAAATTTTGATTTAATTAAATTGGGAAATGCCCTTAAGACCGAAAGGGATGAACTTTTGCAGTTTATGGGAATTCAAACATTATATGAAAGATATTTTGCTAAGGTTGGAGAAAAAAGAATAGAAATGCCGCAAGGCTTCTGGATGAGAGTCGCTATGGGATTGTCAATTAAAGAAAAAAATAAAGATGAAAAAGCAATTGAATTTTATGACTTGCTTTCTTCATTGAGATATGTTTCATCAACACCGACGCTGTTTCACTCCGGGACACTTCATCCACAATTAAGCTCATGTTATTTGAATACTGTAATGGATGATTTGCATCATATTTTCAAAGTTTATGGAGATAATGCGCAATTATCAAAATGGTCTGGAGGCATTGGAACTGATTGGACAAATGTGCGTGCAACTGGAGCAACTATAAAAACAAATGGAGTTTCAAGCCAAGGCACCATTCCTTTTTTAAAAATTGCAAATGACGTTACTGTTGCAATAAACCGAAGCGGAAAAAGAAGGGGCGCAACTTGTGTTTATCTTGAAACGTGGCATCTTGATATTGAGGACTTTTTGGATTTAAAAAAGAACACTGGCGATGAAAGAAGGAGAACGCATGACATGAACACAGCAAATTGGATTCCTGATTTATTTATAAAAAGAGTTTTGAACGATGAAGAATGGACTTTATTCTCGCCGGAAGAAGTCCCTGAACTGCATCACTTATACGGAAGAAAATTCGAGAAAAAATACGAAGAGTATGAAGAGGCAGCACGGAACGGAAAGATAAAAAAACACAAAACGGTTTCGGCCCTGAAACTCTGGAAGAAAATGCTAAGCATGTTGTTTGAGACGGGGCATCCGTGGATAACATTCAAAGACCCGTGCAATATTCGCTCGCCTCAAGATCACGTCGGCGTTATACATAATTCTAACTTATGCACTGAAATAACCTTGAATACTTCTGAAAAAGAGACCGCTGTTTGCAATCTTGGTTCCATAAATTTTGGAAAACATATAGTCAATAATCAACTAGACAAGGAACTAATTGCAAAAACAGTCAGAACTGCCGTCAGAATGCTTGACAATGTTATTGATATAAATTTTTACCCAACAATAGAAGCAGAGATATCAAACTTGCAACACAGACCAATTGGTTTTGGAATAATGGGTTTCCAGGATGCGCTTTACATGTTGGATATTGATTTTGGTTCTCCAGAAGCAGTAACTTTTGCTGACAAAAGCATGGAGTTGGTGTCTTATTATGCAATTCTCGCATCGTCTGAATTAGCAAAAGAAAGAGGAAAATACGAGAGTTATTCCGGCTCGAAATGGGATAAGGGAATTTTCCCACTAGATACAATAAATTTAGTTGAAGAAGAAAGAGGAATGAAAATAAATGTTTCGCGCGATGAGAGTTTGGATTGGACACCAGTAAGAATGCATGTTAAACAATACGGAATGAGAAATTCAAATGTCATGGCAATTGCGCCGACAGCGACGATATCCACAATTTCTGGATGTTATCCATGCATCGAACCAATTTATAAAAACATTTATGTCAAGGCGAACATGAGCGGGGAATTTACAGTTGTTAATCCATACTTAATTGAGGACTTAAAGAAAATGGGATTGTGGAATCAGGAAATGCTTGAGCAATTGAAATATTACGACGGCAATGTTAGTTTGATTGCAGGAATTCCAGAAGAACTTAAAAGAAAATACAAAGAAGTTTTTGACATAGATGCAAAACATTTAATTGATATTACTGCAGCAAGGGGAAAATGGATTGATCAATCACAAAGTTTCAATTTGTTCATAAAAGGAGTTTCAGGAACTAAATTAAGCGAGACATATTTATATGCCTGGGAAAAGGGATTGAAAACAACTTATTATTTAAGAAGTCTGGCAGCATCACAAATTGAAAAATCGACTCTGAATGCAGAAAAATACGGGTTCACGCAAAAAAGAGAATATAAAAATTTTGATGTGTCAGAAAAAATTCAGGAAGTTGAACGACTTAAAGAAATTACTACAAAACAAAAAGCTACCGCTTCAAATTTTGATCTTGAAATTAGCAATGGGATGTCAGCGACAGAATTTACAAATGGGAAAGTTTGCTCTTTGCTTGATCCGGACTGCGAAGCGTGTCAATAAATATAATTAAATAAAAATGGAAATTGAACAGATAAAAAGACTTTTGGAAGTTAATCAATTGAAAATAGAAAAAATGAATTCTCAAATTATGGAACTTAATGATGAACTTTCTAATATAAAACTTTTAATGCTGAACTTAGAAAGACCGACGTTAGAAGATAAAGAAAATAAATCTGAAGATAGATATAATGAAAATTACAATAAAGTAGGTATAATAAATAATTCAAAAACTGATCCGAATAAAATTCTGCCTATGAGATATTTGTGGGCAAGAGAACATTACAAAACAGGAGTTGCGAACAACTGGGTTCCTGAAGAAATTCCAATGCAGGACGACGTCGAGCAATGGAAATCAGACCGGTTTTTGAACGAAACAGAAAGAAGAATGATTATTTGGAATTTGGGATTTTTCTCGACGGCAGAATCGCTGACAGCAAACAATATTGTTCTGGCAATTTACAATCATGTCACAAATCCTGAATGCAGACAGTATTTGTTAAGGCAGGCATTTGAAGAGGCAATTCATACTGACACTTTCATTTATTGCTGTGATACTCTTGGTTTGAATCCTGATACAATATATAATATGTATAATACAATTCCTTCAATAAAAGAAAAAGATAATTTTGTAATTGATCTTACTAAAAGTGTGTTCGACCCTAATTTCTCCACGAAAGGAAAAGAAAATGTAAGAAAATTTTTGCATGATTTAATAGGATATTACGTTATAATGGAAGGAATTTTCTTTTACGCAGGATTTGCCATGATGCTTGCATTGAAAAGACAACACAAGATGGTCGGAATAGGAGAGCAGTTTGAATTTATTATGAGGGACGAATCAATTCATTTGGCTTTTGGTTGTGATTTAATTAATACAATAAAAACGGAAAATCCTGAAATATGGAGTGAAGATTTCAAAAATGAAGCGATTCAACTGATAAAAAAAGCTGTAGAACTTGAGAAGAAATATGCTTATGACGCATGCCCTCAAGGAATTTTAGGAATTAATGCCGAGCAATTTTGCAATTATGTTGAATACATTGCTGACAGGCGACTTGAACGAATAGGATTATTAAGAGTTTACAATACAGAAAATCCTTTTCCATGGATGTCGCAATCAACAGATTTATCGAAGGAGAAAAACTTTTTTGAAACGCGCGTCACAGAATATCAGACCGCAGGAAATTTAACTTGGGATTAATAACAATGGAGGACAAAAACACTGCGGTGTTTTAGGGATTAATGGAGGACAAAAACATCAATAGATGTTTTAGGGATTAAAATGATAACAAAAGTAAGGAAACGTGATGGGAGTGTTGTTCCGTTCGATCAGGAAAAAGTAACGGAAGCAATTTGGAAAGCTGCAAAAGCTGTCGGCGGACATGATAAAGAAATGGCAAAACACATTTCTGATTTAGTTGTTAAGGACTTAAATGAAAAGTTTGGAGATAATGCAATACCTAGTGTGGAGAACGTGCAGGATATTGTTGAAAAAACTTTAATTGAAGAGGGGCGCGCAAAAACGGCTAAGGCGTACATTCTTTACAGAAAAAGTCATGAAGAATTAAGAGAAGTTAAAGGATTATTCGACACGATTGAAGTTGTTGATGATTATTTAGGTCTAAATGATTGGATGATTAAGGAAAATTCAAATATGGGTTTTTCGCTTCAAGGATTAAATAATTATATTGCAACTAAGATAATTACAAATTATTGGAACAGGCGAGTTTATCCTGAAGCAATAAGGGCCGCACATGAAAATGCGGAGATTCATATTCATGATTTGGGAACTTTAGGCGCGTATTGTTTTGATGAACAAACAAAAATATTAACAGAAGATGGATGGAAATTTTTCAAAGAAGTTAAAGAAGGTGAAAAAGTTGCAACAAAAAATATAGAAACAGGAGAATTAGAATTTCAGGTGCCTTATGATAAACAAATTTATAATTATTCTGGGGAAATGTATTCATTTGAAGGAAGAGGTGTTTCTTTATTAGTAACCCCTGAGCATCGTCTTTTAGTTAGAAGAAAACATAAGAAAGTATGGGAATTTGTAAACCCTCCCGAGTTTAAATATGGAATGGAATTTGATAAAAGAGTTGAATGGAAGGGGAAAAACGCAAGAGAATTTTATGTAACAGAAGTTACTGGCGGCAATCGAAAAAAGAATTTAGGATTATTAGATATTAAAGATTATTTGGAATTTATGGGATGGTATCTTTCTGAAGGAAGTGTTTACGAACCAGCCAAAGGAGATTTTAGAATAAGCATCGCGCAATCAGATAAAAAATATCGAGGAGAAATTTTGAGATTATTGGACAAAATGAATATTAAATACAATAATTCTTCCAAATTCAATATACATATCCATTCCAAGGATTTATTTTATCATCTAAAAGATTTTGGAATCTCCAAAGATAAGTATATTCCAAAACATATTAAAGAATTGGAGCCTGAATTGATTAAAATATTTTTGCTTGCATTATTTAAGGGAGATGGTTCTTTAACTAAAGATAATAAGTTTAGAAAATATTTTACTAAATCTAAGAGATTGGCCGAAGATGTAACAGAGTGCCTGTTAAAAATTGGTTTATGCGGCACAATCGGAAAGAGAAAAAATAGTGAAATGTATAGTGTAAGTGTTGAATATATTCATCTGACTCCTATTTACAGAAATAAAGTTATGAAAAAAAAATATTCTGGAAAGGTTTATGATTTTTCTGTCAAAAACAAAACCTTAGTTGTTATGAGAGAGGGCAAAATAGTCGTTTCAGGAAACTGCGTCGGATGGGATTTGAAGGATTTGTTAATGACAGGATTTACTGGAGTTGCAGGAAAGGTTTCGTCAAGACCCCCAAAACACTTCAGAACCGCATTAGGGCAGATGGTTAATTTTTTTTATACTTTGCAAGGTGAGACGGCTGGCGCGCAGGCATTTTCAAACTTTGACAGTTTGCTTGCTCCTTTTGTAAGGTATGACGGGCTGAACTACAAAGAAGTCAAACAAGCAATGCAAGAATTTTTGTTTAACCTTGCTGTTCCGACGAGGGTGGGGTTCCAGTGTATGTCGGAAGATACACAAATTTTAACTCCAAATGGATGGAAAGGATACAATGAATTAAAAGAAGGGGATATTATAAAGACATTCAATGTTAATAATAAAATTATAGAAGACAAACCCATAAAACGATTATTTGCACGAGAATATAATGGGGTTATGTATAACTTAAAAAACAGAATTCAAGATCAATTAATTTCCCCAGGCCATAGGGTTGTAAGAAAAAAATTCCAATCTGATGAGTATATTCTTGAAGAAATAGAAAAAGTGGGAAAAATGAAATCGCCATTTATAATTCCAATTGCTGCAAAGAATTCTTGTGAAGATATTAATTTATCAGATGAGCAAATAAAATTAATGGCTTGGATTATTGCTGAAGGCACAATAGAAAACTATACTTCACATAGGCATTCAGGCAGAGTTACTATATATCAATCCGCAATAAAAAACCCCTCTAAATATCAAGAAATAACTTCTTTATTACAAGGTTTCAATTTAAATTATTCTGAAAACGATTCTACACCTGCTTTAGGAAGTTCAGTAAAAATGATGAGGATGAATGCTGAATCTTCCAGATTTGTACATGCTTTGTTTGAAATGAAGAAAAATGTAAATTTCATTCCCGAGAAATTATTAAATATGAGTTCAAGACAATCAAAATTATTCTTAGAAACATATCTTAAGGCAGATGGATTTGAAGGATATAAGATTGCTACAACAAATAAAGAAATTTTGCATGGACTACAACAAATTGCTGTCAATGCAGAATATGGTTTTACTGTTTTAAAACGAAATCCTACAATCGGAACAAAGCCAATTTATGTATTAAGATTGATTAAGCATAAGGAGACATATATTCAAGATATAAAAAAAGTAGATTATAATGGTGTTATTTGGTGTCCTAATACAGAAAATGAAACTGTAATAGCTAAGAGAAAGGGAAAAGTATTCATTACTGGAAACACTCCATTTACAAACATCACAATGGATTTGAAAGTTCCTTCTTATATGAAAGAAGAGCAAGTGATTATAGGAGGCCAACCAATGAATGAAACGTACAAAGAATTCCAGGAAGAAATGGATATGATTAACAATGCCTTTGCAGAATGCATGCTCGAAGGTGATTCACAAGGAAGGGTCTTCACTTTTCCAATACCCACTTATAACATCACGAAAGATTTTGATTGGGACAATGAGAATTATAATTTAATATGGGAAATGACTGCAAAATATGGAATTCCTTATTTTAGCAATTTCATAAATTCTGACATGAATCCCGAAGACGCGAGAAGTATGTGTCCCCTTGCAGGAGACGAGAAAGTTTTGATTAACTCTTCAAGAGGCAGAGGAATTGAATACGGCGAAATCAGAAACATATATAAAAGCAAAAGAAAAAACGACGAATACGAAATTTATTCTAACGGAAAATTTGTAAAAGGTAGATTTAATTCTTTCAAAAATCAAAGAATGTTGAAGGTTATTTTAGAAAATGGTCATGAAATAAAAATGTCCGAAGAACATTTGAATTTTATTTATAATAATAAAAAGGAAAGAATTGTAAAAGGAAGTGAATTGAATTCTAGTCATTATCTTCCTTATTCTTTAAATATCTTAAAAGGTATTGGAGGAAATAGGGAGTTAGGATTTTTTGTAGGGGCTTATGCGGGAGACGGGAGTTTTGATGCCGATACCAGTGTAGTTTTCTCTTTAGAAAATAGTTTTAAAAAAGAATTAATCGCTAAATTAAAAGGTATTGGAGAAAAATATTTTGGGGCGCATAATTCAATAACGGAAGATAAGAAAACAAAATTGGTTACTTTAAAAATACACTCTAAGGCGGCTGTGGGATTATGCAAAGATTTTGTTAAAGGAAAAGAAAGAGAAAAATGTTACGATGCAAGAATTTACAACATGAGTCAAGAATTTCGTGAAGGAGTATTGGATGGACATTACGCAACAGATGGAGGTAATCGAAATAGAATATATACTTCTTCAAAAAAAATGGTTGAAACGATTAATATGCTTGCAGCCACTCTTGGAACAACAACAAGCATTTATCAGGATAAAAGAGACGGAAGATTTGGAAAAGAAATTAATTATTCCGTTTTAATTTATAAATTAAACAGAGAAAAATATGGCGATGTTTGGTTCAAAGAAAATGGAAAGTTATGGGTGAAAATAAAAAGTATTGAATCAATAAATAACAGCACCGCCTATTGTTTCGAGGTTAAAGATGATGAACCGATGTTTACTGTTGGAACAACAGGAATATTAACCCATAATTGTCGCCTCCGACTTGATCAAACAGAATTAAGAAAAAGAGGTGGAGGACTTTTTGGAGCAAATCCACAAACCGGCAGCGTCGGTGTTGTGACAATTAATATGCCACGTCTTGGATTTACATGCGTTACTGAAGAAGAATTTTTCTTAAAATTAAATAATTTAATGGAACTTGCAAAAGAAAGTTTGGAGATTAAAAGAAAAACACTTGAGCGTTATACTGAAATGGGACTTTATCCTTATTCTAAATTTTACCTTCGGAGCGTTCATCAAAGGTTTGGACAGTATTGGAAAAATCATTTTTCTACTATAGGATTATTGGGAATGAACGAATGTATTGTTAATTTTATGCCTGGTGAAAATATAACTACAGAAAGAGGAAGTAAATTTGCTTTGAAGGTTTTGCATTTTATGAGATCTAAATTAGAAGAATATCAAATTGAGACAGAAAATATTTACAATCTTGAAGCGACTCCAGGGGAAGGGACGAGTTACAGATTTGCGCGAGAGGACAAAAAAAGATTTGGGAGAATTATTGTTGCAAATGAAAAAGTTGTCAAAGATGGTAAGGCAAAACCATACTATACAAATTCAACTCATATCCCAGTTAGTTTTACCGACGATCTTTTTGAAGCGCTTGATTTACAAGATGAGTTGCAAGTTCAATACACTGGGGGGACTGTTTTGCATGGATTCATTGGAGAGAAAATAAATAAAGATGCCGTAAAGATTCTTGTTAAAAAGATTGCGGAGAATTATCACCTTCCTTATTTTACTATAACCCCCACATTTTCAGTTTGCCCGATTCATGGCTATCTTGCAGGGGAGCATGAGTATTGCCCTAAGTGTGATGAAGAACAGGGGATAAGTAATGAGACGGGTTTGCCAATTAAACAAAGAAATAAATTAGAATAATAAAAATTTGAAAGGAGGAAAAATGGAACGAACAAAATGCGAGGTGTATTCAAGAGTAGTCGGCTACATAAGACCTGTACAACAATGGAATGAAGGGAAGCAAGCAGAATGGGCTGATAGAAAGACATTTGTCGTGGACGGAAAAGCGAAAGCGCAAGTGGTAGAGTGTGCTGCTTAAAAACCTCTATCTCTTGTTGCATATAATATCTCTTCAGTGATAGTAGTTCCTGTGCCGTTATTTTTGTACTTTCCAAATCCATATTTAACAAATGCCGTCGCTGTGGAATGGGAGTTTCTTGAGGCCACTTCAGACAAATCTTCGTTTAAAGAATATTCTATATTTACCTTTTCACCAACATGAACAATCTTAATTGGTTTTCCAAAAAGATCAACAACATTTCCGGTTTTCGAATCATACCAAAACATATCAAGATTACGTGCCATAAAACTTAATCTCGGAACTTGTTAAAAAGATTGTGGTTCTTAACAAGCATGTTAATAAGTGAGATTTTTAAACTTGCTAGACATTTATTTAATGTGAAAAAACCATATATAAAAAAATATTGCGAGGTGGCTGGTTTTTCTGTCTGGATTGTCGATGGAAAATACATCCGAGAGAATATAGATGAAGAATTCACAAATTTCGGCCAGCATTTCAGATTCAGGTTTGTTCCAAAAAATGAATTCTGGATTGACAAAACACGGCAAGGTGGAGAAGAACAATTTTATATTGATCATATGATTGCCGAGAACCGTATGATGTCAGAAGGCAAGGATTATTACTACGCCCTTAAAATGGCGGACAAAATAGAAAAAAGAGAACGCTCTACAGTTCGATTTATAAAAAATTTAAAAAAATCACACAAAGAAAATGTAATAAAAAGAATTCATAAAAAACTTCTTAAAAAATACAGCAACAAGATAAATGTCTGGGTTGTAAAGGGAGATTTAGTTCGCTCCATGTTTTTTATAGATTTTACCGAGGGTGGACATGACATGGTTTATAGTTTTATTCCAAAAAATGAAATATGGCTGGATGACGATTTGTCTGAAAAAGAAATGAAGTTCATTCTCCTGCACGAAATGCACGAAAGAAATTTGATGGCGCATGGATGGCCTTATGATTTAAAGTCGCCAATTCGCGTAAGAAATAATAAGCCAGGAAAGATAAAGAAATCAGCTCATAGGTCAGCAAGTGAAATTGAACATTTTGCAAGAGTTCATTCTGGAACAGTTGATAAATTCTTAAGAAAAGAGATGAAGAAGGAGTAACGAAATCAATAAATAGTTAGATGAACTTTGTTCTTTATGATAAAAGGTTTGCAGAAATTAACTTTGATTGATTATCCAGGGAAACTGGCGTGCACGATTTTTCTTTACGGATGTAATTTCAGATGTGGATTTTGCCACAATCCGGAACTTGTGTTGACACCTACGGAAGAACGATATTCTGAAGAAGAAATTTTAAAATTTTTGGAAAAAAGAAAAGCGCAACTTGATGGGGTTTGCTTTACTGGGGGAGAGCCATTGTTGAGTTTGAGAAAAGAGTTTGTTAAAAGAGTAAAAGAAATTGGTTATGCAATTAAAATTGATACTAATGGAAGCAATCCAGAAAAACTTAAAGAATTAATTAATGAAAATTTAGTTGATTATATTGCTATGGACCTTAAGGCCTCTCCGGAAAAGTATGTAGAAGTTGTGAACGCGCAAGTTCCTTTGGAAAAACTTGAAGAGACAATAAAAATAATGGTTTCTTATGGCGGTGATTATGAATTTAGAACAACGATTTTGAAAAGGTTCCATAATGAAGATGACTTGGAAAAGATGTTCAAATGGATTTTGGGTTTGACACGCGGAGTTAAACCAAAGAGATATTTCTTGCAGGGCTTTGTAAATAAAGGAAAATTGCTGGATAATACTTTCAAAAGCGAGCCGGATGTTTATGAGGATTATTTAGGAAAATTAAAGAAAGTTGCAGATAATTATTTTGAAAGTGTGGGTGTGAGGGTTTGATATGAAGGTTTTTGTATAGAATTATTTAAAAAGATATTTTCTATGTAATTTTTATGGCATATCTGCCAGATTATATTATAAAAAGAGAAGTAAAAGCGGGGAGAATTATTATTGACCCTTACAATGAGAATGATGTTGGCCAAAATTCTGTTGACATGCATTTAGGCCCTTTTTTAAAAACATATAGAGATTATGCCCTTGATGTAAGAAAAGACCCTGAATCAATTAATTTTGTTATTCCGGAAGAGGGCTTAGAGCTTCATCCAGGACGACTTTACTTGGGCTCAACTTGGGAAAGAGCTGGCTCTGACTTTTATGTTCCTTCAATTGATGGTACAAGTACTGTTGGAAGATATGGTATTGTAGTTCATCAGACCGCGTCGAAAGGAAGTGTTGGCTTCAAAAGAAATTGGACTCTTGAAATAAGCGTTCAACAAACAACAAAAATATATGCTGGTATGAAAATTGCACAAGTATATTTTGAACAAATTCTTAGCCAGCCAGAAAATCTTTACGATGGGGACTATGCAGATCAGACCGCAGAGCCACCAGTTCCAAAAAACCTTATGAGGCCAGGTAAATTCCTTCCTTACGAGACCTTTGCGCAAGCAATTGAAAAAAGTAAGAAGGTTAAAATTATTGATTTAAAATGATATTATCTGCTGTTAAAATTCTGGAATTAAATAAAGAACATAATCTAGTTGAAGGGCTTGATAAAAGGGACTTAGAAAATCCAGAAGGATGCGGGCTTGATATTCGAGTGGGAGAAGTTTATTCTTTAGAAGAAAAAGATGGTTTTCTTGGGGTGGATGAAAGAACAACGCCAAATGCAATAAAAATTGCAGACATTAAAGAAGATGGAAATAAAAAAATTACTTTAAAACCAGGAGAATTTATTTTAGTAAAGACAATTGAGAAAATTACTGCTCCGTCGGAAAAAGTTAAATATTCAGAGAATGAAACACCTAAATATCTTATGCCTCATGTTTATCCACGAAGCACTTTACAAAATTGTGGGGTTGCACTTTATTGCACAAAAACAGACCCAGGATATTCAGGACAATTAAGATTTGGGCTGGCAAATCACGGGAAAAGGGACTTTGTTTTTGAGCTGGGAGCAAGAATGTTCAATATAGTTTTTCATGTTGTTGATGGAGAATTAAAAAGAAGTTATGAGGGGCAGTGGCAAGGTGGAAACAGGGCAAGTATCGAAGGTTTTGAAAAACAAATATAATTGATAGAATGCAATTATCTTTAAAAAAGAAAAACATTTCTGAGAAAAAATGGTGGAACAATATTTAGAACATTCTAAAGATATTCTTACTTCAGATTATTCTGGATTCAAAGGAGGGAGTAAAGAGGCAGGACTTATCTCTTTATTTGGATATCAAAATGAGTATGACTTAAGAGATGGCTTTCCCCTTTTGACTACAAAGAAAATGTCTATAGATCCAATTGTTCATGAATTAATATGGTTTTTAAAAGGAGATACAAATATAAAATATCTTGAAGACCATAAAGTTTCGATTTGGAGAGCAGATGCTTTTCAGCATAATTTGTCTGGAATGATAAAAGAAGGAATCTTTTCTGAAGGGATGAAAAAATATTCTCATGATTGGAATGAAGCAATGAAAGAGTATGGCCAAAGAATCAGAGAAGATGAAGAATTTGCTGGCAGATTTGGTGATGCCGGGCCGATTTATGGAAGACAATGGAGAAAATGGAAATATACCGATAAAAATGGAAAAACAAGTGAAATAGATCAATTGGGAAGAGTTTTGGATAATATGAGAAAGAAGCCGGTAGGAAAAAAACATTTAATTAATGCATGGAACCCCGGAGATGTTCCTAAAATGTCGCTTCCACCATGTCATGTTCTCTATCAAATGACTGCGAATGAAGAAGGGCAACTTGATTTGCAATTATATCAAAGAAGCTGTGACATGTTCTTAGGAGTTCCTTTCAATATTGCAAGCTACTCAATGCTTACTCAAATAATTGCGCAAGAATTAGATTTAGAACCGAGAAGATTTATTCATACTTTTGGCGACTCACATTTTTATTCTGGATTGGAAAAAAGAAGTGCTTGGTATAGAGAAAATTTATCTGAATTGAAAAATAGAGTGAGAAATGTTTCAGATAGGGAAGGACATTTAGGAGTTCTTGACTGGATTAATACAAACTCTCCAAGAGAACAAATAGAAGAAGAATATGATCATGTTACTGCGATACTTGAACAATTGTCGAGAGAACCAAAAGCGCTGCCTAGATTGCAAATTGCACGAAAAGATTTTGATAAACTCACGATAGGGGATTTTAAGATTGAAGGTTACGAACCACACTCTGTAATAAAAAGAAAAATGGCGGTTTAAAATGAATTTAACTTTAATTGCTGCGGTTTCTGAAAATAATGTTATTGGTATTGATGGAAAAGTTCCATGGTATATTCCTGAAGACATTAAGAGATTCAAGGAACTCACTTTAAATCATCCAGTAATTATGGGGAGAAAAACATATCAATCAATTCCAAATAGATTCAGGCCTTTAGAAAAAAGAAAAAATATTGTTCTTTCTAAGAATTTTGTATCTGAAGGGGAAATTTATGTTGCAAGAGGCCTAGAAGAAGCACTTGATTTAACTGATTATGCAGATTCCTTTATAATTGGGGGAGCTAGTATTTATAAAATATTTCTTCCTTTTACAAGTAAGATAGAATTAACAAGAGTTCATGAAGATTATGAAGGTGACGCTTTCTTTCCTGATGTAGATTGGAACGAGTGGAGTTTAGTAAACCAAGAAAGAAATACAAGCCATAATGGAATTGATTATTCTTTTTTAAGTTATGAAAGAAAAAGATGATTATCTAATATTATAAAAACCATAAGAATTATTCAAGTCAGGATGCATTGAACGAACTAACAAATCCAAATTAACGGCGATTAAATTTGGTTTTGATGGATCAACCATTCTTACGAAATCACTAACAGGATTATAATCTTCAACAATAGAAATATGGTCTCCATCCTTCTTTCCATTGTTAGATAATCTTGTGAAATCGTAAGCAGCCAAAATATGGCCTTTTGAATCTCTTAAAAATAAATCCGCTTCTACTAGATCTAAAAAAGGATTGTAGTACGACGAGGAAAGATTAAAAGAGTGTAGAAACTTATTTAGTAATTCTAAATTAAATTC
>JBBSYJ010000067.1:0-1071 GCA_038045305.1 Nanobdellota archaeon | reverse complement strand
AGCAAAAAACTCTACAAGCGATATAAGAGGAGAACATCCATTTTCAAGATTTTTAACTCACAATAAATTTAATTATTAACTTCATTTTCCAACAACAACAAAAATCTCTTGCGTCTCAAAACCTTCAGAATTTTTATGTTCAAATTCCAAAATCTTAAAACCAAATTTCTCAAGCTCTTTTTTTAACTCTTCAGGAGAATAAAAATAATAATATCTTTTTCCTTTATCTCTCCAAGAAATAAACTTTTCTTCTTTTCCTCCAAAACGTTTACTTGATCTATTCCAAACTTTAATTAAGGCCTTCCCATCTTTCTTCAAGACCCTCTTAATTTCTTTTAATAAATTTGTTCTCCCTTTTTCAGAAGTAATGCAATGTAAAACCGCAACACATATTATTCTATCAAAAAAATCATCCTTAAAGGGCAAATTCTCGCTAGACAAATCAACTTTAAACCCTTCAAAATTAACTCCCAAGCGAATAGCATTCTTCTTAGCAATATTTAACATCTCTTGAGAAAAATCCACTCCGTAAAATTTCGCACTGCTCTTAACAAAAAACCTTCCGGAAGCACAACCCAAGTCCAATACATTTCCGCCTTTTGTTTCCAAGAAATTCAAAACCCTTTTGTCAGTATTATGTTTAAATTCATCCCATTCTGGTGCGATATCATCCCAAACTTTCCTTTGATCTTCACTTTCCATAAAAAGAAGTTTCAATTAACTTTTAAAAACCCTTTCTTATTAATCAAAAAATGGAACAGATACCGAAAAAACCCGTCCGAACAATTTCAGGAGTCACGCCTTTAACAGTAGTTCTCAAACCAAGAAAATGCGACCACGGAACTTGCATATTCTGCCCTGGAGGGGACTATACTCCGCAAAGTTATACAGACAAAAGCCCGGCAATAATGAGAGCGCTCGCATTACACTTCGATCCGTATGAACAGACCCTAAATCGTTTGCGCATCTTATCAAAAATGGGTCACCCAACAGACAAAATTGAAATAATAATTCTAGGAGGAACTTTCCTTCAGTATGAAGACGAATACAAATACGAATTCATAAAAAGAA
>JBBSYJ010000066.1:0-2128 GCA_038045305.1 Nanobdellota archaeon | reverse complement strand
TCAACATCTTCAGCACGTCAATAACTCTGTTTGTGTAGCCGTACTCATTGTCGTACCATGCAAGAACTCTTACAAAATTTCCCATGCTTTGCGTCAGCGTTCCATCAACAATTGAACTGTGCCTGTCTCCTATAATATCCGAAGAAACAATTTCATCTTCATTAAATCTCATTATTCCCTTGAGCTCTTTTTCAGCCGCTTTTTTGAATGCGTAATTTATTTGTTCAACACTTGCAGATTTTTTTAAAATAGCGACGAAATCAACTATGCTTCCATCGAGCACTGGAACTCTTAGCGAAAGTCCGTTCATTTTATTTTTCATCTTTGGAAGTACGTCCCCTACTGCTTCTGTTGCACCCGAAGTTGAAGGAATAATGTTTTGAGCGGCGGCTCGCCCTCTTCGCAAACTTTTGTTTGGCCCGTCAACTAGGCCTTGAGTTGCTGTATAAGCATGAGCGGTATTCATAAAGCCCCTCTCGACGCCGAAATTATCATCCAAGACCTTTATTACAGGCAACAAAGCATTCGTAGTGCATGAAGCGACAGAAATTATTTTATCTGTCTTTTTCAATTCTTTGCTATTTACTCCAGGTAAAATTGTAATGTCAGGATTTTTTGCTGGGGCGGTTATAACTACTTTTTTTGCACCAGCTCTCAAATGTTTTGCCGCTTCATCCCGTGCTGTAAAGAAACCGGTTGCCTCAACAACAATATCAACTCCCAGTTTCTTCCAAGGTAATTTGGATGGATCTTTTTCCGCAAAGACGCTGTATTTCTTTCCACCAACAGAAATAAATCCATTTCCTGCTTCAACTTTTTTATCATAACGTCCGTACACAGAATCATACTTCAAAAGGTAAGCTAGAACGTCCGTGCTTGTCAAATCATTAATTGCAACAACATTTATTCCAGCTTCCAAACATAATTTAAAAACAATTCGTCCTATTCGTCCAAAGCCATTTATTGCAACTTTCATATCAGCCCCTTTTAATAAAAAAATAAATTAACAGATAGTTATAAAAGTATCGTTTGATTATTTGCATAATGGAATTAAAAACAAAAAGATTAATACTGAGACCATTAAGAATGTCCGACGCAAAATATATAGTGGAACAGATAAGCAATTTAAATGTTTCCCGATGGCTTCTTGTCGTCCCTTATCCTTATACAATAAAAGATGCAAGAGATTGGATAAAGAAGACCCAAGAAAAATGGAGAAAGAAAAAGAAAGAAGATTATCCTTTTGGAATTGAATTAAAATCTGAAGCGAGAATAATTGGAGGAATTGGCTTGCATAAAGCAAACGGATATTCTGCAGATGTTGGTTATTGGTTAGGAGAAGATTATTGGAAAAAGGGTTACGGAAGCGAGGCGCTTGAAGCAGTAATGAATTTTGCATTCAAAGAACTAAAATTAAGTCGCCTTGAGGCAGGGGTCTTTGCCGGAAATCCTTCATCTGGAAAATTACTTGAAAAATATGGATTTGAGAAAGAGGGTTACAAAAGACAAGCGCAAGTTTGCAAAGCCGACGGCAAAATCAAAGATGAAATTATTTATGGTTTGTTAAAAAAGGAATACAAAAAATGAAAATCATCCCATCAATAATAGCGCGCAATCAGAAAGAGTTTAACGAACATTTAAGAAAAGTCAAATTTGCAAAATTAATTCAACTTGATGTTATGGATGGGAAATTTGTTAATAATAGCTCTTTGGATAAAAATTTGGAATTGCCAAGAAAAAACTATGAAGCCCATTTAATGATCCGAAAGCCCGAAGAATGGATAGCTACAAATATTTGTTTTGTAAAAAGTGTCATCTTTCATATTGAGTCCACTCAGCAAGCGTCTCAAATTATTAAATTTGTAAAGGCAAGTGGCCGAAAAGTTGGAATTGCATTAAATCCTGAAACGCCAGTAAGCAAAATAAAAAAATATATAAAACAAATTGACAAAGTTCTAATCCTAACTGTTCACCCAGGTTCTTACGGAGCCAAGTTTCTTCCAAAAACATTAAATAAAATTAGAGAAATAAAAAAACTAAATCACAAAATTATTGTTGAAGTTGACGGCGGAATAAATGATAAAACAATTGTAAGTGCCGCCCAAGCAGGAGCGGATGAATTTGTCGT
>JBBSYJ010000065.1:0-1246 GCA_038045305.1 Nanobdellota archaeon | reverse complement strand
CCAGCAAGATAGATTTATAAACATAGTATCTATAGATACTATATGCTAAAACAATCAATACTGACGAATAAGGAGAAAGAAATAATAGAAAAAAAGCTTAACAATAAAAAGATAACCCCAATGGATTCTTATTATCTTAACAAATCCATAAGGCCAAAACTAAGGCAGATGTCTTCTATAAATGCAGATTACTTATTAAAGAAATTGGAATATAATCAGAAATCATTGGCTATTGAAAGAAAAATAAAGAAATTAGTGCTTAACAAAATAAAGAGTGTAAAGGCAGTAATTCTTTACGGTTCTGCGATACAAACAAATTACTCGGAATATAATGATATAGATGTTTTAATCGTCGTGAAGAAAAAATTATGGAAAAATCAAAGGGAAAAATACAATCTAATAAAATCTCTCCAAGATAATGGGATAAAATTAGATATGCAATTAATAACTGAAAAGGATCTTTATCTTCAATATCCGCATAATCCTTCTTTAATCTACCAGTTGGAAGACAAAAAGATAATTTACGGCAGGATAAATCTCCCAAAGAAAATAGAGCTCCATAATGCAGATTTAAAAATGAAAATGGACTGGAGTGAATCTGATGCCATTGGCTTGGAATTATATAAATCCATAAGAAATGCGTTGCTTGTAAAGCTTTTACTAAATAAAATAGTCAGCAACGAGGAATTAAAAAACTCCCTAAAAGAAGAGCTTGGAACAAATCTTATGAATAATTTAAAGAACAATCTGGAAACTAAAGAGGAACGAATCATAGCAAGAAGATATCTTAAAAATTTAATAAATGAAGTTTACAAAGAATTAAAAGGGGATTTATGGGAAAGAAAAGTGCAATTGATAGTTTAAGCAGAATAATCTCAAATATAGCAATTCACGAGATTCTTGTAAGATATACCAACAAGCCCGAATCAATTAATTATCTTAATTCTGAAATCTTGGAATATCGCGATGTTGCATTTTCCACTGCAAGCAAATTTAATTGGAATAAGGAAGACCTTAATCACATAAAATCAAAATCATTGGACTTACTGAAAAAAGAAATGCCCAAAAGATACCCTGATGTAAAATATCCGGAAAAAGAAGTCGAGAAGATAATCGGAGAAATTATAAAAAATACTCTATAAAACTCTTTTAACCACAATCAATAAACAAACATTCCTAACTCGTCCCAGTCGTCCTCTTTCCCTTCGGCCCTGTGTTCTTTCTTGAGAACAATGCAACTAACGTA
>JBBSYJ010000064.1:4705-6650 GCA_038045305.1 Nanobdellota archaeon | reverse complement strand
ACAATTCCAATAACTAACCATTTATTCATACTAAATCAACAAAATAACTATTTATAAACCAGTGCATAACTTCAAATAAATTGGAACTTAAATATATTTTAAAATATAACAATAAATTCAAAACCAGATAGTTATATTGATTTGTACATTGGTCCTCTTATGATATTCCCATTCTTATCTATGACTAAATGTACAATTTGATCATTAAAAATGCTAACTAAAACCCATTCACCATCACTATCTTCACTTATATCTATTTCAGAACTTCTATTAGATTTAAAGGCAATCCACAACCCATCATTGTGTTTATCGGCATAATTCATAGCAAATTCTTTAGCATCGTCTTCAGTTTGTAAATTAATATTTGATTTTGTTGGTTTGAAAATAAAAATCCCAATAACTAAAAATAAGATAATTACAATCCCTATTAATCGATTATCCATATTAAATCAACAAAAACTAAATTTATAAAGAATTGTATAACTTCAAATAAATTAGAACTGAAATAAATTTATAAAACATATTATCATTAATTTACCATGGGTCGAGAAGATATAGAAAAGAATCGCATTAAAGCGCAAATTCACGCAAACACAAATATAACCTTAATTTTTATAACATGTACAATCTTTGCATTTGTAATAAGTGTGAATAGCGCAATCTTAAAAGACGACTATGTGCTGGCAGCGCAATTAACTCTTGCCATTCCATTTTTAATGACGTCATTGCTAGCACACTCAAAACTTGCAGAATCAAAATCCAATATAAAACGCCTAGACAGTTTTGGATATATTTGTTATACAATTGGTTACACTTTCTTCGTCAACACAATAGGAATACTTCTTGCAACTTTTGTTTCTTTGCAAATAAGCATGTTTTTCTTTTCGGCAAATATAATAATGGCCCTCTTATATTCTACAATATTAACTTCACATAATATCTCTCAGATAAAATCAAGATTGGTAAAAGACGTTTTTTTTATTTTATTAATTGTACTAGGCGGAATATTGCATAGTTTGGGATATTATTAATTTTTATAAGCCTCTTTATGTAATTTTTTCAATTTATCATTGCTTTGAAAATTTCTTAATAAAACATTTATTTCTTTAGTAAGGGAATTCTTCAAATCTAAAGGATGAAGCTTTTTGGAAACAAAATCCTTTTCAACTTGTTCATAATTTGAATAGACTAAATCTCCACCAAATTTAGCAGGACGTTCAATAACAAACTCTTCTTTTTTATCTTCCTTTAATACAAAAATTAAATATTTTAATAAAGCCATTAATCCATTATTAGGATTACCTGCAGCACATTCGGCCCCGTTAATCTTTCGCTTTACAGTTTCCTCATCGCTTAAAGTGTCTATTTTAGTTTTTTCATCACTAGACGACATTTGCTCCCCAACAAGCCCACGAATCATAGGAGTCATTAATTCAATTCTTGCTTTATCTCCTATTTTTGGAAGATTTTCACGTGCATAAACCATTATTTTTCTTTGATCTACCCCTGCAAACTGAATATCAACTTTTAAGTATTCCTCATCTAACGCTTGCATTAGAGGATAAATCAAACCTGAAAGTTTTGTGCTTTCACTATCCATATTTTTCACAACTTCTGATGCTGATTTCCGAGCATCATGAATGCTAGTAAAAGTTGTCAACTTTAATAAATCATTAAAATAATCCTTATTCAATTGAACTTCAGAACCTTTAACAAACTCTAATTTTTTAACATCAACATTAATTGTTTTTAAAATTGTTAAAATAACTTCTTTATAATATTCATATCTTTTATTCAAAATTTCCCAAGGAACCCCATCAAGAGCTGCATGTAAATCTGCCAAAAGAATTTTAACTTTTAAACCAGCTCGTAAAAAATCAGCAACTTTCAGCATTGGGAAAAAATAAGCAATAGAGACACTTCCCGTAGGCATAGTCCCCCAATA
>JBBSYJ010000064.1:0-4605 GCA_038045305.1 Nanobdellota archaeon | reverse complement strand
GGAACAATACAGGTTTTAACAAATAAAAATCTTCAACTAAAAACCAACTCTACAATCCAAGTTATAGGAAAAATATCAGAATATAAATCAAGAATACAGATCACAGCAGATAAAATAAAAATTTTAAGTTAAAATCTATCTGTAGTAATAATTAAAAAATTCATTATTCGTAGAAATAATCCCTCCAGTAGTTCCGCTCGTTTCTGTTGATCCAGAACTTCCAGATTCTCCCCCACCTGAGGTTGATGTTGTTGTACTTCCACTACTAGTTGATTCAGTAGGAGTTGTTGTAGTTGTTTGCTCTCCACTAGTTTGTATTGTAGTTGATTCTGTTGTGGGTGATTGTGTTGTTTCTGTAGGTGGTTGTTGTTCTGGATTAAATCCTTCAGGTGGAATAAATCCTTGTGAAGGTTGTTGATTGTCAACACACCTACATCCACTTTGATCACATTCAGAATGTTGATTCTCACCACATTCAGGTCCTCTAAACTGTCCCTCTCCCTTATTAAATTCTCCACCTTCTCTAAATTCTCCTTCACCTCTTTCTCTATCTTGATTAAAATTTTGTCTTTGTTTTTCTCCAAACTCTCTCATAACAACTTCACAACTTTCTCTTGTAAGCGCTTTAGCTTCTTCACATTGTTGTGGCCATCCACCATGATTTCTTTCTTCACTTCGACTTCCTTCCAAAGCAGAATCATAACATTTTAATCTTTCATCAGCATTTTCAATTCTTCTGCAATCAGGATTAAATCCTCCAGGCCCACCCCTAGGACCTCCCTCTTTTCTTTGGCTTTCCATTATCTCTCTGCATTTCTTCTCATCCCCCCTATTATCTCCAGTTAATCCAGCATCTAAACATTCTTGAGGCGCATTTTGTCTAAACATTAATTTTCCACATTCTTTGGGATCTTTCAAACCAACTTCAATACATTCTTCAGGAGCATTTTCCTTAAACATAATTTCCTCGCACGCTTTCCTGGCTTCTCTTTCATTACTCAAATCAATCCTGCCTTCATCCAATGCTTTTATGCACTCTTCAGGAGCATTTAATCTAAACATAACTTTCATACATTCTTTCGCTGTTTTAGCTCCTACTTCTCTGCATTCCTCTGGCATATGTGATTCAAATTGATCGCCTCCATACCTTCTCTCAATATCTGCCATAACATCTTGCAAATAATCTGGAAGCAAATCCTCCATCCCTTCAGTTGCATCATCCATTGATTCACAAGCTGATTCATCTCCTTCATCACACTTCAAGGCTAAAGGAGCAACAATACTACATCTATTTGCAAATGGTTTAATGCTTATATCTTCACATCTACATTGTTCTCCCTGAGTTCTAAAACACTCACTCATAATTTTTCCAAATGCCTGTACTTCTTTCTTTTGCTCTTCTGTTAAATCTCTATGAAATTTTTTCTGCCACTCGGGAGAATCTTTATCTGATTTGCAAACTCTAGAAAATTCCAAGGGATCAATCTTAGAAAGCTGTTCACAAAGTTCTTTGACTTTTGAAGCAATTTCAACAGCAATGGAAATTCTTTCTTCTCTATTAATGACATCATCAACAAAGTCTCCTCTTTCATCTTCAGGAATATCATTTTCTAGCTCCCTTATAGTATTTCTGATTGCAGCAGCACTTCTTTGTGCTTCATCTTTTTTATCCGGATCAGACTCTTTTTCTAATGCATCTGCATACTCTTTATAACTTTCTAAAGATATTTTAGCAGCCTCTATATTTCCTGCTTTAATCATCGCTCTAATTTCAGCAATTTTTTCTTCTCGAACTTTAATTTCATCACTAAATTTATCAAAAAACTCATCAACAAAATAAAAATTAGAATCAGGAGTTATTCCTGCATCAGATTCTAATTCACTATCTGAAAATTCTTCTCCAAAATTATCTGCGCTTTCATTAGTTCCATCACTTTTAATAATAGTTTCATTTTGTACATCTTTTTGTAAAGAATCATTTTCCTGAGCATAAACACTCATAGAATTAAATAAACTTAATAAAATACCAACTAAAATAAAAATAGATAAAACTAAAACACTCTTCATCCCCCTTTTATTCATATATAAACTACAAAAACACTATTTATAAACCTTAATGTAAAATGTTAATAGAAATTCTCATCTTTTTAATTCTTGGTATTCTTACAGGAATATTTACAGGCAAAAGTTACGTGAGTTCCTAACTTTTTGTTCTCTTTCTTAAATTGCATTACGACTGCATTACAAATAATATAAAGAAAAAGAAATAAAAGGACGTATGAAGATGAGCTATGATAGGATAGGAAACTATAGAATCAGAGAGAACGGAAAGAAGAGAAGCATTTTTGATAAAGTTAATGAGATAAAAGAAGGGATTAAAACCATTCTTCCAGAAGTTGAAGGCGATAGGCTAATTGCGATGTTAAGCAAGATTAGGACATATCTTGCTCATAAGAAGAAAGGCGTGCCTCTTGGAAGACATGGCTGGAAAGGTTATAGAGATCTTACATTCAATGAAAAAGTTTTGTATGAACATCTTCTTAAACAAGGTCTCTGCCCATCAACCACTTATCGCTGGTTTATAGCCACAAGAATCCCTTCAGATGTTCGAGATAAGCTTGAGAAAGACCAATTAAGCATGAAGAAAGCCTTCCAGATATCAGCTAACAGAAGACGAGTAAAAGAAAGCAACACCGGTTTAATGATGATTGAAGAATTAAGAACAATTGTTAGGGGTCTATAATGTCAAACAAAAGCAAACTTCCAGATGTCCTGAACATTGAACAAATCATAAAGCTCTTTGATGTAATGGATAGGCCTAAAGTAGCAATGGCTACCTCTGTTGCTTTCTTCTGCGGCTTAAGAATAAGCGAAGTCTGTAATATGAAAATTGAAGATGTCGACCTTGTTAAACAAAGACTTAAAGTTGTTGATGGCAAAAATTCCAGAAGGAAGTTTATGGGTTATGGAAAAGATAGATATGTTCCCATTCCGCCCCAATTAATTTCTCCCTTAAAGAAATGGCTTGATATCATCCAGGGAGGAATGTGGCTTTTCCCATCTGATAAATCCCCTGACGCACATATTCGTAAGAAGAGTTTAGGAGAGCAGTTTAGAGATGTCCTCAAAAGAGCAAATCTTTTAATTCCAGAAAGAGAACTAGAATTTGAAACAAAAGTTAATGGCATAAAACAAACAAAGAAAATCATTAGGCATAAATATTATTTCCATACTCTTCGCCATAGCTACGCTACTTATCTTAGAGACAAAGGTGTTGATATTTACACTATCTCTGATCTCTTGGGCCACAACCAAGTCACAACCACTCAAATTTACGCCAGGATAAGCGATGTACAAAGAACAAAGGCAGTTAATCAAGCTTTCAATCATCAATTTGCTCCCAACCCATATCCCGTCCAATATCAGATACAACAAATGCAACAACCTCAATCCCAAAATCCCTCTGCTCAAACTGAGAATGACAAACTCCTAAAAATCAAGAAGCTCGAGCTCGAGATTGAAAAAATAAAACTGCTAAAAAACGAGGAAAAAGAGGTAATGAAAAGTTATGATTAAACAAAAATAGAAATATAAAAATCAAAATGAGGTAAATAACTACCTCGCTCTTTCTAATTCAGTAATTTTTGTTCTAAGAAGTTTATTCTCTTCTTTTAATTCCTCTATAATATCTTTTTCCATCTTCTTACTCTCAAATTCTTTCTTGTCCTTTTCTACCTCTTTCATAAGATTCTCTCTTAGAGATAAATCTTCTTTCATATTTTTAACTCTAAATTTTTCTCCGCCAGGTAGTTTACTATTTATTATATGGATAATCTCAGAATTTAGTTCTATTATAAGATTTCCAAAATGACTGCCAATACTCAACTCTTTTATCTCTTTTGACATCCTTTGAATTTTTCCATGAGTGTTTGGCTCAAAAAAGGAAGGCATTTCATAATATTCCTCAAGGTCCCATTTCAAAACTTTATATCTATAAAGAAACCACATCAAGCATCTATCCATAATATAACGATTATCTTTCTTTTTTCAATCAATTTGAATATCTCTTCAAGTTCCATTATTCATTATCTATTCCTCACTTTCATCGTTCTCCTCTTCATCGCCATCTTCCATCTCCGCTTCTCGCTCTTCTCTTTCTTTCATCTTTTTATGAAAATCCTTAATACTCTCGGCTTCTTTCTCCAAAAAACCTGGCTCATGATTATTTCCTATTAAAAACAAAGTCATCCATGCGCCTCTATAAAATGCTTCTTTAATCTTATCTTCTTCAGATGCATCAGATTCATCAAGCTCAGAAATTAAAGCATCAATATTACTATAGGTTATTTCTTCAGCGAGCTCTTCAGCAATTGCATTGTTCTCTCCCATTTTCTCCATTTGCTGATTGACATCTTTCATGAATGCCCCCATCTTTTCATCTCCTAAAGAATCGCCCATTTTATCAGTGCAATCGGAGCAGATGTGTGGCATGCGCATAGCATCAATTCCTTTTTTCTTGCCAGCTTTCAAAAATGATTCTGGCATCTGCATATCTTTCCCACAAACACTGCATTTCACATCTATCATTTTTTCTTCTTTTGTCAT
>JBBSYJ010000063.1:0-3030 GCA_038045305.1 Nanobdellota archaeon | reverse complement strand
TACGACAATGAGTACGGCTACACAAACAGAGTTATTGACGTGCTGAAGATGTTGAAGTAGTTGTTTCTATAAAGTAGTTACATAATAGAAAGATTTAAAAAAGCGGAATGAAATTAAATTTAATGACAAATAAATTATCACGAAGAGATTTTTTGAAAGTAGGTTTAGCAGGAGCGTTATCATTAAGTGCTGGAGGAATTTGGGTTTATCGCGAGCATAATAAAACTTTAGCAAATAAATTACTTGAGGGCTTTCCAGAAAAAATTCCCGGAGTAATAGAAGTATTGAAACAAGGAGTTAGAGGAGCGGCAAAAACTCTTGTGCATGTGAGACAAAAACATTTAGTTGACGGAATAAAAGAAGGAAGTGATGAATGGAAAGAAATTAACAGGGTTCAAAACGACGTTTACAAAATTTTAGATTATCTTCACTCACATAATAATGTAAATCTGGTTTATGTAGAAGGTTTAAGCCCCGAATTTATGGAATTGGTTCGTGGTGAGAAAGAAATTACCAGACTTATAGATAAAAGCAATCATAGGAGTATTTCTGAAATAGAATCGGAATTACAAGATGAAAGAAAACTTGGCTTGAGTGCTTACTTCCGTTTCCCCGACGATAAAAACGCGCTTGAGAGATATAAAGCAGAACTTTCTCATTTAAAAAAAGAACTGGAAGAAGAAAAACCTTATCAAATGGCTCGCGGAGCGGCTGAAAAATTATTCTATGAAGGGAAGATAAGTATTGTGCCCGCAGAAACCCTAGCAGGAAATGTTTATGGGGGATTAATTGCTGATGAAGTTAGGGGTAAAAGAGAAGTTAATTCTGAAGAATACAATTTTGCAGTAAAACAAAATCGAGAGAACATTGCTTTAGATATAATCTCAAGAAGTCAAAATCCATTGGATGTTATTGTATTTGGCGGAGGACATTATTTTGGAGATAACATAAATGAATGGAATGGTAAACATTCAAATCAAAAATATTCTTTAATAGAAGTAACGCCGGAAAGTTACGGGAGAAAAAATGGAAGATGAAGAAATGAAAGAAAGACTCAATGCAGTAAGGAAAAGATATTTTTATAAGTTGTGTTTTGTTTGGAGAGTTGAGAGGTTGAGATGAAATTAACAAAAAAAGATAAAGAGTTGATTGAGAAAGCTAAAGAGGTGATTAAAAAGGCGAAGCCTTTGAAGAAGAAGGATTTTGGGGAGGTTGGGAGTGCTTTAATTACATCTAAAGAGAATATTTATACTGGTGTAAGCACTGGATTTTTTTGTGGAATGGCTTCTTGTGGAGAATATCAAGCAATGGGTGCTATGTTAAGTAATGGTGAAAAGGAGATTGATACTATTGTTGCCATCGAAGACGAGGGTATAATAATGCCTCCTTGCGGAAAATGCAGGGAAATGATTTATCAATGTGACAAGAAAAATCTCAATACATGGGTTATAATTTCTAAATCGAAAAAAGTTAAATTAAAGGAATTGCTTCCTCATCGCTGGGAAGAGCTGTTCAGTGATCTGCGATAAGAGAGGAAATGAAAATTCGTCAGGCAAAATTTGAAGACAAAATTGAATTCTTGAAGTTGGTAAGAGGACTATATGGAAGAGGCTCTCCTCAAAGCGTTAAGGAGTGGGAGAAGAATTATGAAAGCATGATGTGTGATGCTGCTGTTGCTGAAGAAGAAAATAAAATTGTTGGATACATTGCTTTTTGGATACAAGAAGATGGTGTTTACATTTCAGATCTTTATGTTTTGCCAAAATTCAGGCGCAAAGGAATTGCAGGTAAACTATTACAGACCGCAGAGAATTTTTCTGAAAAAGTCAGCCGGGATTTAAGAGTTGATGCCAGAAAGAAGGACTATCCTGCACAAAAACTTTATTATAAACACCAATTTAAGTATCTTGAAGATAAAAATTCAATGAAATTGATAAAGAGGATGAGATAAGTAAAACATCTGTTTTTTATTAATAACAATTGTTATTTTTAAATAACATAAAGTTTATAAATATCAAAAATAATAACAATATATGAAAGAGAAAGTATTCTTTAAGATTGTCAAGTATTTTATAGAAAATCCTTATGAAGAACCTTACTTAAGAGAAATAGCAAAAAGATTAAAGGTAAGTGTTTTTGCTATGAAAGATTACGCAGACCATCTTGTTAAAGAAAAGATACTTGTTGAAAAAAGAGTTTCTAATTTAAGATATTTAAAATTAAATATGAGCAGTCTTTTTGTTAAGCAAATGAAAATAGCTTATAATATTAAGAGAATAGAAGATTCGGGTATTTTAGAATATATAAAAAAAGAAGTTCCTTCGCTGTCCTCGGTGATTCTTTTTGGCAGTATGGCTAGTGGGGAAAATGATAAAAATAGTGATGTTGACTTAGTTATAATCGGGCAAAGTAATATGCTAAAATTATCCCTTCAGGAATTTGAGAGAAAAATGGGAAAAGAAATAAATTATCATGTATTTACTTGGGCGAAATGGAAAAAACAAGAAAAGGAAAATAAGGCTTTTTACGTTGATGTGATAATAAAAGGAATTCCTCTTTATGGGGAAATGGCGGCAGTATAATGGAAATCAAAAGTATAAAAGATTGCATTAAGCTTAGACTTCTTCGAAAAATAGCTCCAAGTCAAGAGAAATCTATTAAGTCTCTCGAACTTTCAAAGAAGAATCTGAAGGAAATAGAATATTTTCTTGACGAAAAAAAAGAAATTTTTCTAAAATTTGCTATAGAAAGTTCATATACTTCAATGTTTCATGCTGCCCGAGCGGTGTTGTATAAAGATGGGATTCAAGAAAAAAACCATTTTGCGATCTTTATTTATCTAAAAGAAAAATATTCTGGAATTGTTCCCTTTTCCATATTAAATCTCTTGAATATTCATAGATTAGAAAGACATTCTGCTATTTATGGTTTAGAATATAAACCAACTCTTGATGACGCTAAAGAAGCATTAGACGATGCTAAAAGATTTATAGGAGAAATCGAGAAATTGCTTAAAAGATGAAACCACAA
>JBBSYJ010000062.1:0-1351 GCA_038045305.1 Nanobdellota archaeon | reverse complement strand
ACGAATTTTAAAATCCTCTCAAAAATTTTTCAAACATCTTAAAAACCTTGTTTTATTTTCTAATTTATGAAATTCAAAGAAGCATTAAGCAAGTTTTGGTTTTTAATTTGGAAGGATGATTCATTAAAAGGATGGGTATTATCCTTAATATTTATTTTTGTTTTTATAAAATTTATTTTCTTCCCTATATTAAGTTTCACGTTGGGAACGTCATTGCCTTTGGCAATTGTTGAATCGTGCTCAATGTATCATTCTAATGATGTCCTTGGAAATTTTGATATTTGGTGGAATTCACATGAAGAGAAGTATTCCCAATTCGAAATAAGTAAAACCACCTTTGAAACCTTCTCAATGTATAAGGGCTTCAACAAAGGAGATATAATTTTTATAACCGGCACAAATCCCAACAAAATAAAAATTGGTGACATAATTATTTATAACACAGACACTCCAAGTCCTGTAATCCACCGCGTTATCAACATCACAGAAAATCCCAACGGATTAATTTTCCAAACAATTGGCGACAACAACAACGGGCAAATTTACTTTGAAAAACAAGTTACGTCTTCACAAATTGTGGGTAAAGCGCAATTCAAACTAGCCCCTCTTGCAGGATGGTTTAAATTAATTTTCTATGAAAATGGTCGTTCGTCCTCTGAAAGAGGATTTTGTCACGAGAATTAATTACAAATTTATTCAAAAATAGGATATTCTTTTACAAAATTAATTTTTGACCACCATTTTCCAAATCCAAAATAATTTCCAGATTTATTTAACACCGAGGCGATCATAGCAAAAGCGTAAAACCAGTGGTCATCAATCAAAGGATTATTAGAAGAAGGAAATAAAGAAAGCCACATTAAAAAAACCATTGCCGTTCCAGCGATAGCCCCCAATCTCATACCAATTCCTAAAATAAATGTTAAGCCAATAAAAAGAAGTCCAAGCATAAACAACCACGCAACAAAATTACTTGAAGCAAGAGTATGAAAAAATCCTGAGAAAATTCCACTTGTGCTTGACAAAAATCCTTTAGTAGGAGAACCACCAAAAATCCATGCTTTACTATGAGCCGTACTAAATCCAAGTCCAAAAACTTTGTCCAAAAAAGCCCACAAAAAAACAAAACCAGTTACAAGTCTTAAAATAACCCAAAAGGGTTTCCACTTAATCTCTTTTTCTTTTGCCATTTTAATTACAATAAATTAATTAATTATTATGCGCTCTTTTTATCTATAAAAAACATGAAGGGGCTATATAAAATCTTTCACCCCTTACAAAATCACTCTAAGCAAAACCAAACCTTTAAAAATAATCTAAGTTAAAAGTTAAAGATAAGGGGTTGCTAAAT
>JBBSYJ010000061.1:0-1378 GCA_038045305.1 Nanobdellota archaeon | reverse complement strand
AAAGGTTAGATATAACTCTGTCAGTTAGAACTATAAATAAACTGAAAAAGCTTAAAGAAGAGACGGGAAAGAGTGTGTCGGAGATTATTGAAGAAAGGATAATGCCTTTCAGCGCAACTCTCCGAGCGCGGAAGAAAAACTGAATTAAGGCAAAATCCTTTACCACTTCTTAAGTTTGGATTTAATTCAATCCCAAACTAACTTTTATGGCTAAATCAACTTTATTCAGAATTTCATTGTTAAGTATCCCTAATTTTCTTATTATTCTTCTTTTATCAATAGTTCTTATTTGATTTAATAAAATTGTTGAGGATTTTTTTAACTTAGATTCATTTGGTTCAATTTCAACATTTTGTGGAAATGTTTTTGAATAAACTTTAGATGTAATTGGAGCAATAATTGTTGTTGGACTGAACTCATTAGATTCATCATTTTGAATTATTAAAACAGGCCTTATTCCTCCCTGTTCTCTTCCAATAACAAGTTCTAATTTGGCTAGAATTATTTCCCCTCTCTTAATTTTCATCCCATTCCCAATCTAAACTAAAATCAGTTGGCTCCCATTCTTTTGTTATTCTTAAGCTATCTTCAGCCATTTCTTTACATCCTTCTATTAATAATTCTTTTTGCTTTCTTTTCTCATTTTCAGCTTCATCGATTAGTTTCACAATTATATCTTCATAAGTATCTTTGTTACTTTTCATCTTTTCCAATCTTTTTTTTATATTCTCGTTAAGTTGAATTGTTGTTACCATTTAACTATAGAACTGCTATAGTTTATAAATATTAAGTCTTTTTAACAAAAACTCCTTTACCATTTTTTAGTGATTTTGTTACTACCACAAGGTTTATATAAATTGGAAGATTATGTAAAACATGGGTAAGACAATAGAGGGTTTTGTAAAAGGAACGAGGGGACTTTTGACAGCTGGCGCTATGCTGGCTTACTCTTTGATGCCTTCTAAGGGCTATGCTGATATTCATTTAACTCCTCAAGGGAGTGTTAATATTGCTCAAGCGGTTGCACAGGCGCAGCCAGGCGAAGCAATTTATTTGGCTGATGGGACTTACAAGGCGTCTGACGGAAATTTGAACGTTTCTTATTCTGGAAAGGATTTGACAATATCTGCTGAACAAGGAGCAAAGCCGGTTTGGGATTTGGAAGGTCAAGGGCGGGCCTTGATTTTCACAGGAGGACATACAAAAAGTAATACAATAAAAGGGATAACTTTTAGAAATGGGTTGGCGACTTATGATGAGGGCCTTCATACTTATGATGGAACTCTTGGCGGGGGAACAATGATTTTTATTGGTGATTCTTCGAGAATAGAGGATTGTGGTTTTGAAAATAGCAATGCTGCGTTTAGTCCTTTTGGTG
>JBBSYJ010000060.1:0-7208 GCA_038045305.1 Nanobdellota archaeon | reverse complement strand
CTAAAAGAAATAGACTAACGCTAGATAGAACAATAATGCCGAAGAATGAACTAACTGGCAGCGACTAAGAAAATAATTATTTTTTATTTAATTTATCTATTTTCTTTTCTATTCTTTTTATATCACTGCTCATTTCTTCTAAAAGTTTTCTTCTTTTTCTGTTGAAATATAAAGTAGCTATTTCTGCGATTATGAAAAATAAGATAACAACGCCTACTGCTTGCAGAAACAAAACCACATTTCCCAAACTGATAATTAAATCAGGCAAATCTGCAGGTACATTACTAATTTCAACAACCATAAAAAAGAATGGGAAAAATATTATTTAAACCTAAGCATAAACTTTTAAACAACTAATACTCGTTTTCTTTTATGACTGCGTAGATCAGCGGTAGATTGCCTGTCTCATAAGCAGGAGGTCGGGAGGTCAGCACTCCCCGCAGTCACTTTAACTTTTTTAGGATATTGATCTAAATAATTTTGAAAATCAATAAATTTCCTCAGGTGCTTTGGGTTAACAAAACCTATTAAGATTTTATAAATTAGAAGATTTCTTATACCATTAAATTGAACCCTGTATTTATCTTGCCATCTAATGTCAACTTTATTTCTCTTACATAAATAAAAATGTCCATATAATCCATTTTTAACAAAAAAATCGTAAGATTGTTTAATAAGGGGTGCACTTATTCCATGAATCTCAAGTCGAGGATACAACTTATCCGGATTTCTGGTCAAAACTATAGAACCGTCAGTTGAAAAATATCCTTGAATTACCTCCTTAACTAGACCTTTTTGATAAAATATTTCTGGAATAACTATGTTACTACCCTTTTTTCCTATAGGAAATCCAATAGAATTAATAAAATCAAATAATTTCTGGTCAACAAAATTTAACTCAATCTTTCCCTCTTTCTTTCTAAATTTTATATTTGTGGATTTCCCCCTTAATCTAAATAATATTGGTAAAATAATTTTTTGATAAAAATCCAAATCATCATAAATACTTCCAGAGATTGAAATAAATTTTTTCTTGCCTTTGACTAAACTCAAACAACCATCCCCTAACATTATACCATAAAAAAGAGCAAAATCATTGTCTATAGAAAATTCCATAACATATATAAGATCTCCATACTTTTATATCCTAATATTAACTTTATAGTAGAATTCTATTCCTTTGCAAAAATCCTAAATCTATCATCTTCCTTCCTTGGCAAGATATGAAAATGAACATGATTCACCTCTTGTCCACCCGCCTTAAAATTATTAGAAACAATATTAAAACCTTCGGATTTGAATTCTTTAGCAATCTTAGCATAAGTATTCTTAACACAGTCAATTAACTCTGTTCCCAACGAAGACGGCATATCAAGAACATTTTCAAAATGCTTCTTTGAAATAATCAAAGAATGCCCTTCAACTTTTGGATGAGCATCCTTTATTGAGAAGAAATTTTCATTTTCATAAATTCGTGGAACACGAACTTCACCAGAAGCAATCTTGCAAAAAATACAGTTATTCATAAAAAATAAATAAACTAGAAATATAAAAACTTTATCATAAAAGGATTATATCAAAATTATAACAATAAAAAAATAAAAAACAATTTAAAGAGCTTATCTCTTTTTCTTTTTAGCTGCCTTTTTCTTTGCCATATTTTAAATCACCTCTTTTTTACTAATAGAATTAATGATTGTTCATTTATAAAATTTATCTTTTATAAAAATTTCATGAGATTATAAAAAAATTAGAAATAAAATCCCCGTCGATAAAATAAAACAACACGATTTAAACCAATTTCCCGGAATTTTCAAACTCCTTTTCTCCATTAATTAGCTGCCTTAGCACATTTTTTAAGTCCTTTATCTTTACTCTGATTTGTTTTGCTGTATCACGCTCGCGTATAGTAACATCTACCTGTTTTACTGAATCCTCGTCGATAGTTATGCAATAGGGAGTACCTGCCTCGTCATTTCTGGCATATCTTCTCCCAATGCTTCCACTTTTGTCATAAATAACATTCCACTCTTTCCTCAAATCTACCAAAATTTCATGGCAAATATTTTCATACTCATCTTTTTTTATTATAGGAAAAATCGCCGCCTTAACTGGCGCCAACTTTGGATTTAATCTCAAAGTAACATTTTGTCTTTTCTCATCGTAAAAGTACGCGTCAAACATAAAAACTAAAAATGCCCTTTCAAAACCTAAAGAAGGCTCACATACTACTTGCGGTATAATTTTCTTCCCAGTTTTTTCATCTAAAACATGTAAATCCTTTCCAGAGAATTTTTCATGTTGGGACAAATCAAAATTACCCCTGTCCGCAAAGCCCAAAAGTTCTTTCCATCCGAAAGGAAATTCATATTCCAAATCCCAAGTATCTTGGGAATAATGTGCTTTCTCTTCAGAAACATGCTGCCTTATCCTAAATTTATCTTTATTTGCGCCCAAAGAAATAAACCACAAATATTCATTTGCTATCCAATAAGCATGCCATTTGTTTTTTATAACATGTGTTTCAAGCGCTTCTTTTAATTTCATTTTCTTAGCGCCCTCTTCGGTTTTTTGCATCTCCGATGAATAAATCATAATTTCTACATCAGGAATTTTATAAGGGCATTCATCTTCAGGGTTTACAAAATATTCAATTTCCATCTGTTCAAATTCCCTGCATCTAAATAAAAAATCCCTAGGCGCAATTTCATTTCTAAAGGCCTTTCCTTGTTGCGCAATTCCACACGGAAGTTTCAATCTTGCATTGTCAAAAACAAGCTTAAAATCAGCAAATATCAACTGCGCTGTTTCCGGTCTCAAATACGACTTCACTGAGTCCTCAACAACAGGACCGACTTGCGTCGTGAACATTGGATTAAACTCTCCTTTAATTTCATAATTAGGATTATTTTCATATTTCTTAACTTCGTGTTTGTCAACTTTAAATTTCTCTTTGGTTTTTTTGTTCAAAACTGCAACGTCGACAAAGCTTGCAACATGCCCGCTCGCTTCCCAGACCTTTGGATTTGTAATAATCGCTCCGTCAATCCCAACAATATCATCACGCTGATAAACATGATATTTCCACCATTCATTTTTCAAGTTCTTTTTCATTTCAGCTCCAAGAACTCCAAAATCCCAAAATCCACTAAGTCCGCCGTAAATCTCTCCAGAAGGATAAACAAAACCTTTTCTTTTGCAGAACGCAGCCATTTCTTCAACTGAAATTGCAGAACTATTTTTTACTTCATTGCTTAATTCATTCTGTTCATACTTGATTATATCCTTATCTTCTATTTTTGTTTTCTTATTAACCATATTTTCAAATTTCCGTTTGGCTTCTTCCTTGTTTTTGCCCAGGTACGCGACGTTTTTAGATTTTACTTTTTCCCCTTCCCTTACTGACTCGCGCATATAATAATACTCTCCTCCGTTAATCTTCTTCTTGATTATGTAAGCCATAAATAAAATAGGAAAAACTATTTTAAAGATTTATGCAAATATTTAAAACCGCAAAAAGATAATAATTAAACATGGGATTCCTTGATTCAATAGAAAAAACAGTCAACACTGTAACAAGAACAACAAATGTTGTTGATCGTGGAACTGCACAAGCAAAGAAAATCAATACAATGGCAAAAAGCGCTAAAAAAGCGCTGAGCAAAAAATGCAAAATCTGCGGCGCTGAATTAAAAACCGACTTGGAAAAGCAAAAAGGTATTTGTTCTAACTGCGCGCTGAAGAATATGAAGTGATTATTCTCCAATAATTTTAATCAAAACTCTTTTTTTCCTTTGCCCATCAAACTCTCCGTAAAAGATTTGTTCCCACGGCCCGAAATCCAATTTTCCTTTCGTAATTGCGCAAACAACTTCCCTTCCCATAACCGTTCTCCACAAATGCGCATACGCATTGTTTTCACCAGTTAAATTATGATTATACTTTCCATCAACAGGTGCAAGTTTTTCAAACCATTCAATAAAATCTCTTTTCAAACCTTCTTCTTCATCATTTATAAAAACAGATGAAGTTATATGCATTGTATTCACAAGAACAATTCCTTCACTTATTCCAGAACTCCAAACCGCTTCCTGAACTTCCGCAGTTATATTAACAAACTCATGTTTTTTCTTCGTTTCAAAAACAAGATAGCGAGTGTATGATTTCATAAAGCGTAGACCCGGAATTGAACCGGGGGATATTCGGGCTGCAACCGAACGCGTTAACCTCTTCGCCATCTACGCAACGCCCGGGACAGGATTTGAACCTGCGACGTCTAGCTTACTTCAATGATAGAAGGCTAGCACTCTATCCAGGCTGAGTTACCCGGGCCTATATAATTATTACACTAAGAATTCCTTTAAAAGTTTTGGGTCTCAAAATTTGAACCATTATAATAATCATAAGGACTACTTGTTTCGCTAAGAATAGAAATTTCTTGACTATATTTCAAAGGAGTAGGACAAAATCCATATTTTTTCCATATAAGATATTTAAAATATTTTGAAGGATTATTAAAACCAATCCTATCTATCCACTGCTTTAACCCATTATTTCCCCTAATTGTTAACACATAAAGGTCTTGTTCATTTGCTTTGTTACTCTTTTTAATATGTCTACTATAATTAATGCCAAGTTTACCTAAAAGATATCCCAAGTCATCTATCATTTTCTCAGAAGCTATTTGTATTAAAATTCTAGGATAAGAATGATATTTCTTCCTAAATTCGGTATAACCTTTATCATAACGTTTAAAGAAATTCAAACACCCATCACAATCAGTAAATCCTCTTATAAAGGAAGCTATAATCTCTTTATCTCCACTATTTAGAATAATTTTAGGAGCTTTCACATTATAAGTCTTTTTCTTTGTAAAACCAAATTCTTTAAATTTTTCTACTACATTTTTATCACAGATATAAAAACCATAAACAGAATTACTTGGTTTTTCATGAGCTGCTACTTTCTTATTAAGAACCATAGAAAACAGGGGGCACACTACTTTATTATAATATTCTTGATCTTCATGTATACTCCCCCACATACAAACATATCCATCTTGCATATTACCATCTGCAGCAAACATCCCAAGTATTTCAGCAAGCTCTTTTGTTAATTCCATTAGTATATTTATTTATCAAATCTTAATTTCCATTAAATCTCGCGCAAGCTCTGAATTTTTAAATTTCTTTTTCGCTTCTTCCAGAATAATTTTTGGATTATTATATCTTGAACTGATATGGGTCAAATAAACTTTCCCCACTTGCGCCTTCTTGGCAATATCTCCGACTTGTGAAGCAGTCATATGCTTTTTCTCTTCAGCATGATCTCTCAATTCATCAGAAAAACTAGTTTCAATAATTAGGACATTCGCCTCTTTAACAAATGGGACAATTTTAGCATTCATCTTTGTATCCATAACTATAGAGACCTTCTTTCCATTTTCCAAATATGTAAGTTCTTTGAATTTTAACTTCTTCCCTTCGACCACAACATCCTTTCCTTCCTTTAATTTTTGTAAATGCGGACCGGCCATAATTTTTAACTTGCCTAATTTACTCTTATCAATCCTTCTTTGCCCTTTCAAAACGAAATTATAGGCATTGCAAGGCGGCCCGTGCTCCATTCTTCTTGATTCTATAAAAAATTCTTTTTCATCAAGTGCAACACCCTCTTTAACTTCATGAATTTCTAAATTAATATTTTCAGCAAAAACAAAAACTTCAAACATTTTTTTTATAAAATTCTTCGTTCCTTCCGGACCGTAAATTTCTAATTTTTTATTATACCCAGATGAAGCCAATGTCTGAATCAAACCAGGCAAGCCAAGAACATGATCTCCGTGCCAATGGCTTATAAAAATTTTATCAACCTTCCCTGGATTCAAATTAGCATATCTAAATTGTCTTTGTGTTCCCTCGCCGCAATCAAATAAAAACCCATTTCCATCATACTCCAAAAATGTCGCAGGAGTATTTCTTGCTCTCGAAGGAATAGAACTTCCCGTTCCCAAAAATGTTATTTTAATTTCTTTCATAAATCAGATAAAGAAAGAGAGTTAATAAAAATAACTAATAGATAAAATCTGTGGAAATATAAAACAAAAGCTAGTCCTTGAAAAAGAGGTGATATCATCGTCGTAGCAATCCCAAAGTCCTGACTATCATCAACACGCTAAGAAACATACCCTAGCGAAATAAATGGGAAAAAAGCTTACTCTTTCTTTAAAGAAGTTGAAGCAGGGGAAATAAAAATTATCGTGTCTCCTCTTAAGAAAGTCAGACCGACGCTTCTTTTTATTTCATTGTTTTGCATCTCCTTGGTATTATCTAATACCAGATTGATGTGTATGTCAAAAGCCAACAAAGTTCCAACGAACTGTTTGTCGCCTTTCAAATGCACCAAAACTTCTTTACCTTTAGAGTTGTTAAGCAAATCCAAAGGTCTTTCGATTCCATTAACCATAAAGTTGAATTATTTATTTTGTTTTTAAACATTTTGGTCCAAAATAAACCAAAACTTATTTAAACCAACCCAGCACAATAAATTTACAATGAGCACACGAAAAGGAAGAAAAATCTCCGGTGGGAAGTACATCCAAAACAGGAAGAAAAAGAAATATGAGCTGAAGGGCCAAAAGATAAATGTTAAACTTGGCGACGATAAAAGAAAAAATTATAGAACAATGGGCGGAAATCAAAAAATAAAGATGCTAAGAGCAAAAACAATTAACGTAAAGGTCTCTGAAAAGCAAATTAAGAAAGCGGAGATTCAGAACGTTCTTGAAACACCCTCAAACAGATTCCTTGCCCGTCAAAATATTCTTACAAAAGGTACGATCGTTCTAACAAACCTTGGAAAAGTCAGAATAACAAACCGCCCGACGCAAGACGGCGTCCTAAATGGGACAATAATTTCATAACTAATTCTAAAAGTTTATAAACTAGTATATACATATGTATATATGGCCAAGAAAAAAACGAACAAAAGAATTGAAATTACCAAAAAAGAGATAAAAATAAATCTGGAAAAATTGCATAAAGATGTTGAAAAGGCCTACGATACAATGAGAAAAATTCTCCCTGAAGCAATACTAAAAAATCAGGAAGTCAGGCCTTTTGGAAACGCAGCGCATATAATTCTACCTAAGGAATATATAAACAAAAAAGTAACGGTCATAGTTAAAAAAGATTAAAATTTCTATAGAG
>JBBSYJ010000059.1:0-1747 GCA_038045305.1 Nanobdellota archaeon | reverse complement strand
GCAAGCCGACTTGAATCAAAGTTTCCTGAAGTTCAGTGTAGTCCTTTTCTTCTTTTGTCTTATGAACATTTTTTTCCATAAATAAAAATTACCTAAATGATTTATAAACCTTATGAAGTAAAGAACTGCAAGATAATTGTAATAAATAGATAAAATTACTAACTAAAAATTAAATAAAATCGCTTATCTTATGCTTAAATTCTAAATAAATCATCCAAAGCAAAAACAGAACTCCATCGACAGTTGCTTGAAACAAAACCCCAAGATTATAATTTATCCCGAAAGAATTTAAAGAAAACGGAAGGAAAGGATAAATTGGATCACCTATTGCATCCAAAAGTAAATGACTTAGCCATCCAATAGCCAAAACTAAAAATACATAATTCAATTTAAGTTTATGATTCCTAATTAAACATATTCTTATATTAAATTTCTCGTAACTAAAGATTAAAAATAATAAAAACAAAATTAAAGGAATTAAAAATATATGAGTATAAACTTGGTGCACTTGACCATAAGCAACATCAGAGCCAAGAATTTTCATAATAAAATAAACACCAATATCAAAATCAGGCATAAGCCCGCCAATTCCTGCGAGAAAAACATAATGCAATGAGAATTTCTTCTTCACAAGAAAATCTCTATACAAAGCAACCAAAAATGCCGGAACTAAAAAGTGTGCTACTGCGTCCATATCAACCTCTAAAACATTTATGTTTTTATTTACCTTAAAAAAACAAACAAAAACAAGTTATAAAATTATCTAATGATCTCTTTTCATAAGTCCGTATCTCATTCCAACAGCGCCAACCCCAAAACAAATACCAGCGTGCCTTAAATTTTCATAAACGCTTTTTTCATTTCTTATATTAGAATCATGTGAAGAAGCCAAACCTCTTTTCAAAGAGGCAACTAATTTTTCTCCACTTGAAAAATCAACATCATTAAAAAGCACATAAGAACTAAAAGGCCCGTTTCTTCCGTCAGGAACATGGCTATCAGAAACAGCAATTGTAGGAAAACCTGCAACATAGTTATCGGACTTAACTGCATCAATATAGTTTTTGAATTTCTTCAAGTTTTCATCATAAGCAGAAATTTCAGCACCTTGCTTGTCAACTAATTTATTAAATGTCTTGCCAAATATTTTTTCTAGCATTCCAACCCTTCCTGCTTCAATAAGGACTATTGCATTATATTTTTCGGCTTCACTAAATATCTTTTCAGGATCAAGATTCCTTCTGTCAGAAGTATCCAAATAATAATCAAAAGGCAAACCAGCCAAAGTTATATGTCCAATATCACTTGCAATTTCCTGCCCTGCTAAAAAATAAATCCTCAATGATGAATTGGGAATTATAACCTTTAACATTCTATCATCACTCAAATTTTTGTCTAATTCGAAATGTCCAATATCAGAAGATTCTTTTTCCACTAAATCCCTGAATTTTCTCGCCCTTCTATCATCAAAACCCGTAACGCTCAAAACAGGGGGTACATTATAAATTCTAGAAGTATTATAACTGGCATTAATAACTCTTGGTACAAAATCTTTTTTATCCCAATCTTGAACATACTTGCCGCTTCTAGACCAGACAATATCTTGGGTATCGGTCAAGTGCGCTTCCAAATCAACAATCGCTTCTGCCATAAAAATATCCAAATATAAGATTATTTAAGCATTTCTATAGCAACCTTTTTAAACAAACTTTTTCTAAACAATTTTATGAAGCGTTCGTCACGAAGA
>JBBSYJ010000058.1:0-26963 GCA_038045305.1 Nanobdellota archaeon | reverse complement strand
ATTAAGAAAAAGAAACATCAGAAAGATAAAATATAAGGTAAAATTATTTAATGAAAGAGAAATCGATTATGAAAAGTTATTTGAAATTCTCCAAGGGTGGAGCGCTTATGCCGAATGGGCAAACAGCCACCAACTTATCGATAATTTAATAAAAACACTTAAACTGCAAACTGACAAAATTTAAAAACAATAATCAACTCAAACGGACATGAAAAAGGGTGCAATTTTATTCGGAGTTTTGACTATTTCTATTTTGATGCTAAACTTTGCTATCGCAGCAACTAATTCTTTAGACAGTTCTTCGTCAGGCACTTCACAATCTTCAAAAGTGGACGATGCATACAAATGCATAGAAAAACAAATTGATGACAAGGGATGTGACAAATTATCTTTGCGAGAACAGATATTTTCTTTGTGGGCCGACGGCAAATGTAGTTCTAATGTTAAAAGTGCTAAGTTAAATAGTAAGTGTTGGCCTGTGTCAAAAGGCGCCGGTTCCTGTGATGTTAAGACCACTGCACAGGTTTTGCTTGCATTAAGCGCAAATGGTGATTCCGATTCAAGTGCTGAATCTTGGTTGTCCTCACAAAATTCAACTCCGACGCAACTAACTTGGCTTTTACAGATTGATAGTAATTCTGCAACTAAATGTAAAATTTCTTATGATGGAAATCAAAATATTGTTCAAATTGCCGATGATAAAAAAGTTCAGTCAGGAGCAGGTTCATGTCTATCAAAGGACTCTTCAGGATATTGGTTGAGAGTTAATCCAAATTGTTACACAAAAACTTTTGAAATCTCGTGTGACAAGGATTTTATAACTTCATTATTATATCAAAAGCAGGGCTCTGACACAATTTATGTTTCAGAAACGACTCATTCTCAATCGGCCGAAGGAACAACAGAAGAACAAGTTAATTCTTTATGTTTTGCAAATGGCGGAACTTGCAATTACGAGGGCTCCTTATGGGCTGCAACTGCGCTTGCTTATCTCGACGACGATGTAGCTTCTTTTATTCCTTATTTAGTTGCTTTAGCTCCAGACAACGACCAATATTTGCCGGACTCTTTCCTTTATTATTTAACAGCGCAAAACGAATTTAAAAATAATCTTTTAGTTAAGCAAATTTCAAGTGAGTATTGGGATTATTCTGGAAATAAATTTTATGATACTGCTGTCGCACTTTATCCTTTAAGGTATGAGTCTCCTTCTGAAAAAACAAATGCTATTAATTGGTTGTTAAATGTTCAAGGCAAGGATGGTTGTTGGAATAACGGAAATCTTGGTGATACAGCATTTTTACTTGCAACCGTTTGGCCAAAGCAAACTCAATCTATTGGCGGCGGTACAACGAGAGTTGATTGCATAAACTCGGGTTATTATTGTACAACTTCTTTGCAATGCGGAAATTCAAATGGAAATGTTTTGTCAAGTTATTCTTGTTCTGGAACTTTTTCTTGTTGTTCTGTTCAGCCCGTAACGCCTTCATGTTCTGAACAAGGAGGGAAAATATGCAACTCGCAAGAATCATGCATCGGCGGGACTACTTCACAAGCTCCAGGTCTAAACATAGGAGAAACATGTTGCATTCAAGGTTCTTGTCAAATTGTCCAGCAAAATACTGATACTTGTATTCCTAATGGAGGTATATGTAAAATTGGTAGTTGTAATTCAGATGAACAAGTAAGCACACAATCATGTTCGATCCAAAGCGACAATTGTTGTATTCCCTCTACAGATTCAGGCGGCGGAATTGCATGGTGGATATGGGTTCTTGTTGTATTGATTATTTTAGTTGTTTTAGGAATAATTTTCCGCGACCGACTACGATTTTATTTATTCCGATCTAGGGGCTCTCCAAGTTCAAGGACTTTTGGAAGACCTGGGCCTGGATTTCCTCAGACACCTTCGCGTGAAATTCCATCACGATTTGGTCCAAGACAAATGATTCCTTCCCATCCTATGCCTCCAAGGAGACCTATGCCTCAAAGAAGTTCAGAATTAGATGACGTTTTAAAAAAATTAAAACAAATAGGAAAATAAAATGAACTCTAAAGTTCTTTTTTTGTTAATTTCTTTAACTTTATCACTCTCTTTAATTTCAGCTGTTGACTTCTCAGTCAAGCCGGAATATAAGCAAGGAGAGACATTAATTGCAAAACTTTCTGCGAATTTTATAAATCCTCCTTTGCCTGAGAATATTTATTTTTATAGAAATTATGTCCGCGTCTCAATTGAGCCGCACTTAATAAAAATCAACGATGATTATTACTTGTGGGCAATTCTTCCAGAAAATAATGCAAATTATTCCGTTCAGATTAAAGATGCAACTTACAAAGAAGGGACGCAGACAAAGTCCGATGTGATTGTTGCAAACTTCACAATTTCAAACGAAACGGCTTTGTTTTCAGTGACTCCTGGAGTTATTTACACTAATAATACCTTTGACATAACTGTCCAGAATCTTGCGCCGACTCAAATTGAAGTAAAGTCGTTAAGCTCTAATTTAACTTTGACTCTTTCACTAAAATCGGGCGACTCTGGAAAATTTGCATTTTCTCCGTCGGACTTTGAAAAAAACTCATTACTAAACTTAACTTTATCTTCTGGTAATGACGAGTACGAAATTCCAGTGTATGTTTACGGAAAAACAAAGAGTGGGGGAAATTCTAATATAAGTTCTTCAGATAATGATTTGGATTTTTTAATCCCAAATTCAGATATTTCTCTTTCAACCTCAAGTGAAATAAAAAGAACGATTTACATTAGAAATAAGGGAGAAGAAAATTTAACTAATATAAGGATATCATTATCTTCTCCTTTAAATAATTACATCTCTCTTTCCCCCTCCTATTTTGATTTGGATGTTAATGAAACAATAAAATTAAATTTAACAATTGTTTCTAGTTCTAATGAGCAGAATATCGATGGGGAAATAACAGCGAGTGCAGCAAATTTTGAAATTTCAAAACCATTAACACTAAATTTCGTTGCGAATTACACTCAACAGAATAATACTCCATCAAACGTGACTTTATTAGAGTCATGTTTTGATATTTCTGGCAATGATGAATTTTGTGATGCAAATACAGAAACATGTGAAGGAAATTCTGTAGATGCTTTTGAAGGAAGTGGATGCTGCATAGGAACGTGCGTGGCAAAACCCCAAAGCTCAACCGGCTCGATAATTGGCTGGATTTTATTAGCAATACTAATAATTTTTGTTGCTTGGTTTTTCTTTAAGAAATATAGAGGTGCTGAACGCGCTCCTGTTGATTTGCTTAAATTAGGAAAGGGAAGGTAATTAACAATTAAATTGTAACATCATCTTTTTTCTTTTTCTTTGGTTTTCCTTTCTTATCGTCAGATTTTTCTGTTTTTAATGCCTCAATAACTGATTTCTTTTGCGCTAATAAACTTCTTAATTGCTGTTCAAGAATATTCTTCTCATTTTGAATTACTCGTGCAACTTCATCATAACCATGAAGAACTCTAAGAAGTTCATTCATAACTTCCATCCAATCCTGGTTTGTTTGGGTTATTTTTTCAGGAGAGATAATTTCTACATGGGCAGGCATATATTGAAACATTAATCTAATAAGTGTCATAACTTCATCAACTTCAACTTCCACTTCAGCAAAGCTTGTGTAAAATTCTTCTTGGCCTTTTAGAAGAATTGGTTCATTTAGTTTCTTAGAATTTATCTTAACCCCTTTTTCCTTCCCTATTTTATCCAACAAATCATTCAATGTTTCAATTAAATGGTTTGGAGGTCTTCCTATTACTTCAATAATAAATGCCGCTTGAATTTTTTCATTCATATTAATTTTATCCCCTTATTTTATTTGTCATCAAATTCATTTTTGTATTTTCTTTTCTTTAAGTAAAACAAAAAGCCGAGAAGAACTGCAAAGCCCGCAAGTCCGTAGTACGGATAATTGTTACTATTTTCTTCCGAATTAGTATCTTTTATACCTTTTGTTTCGCTGTTTAATTGAATAACTTCTCTTATTTCTGGCTGTTCCACAATATTTTCCTCCAAATTTCCAAGATCATTTTCTTGAACTTCATTTTTTATAATTTGTTCTTCTGATTTGTCGTCGGGGGTTTTATTATTTGAGTTTTTTGTTTCAGATCCAACACATGCTAAATTTTGTTCTTTTATATCTGCCAATTTTCCTTCTGCAATCCCACTTACTTTTGTTAAATCATCTAGTGAGTTAAAAGGTCTTTCTGCAATTATCTTCTCTGCAGTTGAATTGCCCACCCATATTATTTTGTCTAATTCTTTGGCAGAAGCACCATTAATATCAATTTGATTATTTTCACAAGATGAACTTACAAGATTTACGAGAAATATAGCTAAGAATAAAACTACTAACAACCTCATAAAACTACAAAAGAAGTATCTTTTTATTATATTTGTTCTTAAAGTCAATATAGTCAATCTTCCCTCTTTCTTTGGCTCTTTTTGCAATAAGTATTCTCGAGAAAATCTTATTTTCCAAAAGCCATAAACATTTTTCTTTTTCTTCTTTGCTTAATATTCCCTTTAATTTAACTTCTACACCAATCACCTCATAATTGGCTTCATTTTTTCTATACACTATAAAATCTGGAAATCCCGCGCTGTTCATCATCAATGATCTTGTATGCGGATTAAATTTTGGTCTGCATTTGACTAATCTTCCTTCTTTCATTTAACGCCTCCAATATTTTATTTCGACACGAAATTAAATTATTATTTATCTCATTTTCCCAAAATCTCAATATTTTATAACCTCTCTTTATTAATTCATCCGTCCTAATTTTGTCAATATCTCTGCCATCAGGATAATTATGGTAGTAATCTCCATCACATTCAATTATGATATTCGGTTCAATAAATATATCACTTTGATATTTGTGCTGAATATCCAAGATTGGCTTATGTTTTTCAAACCCAACACCCAAATTTAAAAGAAGTTCTTGTATGACCTTTTCGGGTTTGGTGTCTTTCTTCAAAATCTTCTGAAAAAGCCTCTTTTCTTTTATTTTACGAATGGTTTCTTTAGACTTATTAACTCCGGGATTTAATTTTCCCGCAGGGAAAGAATATCGGTTTAGATGATTGATTATTCTTCTTTTCGTCTCATCAGAGTGTTTGTGTCCTAAATGATATTTATTCTCTGAATTATTTTTTATTAGGTAACTATCTCGGGAATATTCTCGCAATTTTTCTGATTTAGCATAACAATCAACATTACAATATATTTGATCTTTTCTACTTGTCCTTATTACCATCTTGCAAAAAGGACAGGTCTTAATGTAAACAGTTTTTCTCCATTCACTTTTCTTTTTCCCCTTATTATGGGGAATTCCTCCTTTTTTAGGCATGCTCCTGCACCTCTTTAAATTCTACATTATTTGTCCATTTAGCAACAATCCACCCCATTCGTTCTAAATTCTCTCTAACTTTATTTTCAAATTTGGCACCTGAAGCCCGCGATTTTTTACCTTTTTTAATTTCAGTTTTCTTTTTAAGGTCATATCCACCTTTTTCATTCCAACGGATCTCATATTCTCCCGAATTGGCTTTGTTAACAGCATTCATAACTCTTTCTTTGATATCCTTATCTATTCTCTCCATAACCTTACCCCAATTTCAGATTTTTCAGCAGACATAATAATAATTGAATATAGAAGTATAAATAATTTTACTTAATCAAATTTTAGAAATACAATTTTTCTGCAAAAGCATGTCTTCTAAATGGATACTCAACTATAAGTAATTCAGCAGCAATTGATTCCAAGGCCTTTCTTTCAACTTCTTCAAAACTTCCTGTCCCACAAGCAAATATCTTCCTTCTTCTCTCAATTTCATTCTGCAATTCATCATAATTAGATATTTTAGCATTACTCCCATTCATCTTCCAAGGATAATTCATAATTCTGCATGCATCAAGATAATTATCTTGAGGCGTATGCACTTTGTCTATTAAAGAAATAAAATAAGCAACCTTTTCTTTTAGTCGTTCTACATAATCACACTCTTCCACAACTAATATTATCTTTTTTCTTTTTTAAATATTATTATCTTGAATTATAAATCTCTTGCTTTCATTTGACTTTGGCGAATGAATGGACGTGACTAAAGGTCTCGTGCTTGAAGTGTTCTTCTGCCATTTGCTTTAGCACGTTTTATTCCATTAACAAGAATTTCTTCAACTTTCCTTTCAAGTTCTCGTCCAACTTCTTCAGCCACCGAAGTCACGGCCTTTTCTTTATCAAGTTCATTGACCGCTTCTTTTATATTATTTTTAACAATTAGGTGAGACATTATCTTTTCTTTTCCTTTTTATTTTCTTCCATCTTTTCCGACGCTGTCGGCTTCATAAAAGGAAAAAGCAAAACGTCGCGGATTGAGTCCTGCCCTGTTAATAAAATTACAACTCTATCAATTCCCATTCCCAAACCACCTGTAGGAGGCATTCCATGTTCTAATGCATTTAGGAACTCTTCATCCAAAGGGCTTGCTTCTTTATTTCCCCCAGAAAGTTTTTTTTGCTGTTCTTCCAAAAGTTCTCTTTGTTTTAATGGGTCGTTCAATTCAGAATAAGCATTTCCAATTTCCGCTCCAAGGCAAAATGGTTCAAATCTTTCAATTAATCTGCATTCAGGATCTTTCCTATGAATTTTGCACAGCGGCGTCGTCTCAAGAGGATGGTCTATTATAAATGTCGGCTGAATAATCTTATCCTCGCAAAAATGTTCAAAGATAGCAGCAACGTAATAACCCCATGAATGTCCTTTAACTTGGATTTTGTCTTTGTCTATAATTTTTTTCAAGTCCTTTTCATTTAGTTTGTTCACATCAATCTTTACATATTGTTTTATGGCCTCAGTCATTTTCAATCTTTTCCAAGGAGCTTTGAAATCAATTTCTTGATCCCCAATTTTAACTTTTGTAGTTCCGTTGATCTTTTTTGCAGCATATTCTACCATTCCTTCAAATAATTCCATCATATCATTGTAATCAGCATACGCTTGATACGCTTCTAACATTGTGAATTCCGGATTGTGCCATTTGTCAATTCCTTCATTTCTGAAATTCTTTGCAAGAGTGAAGACCTTTTCATAACCGCCGACGATTAGTCGTTTTAAATATAATTCAGGGGATATTGATAAAAATAAATTAATGTCTAAAGCATTAAGATGTGTTTCAAAAGGCCTCGCTTCTGCTCCACCATACAACGGCTGTAATGAAGGTGTCTCAACTTCCAAAAATCCTTTTTCTTTTAAATAATCGCGGATAGCATCAATAATCTTAGCGCGTTTCACAAAAACTTCCTTTACTTCCAGACTCATAATCAAATCCAAATATCTTTTCCTGTATCTTTCCTCTTTGTCTTGCAAACCGTGCCACATTGAAGGCAAAGGCAAAATACTCTTGCTCAAAATTTCCAACTTTTTGACTAAAATAGAAATCTCACCTGTTTTTGTTTTGATAACTTCTCCTTCCACTCCAACAAAGTCACCAGAATCAATATATTTTTTGAAAAATTCCATGACTTTCCCAGGCGTCTCGCCTTCTTGAAAAACAATTTGCATCTCTCCGCTTTCATCTCTTAATTTTGCAAAAGCGATCTTTCCAAAGTCGCGCTGACTCATAACTCTTCCAGCAGTAATAACTTTGCTTTTAAGTTTTAATTTTAATATCTTAGAAATCTCATCCTTCTTTTCAAACTTGTGAGGATAAGGGTTAATTCCTGCTTTTTTTAGCTCATTTAATTTTCTTATGCGCTCATCAACAATTTGCTGTTCCCTACCACCCAAATTTTTAATCATGTTTAACTAACAATTTTATAATTTATAAAATCACCTGTACTTTCTTTTGTAACCTTTATTGTCAAGCTCTTCATTGACTAATTCGTCCGCCATTTGCTGGAATTTGTCCCAACGCGACACGTGCACATACTTCACTTTGTCGAATTTATCCTGCTCTTTCTGAACTTTTTTAAATAAGTCCAAAAGTTGTGGCTGTTTAACTCTATACTCTCCTAAAAGTTGCTTAACTAATAATTCAGAATCCAAAACACATGTGACTTCTTTATCATATTCTAATGCTAGCTTCAAAGCCATAATCAGTGCTTCATACTCTGCAATGTTGTTTGTAACTCTTTCTCCTATGAATTTACTGAATTTCTTTAGAATTTCGCCCTCTCTTCGTATTATTACTCCTATTGCCCCCGGTCCGGGATTGCCGCGCGCTCCACCATCAGAATTTGTTATGATCATAATTATATATGCAGCACCTTAAAAGTTTTGAAATCCTGAAATCTTTCGTCTTTTACTTCGACGCTTTTTATTTGCGCATGCTTCGGTCCTTTCTTGCAAATCTCAATCATTTCATTAACCGCATTTGCATCGCCTTCCATAAATGCCTCAACTCTTCCATCTTCAAGATTTCTGACAAAACCCTTTATATTTAATTTTTCAGCATTTTCTTTTACAAAACCCCTAAAGAAGACATCCTGAACAGTTCCTGTAATATAAAGCCGCACCGATTTTTTCATATAAATTAGAATTTGAAGCAGTTTATTAATTTTCTCGTTATATCCCTCTTAAATCCAATTCGTTATTGACAATTGCAACAACCTGCGACGCAAAATACATCTTCGGCCCTACATTAACCAGAGTCAAACTCTTTTTTAATCTTTTAAGCTCTTTGTCAGGAAGCCCGTCCTGGTCGCCCAAAATGAAAGCGCAATTTTCAGGTATCTTCGCCTTTCTTAATTGTTCACCTTTTTTATCAAGAACAAAAACCTCATTTTCTTCATTAATTAACTCTTGAACAACATTTAACAAACTTTTTTTTTCAACAGTGCATCCCGGAAAAACCTCTGTTTTTTCTCCAGATCTGAATTTATATAAAATCTTTTTCAGCAAGTCCCCAACATCTTTCTTACTTATTGGAGTCCCTTCTTTAACTTGAATTTCAATATGCTTAGGCGGATCTGGCATTCCGTAAAAAACTAAATGCATCTTAACATCTTTTCTAAAGTCATGGCTTAAAAATAATCCTTGAATTATTGTGTGAATTGCAATATCCACTCTTCCCGCTTTCATTAGGTCTCCGTCTGAAAGCGCTTTTCCCGACGTCGCGCCTTTTGCTGAGAAATAAACAAAGTGTTTCATGGCAAACATTAAAAATACTCTTTCAATATGATAACTATGACCTTTTTAAGCATAATTCTGGAAATTCTGCATGCAAATCCTTTATTATCCTCGTTCTTGGCGGGATTTATTTCAGAGGAAACTTTAATTTTAGCAGCTTTCATGTCGGGGAATCAGAATTTGTTTCCTTTTTGGAAGGTCTTTGTTTTTGGAATCTTGGGACTTTATGTTTTTGATTTATTATGGTTTATTTTTTCTAAATCCCATATAATAAAGATGAAATTTGTCAAGCGATTATCTAAGAAGAATAAATCATTTACAAAAATAGTGCATTCTGTTGCAGGAGAAAATATTTTTCTTACCCTTATTTTGTCAAAATTTATTTATGGAACAAGGCAGATTTCAATGACTTATTTATCGGCGCAGATTTCATATAAAAGATTTTACCTATATGACCTATTATCCTTAACAATTTGGGGGAGTATAATATTATCATTAAGTTGGCTTGCGGGTCGCGGAATTTTAATTTCAATGAATACTTTAAAAGATTTAGAAAAAGGTCTAGCTTATGGGTTCTTTTTTATCTTATTCTTATTTTTAATAAGCAAAATTATTTCATCTTATCTTTCTAAGAAAGTTAAATAGGTTGCATAACAAATTCAGGCCTTGCAAAAATATCTTCCTCATTTGTGACTTTATACATCCCAACGAATTTACCATCAGAAAAAACAGAAATTATTTTATTTTTCTCAATTTTTAATCTTTCAATCAAATCTCCATAAACTAATGGTTTTCCGGTAAGGATAATCTTTAATCTTCTTTCATTAATTTGAACAACAAAGTAAGCTTTAGCCACGATTTCTGCAGGAATGATCATATCCCTTAACATTTTATCATTGCCTTTTTTGTATTCTTCAACAGCTTTTTCAAGATCATAAAGATTTACAAATTCTTTGTCTAATTCGCTAAAAATTCCCGCTTTTATCCTTCTTAATTCAAGCATGTGCGCTCCAATACCTAGTTCTTTTCCTAAATCATCAATTAATTTTCTGATGTACGTTCCTCCTTGGCATTCAACTTCAAACAAAAAATCTTTTTCTTTTTTCCCCAAAATCTCAAATCTTTTTATTTCTCTTTCACGTTCAACTCTTTTAACCCGCGATTTTACTGGAGGTGTCTGTTTTATCTTGCCCATAAATTTCTCTTTTATAATCTCATTAACCTTATCGAGACCAATATCTTCGTGAGTTCTCATAATTCCTACATATGTCTTATTCTCTCCCAAGAAAAATCCGGTTAATTTACAGGCTCTGTTTAAAGCAATAGGCAAAACCCCTGTAACTTTCGGATCAAGTGTCCCAAAATGTGATGTTTTTCTTATTCCTAATTCTTTACAAACGAATTCGGAGACAGTAAAGCTAGTCGGACCCGAGGGCTTATCCAGATTAATAATTCCAAATTCCAAAAGTTCTTTTGTTGTTTTTGATGATTTTACTTTGTTAATATCTATTTGCATAATTTTTATTTATATGTTATCCTTTTATATCTTGCCATATCTGAACATTGTCTTTCTTTCAACGAGCCATTTCATAAATGCGGGAATTATTCATAACATAAATTTTTATATTGGAAATTACAGAGTAAATAATGGATGAAAATATTGCCCTAAAACAATTGGAAGAATTAAAGAAATATTCTGGGAATATGCGGCTCGCGGCCGAGAAATGGGATTCTGAATTTCAGATTTTGATTTCAATAATTCTTTCTGCAAGAACCCTTGATGAGACAACAATAAAAGTGGGGATTAAATTGTTCGAAAAATACCCTGATGCAAAATCACTAGCAAAAGCAGACATTGAGGAGATTAAACGAATAATTAACAGAATAAATTTCTTTGAAAATAAATCAAAATATATAATAGAATGCTCAAAAATCTTAGAAAAAGAATATAATGGAATTCCTCCTCATGATTTAGATAAATTAATACAACTTTCCGGCGTCGGTCGAAAAACAGCAAATGTCTTTCTTTCTGAAGTCGGTTCGTCTGGAATTGGTGTAGATACCCATCTGTCATATGTCGCGCAGAAACTTAATTGGACAATACACAAAGATCCACAAAAGATAGAGATGGATCTAAAACAATTATTTTCAAGGGAAGATTGGAATAAGGTTAATCCTATTGCTGTTCGCTTTGGAAAGACTCATACATCAAGGATTAAGAAAGATAAGATATTGGATGAGATAAAGAAAATAAGATAATTACTTGCTATTTTTTAAGTTTTTAATTAATGAAATACATTTTAGTTTTTCCATCTTTTTAGAAGAAGTGAAACCTACTTTATCTCTAAATTTAATTAAATTACTTTTTCTATGGATATCAAAATAATATCTGTCCTTATCGTGTTTTACATAAGTTTTTACCTCCCCAGGATATATCCCAAGTTCTATCAAAAATTTTCTAAAATTTTCTAAAACTTCTTTTCTATCTTGGAATAATCTTAAATTTTTTTCTCCTACAGTTCCTTCATCATCGTAAAAAGCCCTTATTAGTCCAATCTTAAAGCTTTGAGAACCATTTTTTATATTATTAGTAATATTTTTTTCTTTTCCTATGGCGAAGTTACCAAAAATAGAGTTTAATATGCGACCAGATATTGTCGGATAGAATAGACCACAGTTCTTTCCGGTCTCAAGCTCATTTATAGTATCTAATCTTTTTTCCCATCTTGTTTTTCCATAAAAATTTGCAGTTCTTTGCATCCATATTCTGGGTTCTATTCCAAATATTCTCTTCATATTATTTCTAAATTCTTTTAAGAGGTCTGGATTAGAATTAGAGTAAAAAACTTGTTGATATTTTTTATCAATTGAACCGTCACCTAATATATGTCCGATTATTGATCCTACCCTTTCGTCCAATTTTAGTGGAAAATTAATAAAAACTTTCTCTCCCCCCATACTTTGCTGAAGGTGTATCACATTGTTTTCAACATCTAACCAATTCTTTTCTGTTGTTATCCTTGCTAGTTTTGATAAAGGTATTGCTCTATTAAATTTAATCCAAGCAATCATGGTTGGGGAGGCCTTAATTTTTCCATTAAAACCAACACCCAAAAATTCGCAAAATTTCCTGTTTCTATAAGGTTTTTCTTCTTTTGATACCTCCTTAAGAAAGTTTAATAAAAATTCTTGTTTTAATTTTACATAAATATTGTTTCTCTCCAAATTAAGTGTCTTTAATCTAATATTTATTAATCTCATTAATTAATCAATGCTTTGAAGTTTATATAACTTATTATGTCATGTTCATTATATATAAATAAAATAGAGATAATTTTAAAGGTAAAGAAACACTTGATAAAATTAAAGAAATAAAATGATGGAAAAACTAATTTCAATAGTCAATAATTTGAAGGATGGGCCTTTGAAAACAATAGTTGACAAAAGAATGTCCGAATTTTCTGAACTCGGTAGAAAAAATTCAAATGAAATATTTAAAGAACTTTGTTTTTGTTTTATGACTGCAAATTTTCAGGCACAAAAGTCAATTCAAATACAAAAATCTATAGAAGATGGTTTTCTAAATTGGCCAGAAGATAAATTAGCCCAAACTTTGCAGAATTTCGGCCATAGATTTCCAAATGTGCGCGCGAAATTTATAATTAAGGCGCGCCCATACAAAGATAATATAAAAGAAATTATTACTAGTTTTCCGTCAGAGATTGAAATGCGCGATTGGATTGTAAAAAACATTAAAGGTCTTGGAATGAAGGAGTCGTCTCACTTTTTAAGAAATATTGGTTTCAAGAATGTTGCAATAATTGATTTTCATATTGTTGACCTTTTGGCGCGTCATGCTCTTATAGAACAACCAAAGTCCCGTTCCTTAACCCCAAAGAAATATCTTGAAATTGAGAATGTTTTGCATGAACTTGCAAATAAAACAAATTCAAATCTTGGAGAACTTGATTTGTATTTATGGTATGAAGAAACCGGAACTGTTTTGAAATAATTAACCTTTCTTAATTCCTTTTTGTTGGGATTCTATTTGAGTATCTGATTTATAATTTTCTTTTTTGGTTTGATGTTTTTGTCCTTTATGTTCTTCCTTTGCCATTTTCTTACCGGATTCTATAATTTCTTTTTCAGCTTCTTTTGTTTCTTCCTTCTCTTCTTTTGTTGTTTCTTTGCCTATGTTAGTTGACTGTGCGCCCTCTTCCTTTATATCTTTCTTCTCAATCTTTTTTTCGCTTGTTTTTTCTTTTTTCTCTCCAGCTTTTTCTCTTTTTTCCAAACGGACTTTCTTTGCTTCCGTTTTTTTGTGCATTTCTGAAAGATAAACTTTTACAATTACGTTCCCATCTTTTTCTTCACGAATCGCTTTAACTTTAACTTTGTGTGGAGGATTTCTTATTCCTCTAAACCATAAATATTCATTTAGATATTTATCAATTTTTATTTTTCTCACATCTCTGTCATAAACCTTCATATGTTTTACTAAAAATTCTTTTACAGTTCTAATTGCCTTTGGAGTTTTCTTATATCTAGGAGAAACTCTAATTTTTTCTCTAAGTGGAATAATATATTCTCTTTCAATATTTTTGTTTTCTGTTTTTTCCATTTTTATCCGTAATGACTAGGTCTCGCCTTTCTTGGCTTGACGTGAAGTTTAGTTCTTTTCCACGAGCGTTTAATCGCAGTTGTTGCAGAAGGATGAATCTTTTTTCCTTTTCCGTATTTTTTCAAAACAATCCAAATCGGAGCCCACTTAGTACGTCTTCCATGCTTCGCCAAGGTTATTTTTTTCTGTTGATTTTTGAATCCCATATTATTTCATTCCCTCCAAGAATTCTTTTCCCTTAGCAGTTAATTTTCTCCCCGGGCGCATTTTTCTCATTCCCCTTATATCTTTTGCAATTTCAGTTAGGCCCGCTTTGTCTGCCTGTTGTAATATTGTTCTTATAATCTTTCCACCCGCTTTTCTAAATTCTTCCGGTTTCATTCCTCTGTTTTTCTTTGAACCATAACGAGTTCTCAGGCGGCTTACACCAACGACATTTTTAATGTAAATTTGTCTAAGAATAGAAGCCGCTCGTTTGTGCCAAAAATCTTCGTCATCAATCGGTCTTTCTTTACTCGGCCCGGACTTAACAAAACTAACCCATTCAGGCGCTTTGAACTCGGGCATCTTTTTCAAGGCCTCAGCTAACTTTAAGTTAAATTCCTGCGGATTCAATGAATAAACTGCATTTTCCATTTTATCTTTATTATTTTGCGGCTCGCTTCACAGCGATAGAACATTCATATTGATGAATGTCAACCTAAAATTTAGTGAAGAAGATGGTTTATAAATTATTCCTTCAATAAATTTTTATGTTAAATTTAGAAGATATCAAACATTTGCCAGATGTTGAATTAAATTGTAAAGTGCCTTTTGAAATAGGGTGCATAGCCCCTTTAAGAATTGATCCTAAGATTATAAAATTTGATAGAGAATGCTTTATCATTGGAAAATATAAAGATGAAAACGGCAATTATCAAATAGTTTTTACAGACAGCATAAGACCTTTCAGCCCACCCCCAATGCATTGGAAACTTGAGCATATTCATAGTTATCTTAAAACAAAAGATTACTGACTAATCCCTCAAACTTTTCTTAAACTTATTAATAACTAAAGTATAGCCAATAACTCGCGACTTGTAATTCTTTCCTAATGCCTCAAGAATTTTTTCATTAATCTTTTTTAATTCTTCTTTATTGCGTGTAGCCGAGCGCAAAACAGAAATCCTTACTTGTGTATGATTTTTGAAATAACCTTTTAGTGTTTCTATAAAATTATCAGTAACACCTTGTTTCCCTAACTGCAAACTTCCAGAAAATCTATGCGCTGCCATTTTTTGTAAATTATTTCACTTCTATAAATTTTCCAGTCGGCAAAGCATTTAAAACTTCCTCTTTTCCAACTTTTATTTTTCCAGATAAATATTCTGCAAATCTTTCTTTCTCAATACTTCCTGGAACTATGTGGGAAAATATCTTTTCTTTTCCTATGCTTTCTTTAGGAATAGCTCTGACAACCCCATTTTGTTTTACTAAATAAAGTCGCAAATCAGCCACCTTTCTATCGACAATTCCTTTGACTCCAAAAGTTCCACCTTTCATTCCATGATTTTTGTAGACCTGCTCGGTTAAAAAAATATCAACATCTGCTTTTTTATTCCCGCTTCTCCAAGCCCTTGAAAAACATCCCGTCCATGTCGCGACTTCATCCAAGTCCTCTTCTGAGACCTTTATCGGCTCAGAAACAATTACAGAGAATGGGCTTCCGGGAGTTCTTGTATGCATAAGAATGTAGTTCTTCTTTTCTTTCAGTAAGTTAGAAATGATCTCTTCGTTTTGTTCAGCTGACTTGCCCCCATATATTAATTTTCCTGACTTAGTAAAAAACCATCTATACTTCTTATAGAATTCTTTTCCAAAGGTTTCTTTCTTGACTACCATGAAAAAAGGATAAAATTAGGGGTTTTAAAGCTATTGGTTTAGTAAAATTAACCAGAAACTGAGAGATTTGCTTAACTTAACTATTTCTTAATTAACTTCTGTACCGCCACATGAAACTGAGAGTACTTGTTCACAACTTAACTTTGCATCTCCTGAATAGCTAGAGCAGGAATATTCTATGCATTTACCATTATTGTAATGCGTTTCATATTTTCCTCCGAGACCTGCATAACTATCTACATTCCAATAATTATCTGAATTTGTGCTATGTGATATAAAATAAAAATCCTTAGTTGTTGGACCAACTGTTTTTTGTGTATGACATGTTTGTACTCCTCTGTAATTTTCGATTCCTACAACTGATCCCACTCCTGGACCTAATTGATAACACCAAATTGAAATGTCTCCATTACTCTCACTAGATCCAGAAGTTCCTCCACTTGCACCAGAACCGCTTCCAACTCCAGACGAACCATTAACAATATCATCATCTGAATTTCCAGAAAATGCAAAGTAAGAAACACCACCTATAACTAAAACAGCAACTACAATTCCAATAATTAATCCAAGAGCACCTTTTTTATTCATCTTATACTCATCCAACCCCTACAGGAGGACAAGGAATACTAGCACCATTAAACATTGCTTCAGTACAAACACCATCAACCCAATGATACTCCACACTTCCGCCTCCGCCAGGTGAAGTAACAACCCACGCATCTCCTGGTGCGTAAGTATATATATCATTTTCAATTATTCCTTTTGTGGTTTTGATATCATACTCAAAAAGACAAGCAGGTTTTCCTTTGAAAGTTTTTATTCCATCTACTTTATTTTTTATTATTTCAACATCTTCCCCTGAAGAGACAAGATCTTTCCCTGGAGATGATCCAGAAGTACACCAACTTGAGATGCTTCCGCTTGAGCCAGAACTTCCTGTTCCACCACTCGAACCTCCAGAAGTTCCTCCACTTGCACCAGAACCGCTTCCAACTCCAGACGAACCATTAACAATATCATCATCTGAATTTCCAGAAAATGCAAAGTAAGAAACACCACCTATAACTAAAACAGCAACTACAATTCCAATAATTAATCCAAGAGCACCTTTTTTATTCATCATGAAGAAAACCATTTATAGTTTATAAATTTTTCTTAAATTTTTGTCCACAACTTTCAAACATTCTTTCTGGTCTTTCCAGCTTAATTTTCCAAGCGCCTCTTCAAAATTCAACCACAAATATCTTTTATGTTCCCTTCCGATTTTAATTTCTCCAAAAGGGATTTGTGCAGAAAATAAAACATAACTTTGCCCTATAAAGCCTGGTCTGTCTGGAAGAGTCTTTTTGTATTTGTATCTTCCATAAATTTCATATCTTTTTATTTGCAATGCGGTTCTTCCTGTCTCTTCCAGAGTTTCCCTTTTTACAGCATTAATCATTTTTTCTCCATCTTCAATTCCACCTTTTGGAAATTCCCAGCCGCGCCAGTGCCATTTTCGTTTCAAAATTAAATAATAAATTTTCCTACGATGAATTGCAAAAGTTGCAATGAACACTGATCGTCTGTATTTTTGTTTCATTATGAAAATTCTCTAAAACATTTCTTTAGAAATGTTTTCGTCCTCCCGTTTTGTTTGAATTTTTATTTGTGCTGAAAAAATTTATTTTTTCTGTCATTTTGTTTTTAAAATTTCTTTTATTAAATCATAAACTTTAGAATATTTATCAACTTTTATCAAATCAGAATGAAGATAATAGAAACTAGAGTCACAAGTTCCACTTATATAATAATTTTCAGTATAACTTAAATAAGCACTACTCCTTGTTACAATTCCATCCCCGTCCTCCCCATCAGTATCGCAGCCGATTCCTATTATATTATAGATAGGGACGCTACTTTCATTATTTCTATTTAATTTGTTTATGAACACGCTACCAGAATCCATATCATTGCATTCCGGAGAAGATCCAAGAATAGAACAGTACCTTAGTGTTGTGCCGTTTACCCCATTATTTGGTGTTCCTATTAAAATTATTTTATCTACATCATTTGAGCCAAAGACCTGGATATACCTTCTCGTTACTAAACCCCCCATTGAATGGGCAACTATTATCACTTTATCTTTCCCCGTTTTTTCTTTTACAGTATTAACTATATCCCTCAATCTTATGGCATAGCTGTCTAAGTTATCTGTTTTAGTTTGAATAATTGTTCCTTTGCCGGAAGTCTTGTATATATCAAAATAATAACTTGTTATAATATTTATTGGATAATTCATCTTGCCAAATATTCCATTGGTCTTTGGATCGTTTGTATTTAATAACAGTTCTCCTGCGCTGATATAACCATCACTTGCAAGTTTATTCTGGATCTGCCCGAAACTATCAAGAGCATATTCTGCGGTGGTGCTTTTTGAAAAATCATGCCCGTGAACAAGCACTATCGGATACAAACTTTCATTTGATTGACATGTTGGACCATTACAACACGGTTTGCATATATTATTCAGGCAACATACTGGTTGAATTTGATTAAAGTTAAAAGTTATAGGATTATTTTGTCTTGTTTGAAAAATTGGGTTAGTGATATTAATTAGGTCCAAAGAAACTAAAAATCCCTCGCCGGGTTCATTTTTAATCAAATTATCTAAATTTACAAGTTCTAAATTTAAAGAATTAACTTTGCTTTGCATAGTGCTTATGCTTAAATTACTTCTAGAATTTAAATTTGTTGCAAGTTCATTATAGTCATTCTCTATAAACTTTATTTGATTTGAAGAGTTTAATGAAACATTTTGTTTATTGTAATTATTAAGAGTGGACTCTATATAAGTCAAGTTAGATATTATATTCTGAAATTGTGTTAAATTGTTATAAAAGGAAGCGTTAATATCATTGAATTGTTCTTCCACATCGTTAAAATTATTTATTAAATCGTTTAAATTTAATTTCTCATACTCATTATTATCTAAAAATGCTTTTGATAAATTTAAAGTATTGTTAAAACTTAATAAACTGTTTGAAACTGTGTTGGTTTTTCTGCCTATATTAAATTCTTTTATGTTACTATACTCTTTTGAAAATTTATTAGTATCATTTATGAATAAAACATTATCACTGATCTTCTGATTCATATAAGAAATATTGTTTTGCATATCACTTATGAATCCTTTATCGGAATCGTTTAAATCATAGTCAACTGTTAATAAAATATTCCTAAATTTTTTATCTTCAGTGGTTTGGCATAAGAAACTCTTCTTGCTTTGGCATATTATTTGAAAGTTATAAAGATCTTGCCCCTTTCCTAATTTATTAATGTTAATAGGATAGCTTTTTGTTAATGAACTGGTTAAAGTAAGTTCAAAACTATCGTTATCAATTACTTGCCCACTACTCAAATCAACAAAATCTGACTGGCAGTATGCCTTACAAAAAGGATTCATTATAGCAGACGTCGTGAATTCCACCTTTTCTGTTTCCCCTTTATTCATAAACAAACTTTCATTGTTCGTGCTTAATCTTATAGTTAAATCATTACCCAGAATCATTTGAAAGAACAAGTATATTTTTGTTCCAAACAGTGCTATAACTAATATAATTCCTAATATTAACAAAAATAAAAATAGTTTACCAAAAAAAGACCCCTTATTTTCCATATAAAAACAAACAAATGTTAGTTTAAAATTCTTATTAGAAACTTAAATGCTCTTTTTCTCCAAGCCATTTAATCAATTCCATTATTCTGTCGGCAATTTGTTTTTTATTTGTCCCGAGGTTTCTTATATTAATACTATCCCCAAATTTTACATAAACATTGCCCTTTTTCGTTGAGAAATATCTTTTCGCGAAAGCAAACAAATCAAGCGAATAATATAATCCCGTACCAATAATTGGAATTTTCTTTGCACCGTCAAGTAGCGGAAAGATGTCTTTTTCTATAACAGAATCATAATCTATATGTATCGGGACTATGTTCACTTTTATTTTTCTACCTGCCCTTTCTTGTTTTTCAATAGCTTCTAAAACAGTTCTTACAAGTCCTGTTTTTGGTTTCATATAACTTCCATTGTAACTTCTTCCCCCTTCAGGGAAAAATAAGATATTCTCGCCATTAGTTGTTAAATCTTGGATATATTTGTAAAGATTCCTTAAATATTCCTGACTTTTATTTTTCCTATCAATAGAAAAGGCCCCCATTCTTCTAAAGTCAATTAAACTACTTATAGGCCACGCCAATAAATTATGCCCGGCAGCATATCTTGGTGTTGGAAGTTTGTTTCTATGTATTATTTCCCCTAGAATAATATAATCCAAGTGGCTTTTGTGGTTAGAAGCATATAATATTTGTTCGCCGCTTTTTGATTCATCTTGTAATCGTTCAACGTCTAGGCCTTCAATAATTATCTCATTGACGAATCTTTTTATAGTGCCCCTAGCTCGAGCCCTTTCAATAACAGAGTTGTAATATCCTTCGTCAAAGCAATGTTCTATATTAAATTTTGACATTTTCCAGAGAATTTCTTATTTCCATTACAATCTTTTTATTTTAGTCCCTTTTTCATTATCCTCAACGATAAAACCTAATTTCTTTATTTTATCCCTTAACTCATCCGACTTTTTCCAATTTTTCTCTTTTCTTGCCTTTTCCCGTTCATCAACTATTTTCTTAACTTCCGAAGGAATTTTAATTTCTTCTTTTTCCAATAATCTCAAGCCAAAAACATTATCCATCTTCTTTATTGTTTCAATCTTACCGTCGGCATTTTCATCGCGGATTAAGTTCCATAAAACTGAAAGGGCACGGGGCATATCAAAATCATCTTCAATTGATTTTTTGAATTCTTCTATATATTTATTGTTAATCTTTTTATCGTTTTTAATTTCAAAAATAATATTCTTTAGCCGTTGATACGCGTTTTTGGATGCATCTAAATTTTCTATAGAAAAATTCAAAGGCATTCTATAATGTGTGTTTAAAGTCATATACTTGTATTCCATGGCGTTATACCCTTTTTCTATTAAATTTTCCAAGTATAAAATATTTCCAACCGACTTTGACATTTTTCCTTCTTTCATATTCAAAAACCCGGTATGAATCCAGTAATTGACAAACTTCTTTCCCGTAGCTGCTTGGCTTTGCGCGATTTCATTTGTGTGATGCGGAAAAATTAAATCTGTAGCCCCTGTGTGAATGTCAAAGGAGTCACCAAGAACTTTAGTTGACATTACAGAACATTCTATATGCCATCCCGGACGGCCTTTTCCAAAAGGTGCTTCCCAAAAAACATCTCCATCTTCTTTTACATAGAATTTCCACAATGCAAAATCCTGCGGGTTTTCTTTGTCATATTCGTCATTTTTTATTCTTTCTTTGTTATCTTTAATTTTGTTTAATTTTGCAAGTTTTCCGTAATTTTTATCTTTTGAAATTGAAAAATAAATTCCATCAGAGGCCTTGTAAGCATAACCCTTGTCCAAAAGTTTTTGTATCATCTTTATCATTTCCTGGACGTTTTCCGTAGCGCGAAGAACATAATCAGGCCTGATAATATTCAATTCGTTTAAGTCGTTAAAAAATATTTTTTCATATTTTCTTGTAAAGTCCTTTAATTTTTCGTGGTTCTTCTGGCTGGCTCTTATTGTTTTGTCGTCCACGTCCGTAATATTCATAACATGCTTAACTTTATATCCCAAGAAAATCAAGCTTCTTTTTAGTAAATCATTAAAGATGTATGTCCTTAAATTTCCAATGTGCGCATAGTTATAGACGGTCGGCCCGCAAGAATAAATTCCAACAAAGTCCTTGTGTATCGGCTTGAAAACTTCTTTTTTCCTTGTTAGAGTATTATATAATTCTAAAACCATAATTTACTCAAGGAGAAGTTCTTTAAAAAATTATACAGTCTGCATAAAGAATGCACTTGATGCGTAATTAGCATTGTCTACTAATACTTCAACTCTTATTTTTACGGAACATAATGGTGCTGTAGAGGGAATATTAAATCCTATAGGTTCCATATGAATATCTTCTCCCGACGGCATAGGAATGTTTTTTCCATCTCCTCCCTGTATCCACGACTGAACGGTATTTGAATCTATTCCGCAATTGTTTCTGACATCCGGGTCGTCTACATAAACTTTGTAATCAAACTTGGGATTTTGACCAACATTTCCCTGTAACCTATTTTTAATTCCAATCTTTATTGGGTAAATATCTCCTCTTCTCATCTTTATCGTCGCTGTGCTTGGAGCTATAACTAATTTTTGATCAACAGAAAATAATTGATTAATTTGGTTTGTTAATTGTGCATCTGTTAATTTTACGGCCCCCGTAGCACTACTAAAAATATTCTTTATTAAAATCAATCCCAAAACCAAAACACTAACTAAAAGAACTATTGTAACAATTGTCCCGACGGACATTTCCATTGCGCCTTTTTTCTGGTAATTAAATTTTGCTTTTTTGTTCATTTTAGTATTGAGGGAATCCGCTAACAGGATTGCTTACTCCATTTATCGTCGCCCAGACAGTTAAACTAACTAATATTACAAATAATATTGCTCCTATGAATATTCCCCATTTGTTCAGCTTTCGCGCTCTTTTTCCCAAGTCCGATTTTGAATTTTTTGATAAAACCATCCCGAAAATTCCACTTACCAAGCCGCCCAAAGGGCTGATTAAAGAAAGCGAAATTATCACACTTACTAAGCCAAGAACATAAGCAACTTTATCTTCAAATTCTTTTTTTTCTTCTACCATCTTTTAACAATCAACTAAAAAGATTATTCTTTATAAAACTTTTCAATGTAACATTTAAAAAACTCCCAAAACTAACTTTTTATGAGGGGGCATAGCTCAGCGGGAGAGCATTAGACTGAAGCTCTATGTGCCCGGGTTCGACTCCCGGTGTCCCCATAAGTAAATATTCTGAAACAAATATGGAAATATACAGAATCAACTACACTTTCAATTATTCTGTTTATTCAGAAAACTTTGAAGAAAATTATCAAGAGGCCTTAAAACTTAGAAAGCAAAATCCTGAAATTGAAATTAATTTATTATTCCCGAGAACAGATATTTTAACTGAAGAACAAATTTCTAAACTAAAAGAAATTGGAAATGTTACCGTTAATGATAAAAATTTTAAATGATAAAATCATAGAATATTATGTTAAGAAAAGCCGGAACTAAAGTTTGTGCAAATCCAAGCATAGAGTACATTTTAGCATTTACAGAATATAAAATTTTAGGACTCTATGAAAAAGGATTTGTTTATGTAAGTAAGCCAAGAATTTTAGAAGCTTTAGGAAGATTAAAAAATGAAGGCAGTCGTATATTTGAAGGTTACAAGCCAGGAGAAGAAGAATTGGCATATAAATCTCAAATTGTAAAAATTAGGGAGAATACGGCCCAAACACCTAAAGAAGGTTGGGCAGTGTGTTTTTTTACTACTTCTGTAAAAGTTCTAGAAGAATTAGTAAAAGGACTTTCTCTTCCATTTAGTAAAGGAAAAATATATAGATCAAATTCTAGAGAAGAAAAAGAAAATTTTATTTTTGAAGAAAATGTAAGTTGGGAATAATTTTTGATTTCGTAAAGATTATTAACTTGTTTTTGTTTTATTTATAATGAAAAAGAGTTCAATAAAAACAATATCTGTAATTACAATTTTTGCAGTTGCAATGGCCTTTCTTGAGTCTGTTGTTGTAGTTTATTTAAGAAAATTGTATTATCCTTCAGGATTTAACTTTCCTTTGTATTTAATAGATACAAATATACTAAGTATTGAATGGATAAGAGAATTTTTTACTATTGTAATGTTAATCAGCGTCGCAATATTAGCAGGAAAGAAGTTTATTGATAGAACTGCCTACTTTTTCTATGCGTTTGCAATATGGGATATCTTTTATTATATTTGGTTAAAAGTACTTCTGAATTGGCCGGCCTCATTTTTTACTTGGGATTTGTTATTCTTAATTCCGTGGCCTTGGAATAGTCCAGTTTTAGCTCCAATAATTTATTCAATTGTTTTGATTGTTTTATCCTTATGTATTTTACATTGTTATGATAAAAATCAAAGTTTAAAATTCAAAACCAAAGAGGTCTTACTTTTTGTCGTCGGTTCTTTAGTTATTCTATACACTTTCTTGATTGATTATGGAAAATTAATCTTCTCAAATAATTTTGCATCACAATTTTTTTCTTTGGCATCAAATAGTAATTTCCTAGATATTGTTTCAAGTTTTATTCCAAAATATTATAGCTGGCTTTTATTTATCGTCGGCGAGATATTAATTTTAATTTCAATATATTTATTCTGGAAAAGAAATAAAAAATTAAGATAAATCATTCTTTGTTTATCACCTCTTTTTAATATGGTTCTTAATTCTTCAAGAGATTTTTAGGATTATCTTATTTATATTGGCGAGAAAATTAAGCAAAGCTAATTTTTGAGCAATCAATTCGCGCGAAGCGCGCACTTTCATAAATAGAAAAAGTAAGTTGGGAATAGGCCACTTTCTGTATTTCCCTTCGCTGAGCAAAGACGGAAATCGTTGACATTCAACTTTGCGGCACGAAACCTTGCACCTGTTGAGACAGCCGTTTCATCAAATCTTTCGCTTCTTAGTTCCACGCATGTTTCATAACTCAGCGAAAGCTGTATCGTTTCTGTTCTGGAGCTTTCCTTCACAGGAATCTTCCTTTCGAAAGACAACATTACATCGTTTCCGACGGGTGAGCGGACCTTCCTCAGAACTTAGAATTCATTTCAATTCTTGATAATTTAATATCAAAGTTCCGAAGTCAACTACCCAACTTACATAATTGATGACTTTGTGCAGTATATAAAAGTTTTGATAACCAAAGATATTTAAATATTGGAAAATCAATAATATTAATGAAAGATCATCAATAACAGTGAATTTAGAAAATGGTTGAGATAAAACGAAAACAAACAAAAGGATTTGCTTCATTTGGAGATATGGAGATATCAATGCTAGAGGGAATTATAATTGCATCTTTTTTTCCAGAAGCCAAAGAGATGACAATAAAAGAGATAATACAGAGGATCGATGATTATTATTCTTATGAGCGGGTTAATTTTTCATTAAAATCTTTAACAGAAAAGAAAATAATAATTGAAAAACAAATAGGTAAAACTCTTGTTTACACTCTTGACTTGAATAATTTGTATGCTGAGAGCATGGGATTTAATGCTTATATGCTCCAAAGAGAAGTTGATTTTATTAAGAAACATAAACCAATATATAAGGGAATAAAAAAGTTAATTGAATCTCCTTATATTTGGGGGATTATTTTGTTTGGAAGCTATTCTAAAGAAACAGAAACGAAGGAAAGCGATGTTGATTTAGTATGTATTTCTAATAAAGAGAAAGAAACAGAACACCTAATTAAATCATTAAGATATGAGTCAAATGTAGAATTCTCACCTGTAATTCTTCCCTTACATGAGTTTCCAAATATAAAAAAGGATAATCCTCAGTTATGGAATGATTTAAGATTGTATGGGATAGTCTTTAAAGGAGATGATAATTTTTACTGGTGGATGTATAAAGATGATAAATGATATTAAGGCATTAATTAGGCAAGGATATATTTCAAAAGATGACTCTGTAAAAAATCTTTCTCAAAGATATTTAGAAAAAGCAAAAAATAATCTAATCACAATGCAAATACTATCTGAGATTAATAAAAATAAAAAAGCAAGAGAATTACTAAAGATCCCTATGGGTTATAATAGTGATGAATGGGTAGTGATAACAGGATATTATGGAATGTATTCTTCCGCCTTGGCTTTAATTGCCAAAATTGGGTATAAAAGCAAGAACCATAATGGGACAATAATATTATTAGAAGAGTTTTTTATTAAAAGGAAATTAATATCTAAAGAGGATCTTAATTTATTAAAAAATGCTATGCTACAAAAAGGCGAAATAGAAAAATTATCTGAAGCTAGGCATAAAAGGGAAATTGCTCAATATAGTGTGACTAAACAAACAACAAAAGAGATTGCTGAAAGTATAAAACAAGATGCTTACAATTTTATAAATAAGATTGATTTTATAATCTAATAAAGGTTATTTCAAATCTCCAAGCAGTAGAAGGTAACCTAACTAAAAAGATTTTCTACAAATAAAGCTTTTAGTAGTTCTATGCTGAAATTCTCGCCGAAGCTTGAATCTTACACAAGAACTCTATCAACGTCATCTTCTATGACGGCCTTAGTTGTCTCGTTTTGCGGGCGACTTCGATCTTAGATGCTTTCAGATCTTATTCGCTAATGCGTGGCTATGCGGCCTGCCTTTTGACAACCGCTCGCTAGAGGCATCCGACTTCCGTTCCTCTCGTACTAGAAAATCGTTCCACTCAGACAACAACACACCTAGTAGATATCATACAAACTGTCTCGCGTACATACTCAAATACTTTCGTAAATGTGTGGACTATACCATCATCCTACTTTCATAGGTGATCGGCGTATTAGTTTTGCACTTTGTAATTTGCAAAACTCCAGAATTTTTCACATGAATGCTTGGGTATTTTTCATGCGCCATCGTTTTACCGACGGACTCTAAGTCTCTACGGGGATGAGAATCTTTTTTACAACCTCATGAGTTATTGTTCTTTTCTTAGAATAGTTTAATTGCTTAAACTTGTCTACTAATTTACAAATCTCAAGAAAATTATCTGTGGACTTGTCTTTGAGTTTTTCTAAAATCTCTAATCCAAGTTCAGTTTGTCTTTTCTTAAGTTTCACATAAGGTCTAAGAAGTTCTAATATTCTTTTAACTTCTTTAGGTTCAACAATTGTATAATCACTAATTCCTGTTTTTCTATGACGAATATATCCAACTCCAAATATTCCTTTAAGCCATTTTAAAATTTCTTGATTTTTTGTATCTTGATAAAAAGCAATACTGCTTCTTATTTGAAATTTTAATTTGTAATCTGGCCTTGAAACAATCTGGAAAAATATGCTTCAATCACCATCAAGGAATCCTGCAATATATGCAAGTGTTAAATCTTGAGATCCCATCTTCCCTCGGTATTATCATATTTTAATTCTTAATAACTCTTTACTTCTATTTTATAGGAGTAATGAAAATTCTTCAGAATTTTCTTTGTTTTAATCAAACAATGAATCAAATTAAATTTTAGATTTCACCGATATGAGCCGATTTTATTTTTCAACGGATTACTCCGAAGCAACGCCGCTTTCATTTGACGTTCTTAACCCAGCTAACGATCCCTTTTAATGCGTGAACTCCGACACCCTTG
>JBBSYJ010000057.1:17403-26313 GCA_038045305.1 Nanobdellota archaeon | reverse complement strand
TGGATAAATTTAAGTTTTTTAAATCAACAAGGGGACGCGACTTTTTCAGATAGCTTTGGAAATAAAATAAATTTAATTAATTTATTAAAATTAAATTCCGACGCTGAATACAACTGCATTCCAGAAGGATGTGAGTCAAACTACGTTGGAACTAATGCGGGAACGACAAAGACATTTATACTTAAAAGCAAGAATTCAATTTTGAAGGGCTTTGTTTTAAATGGGCAAATAAACTCTGTTGAGACCTTAAATATGAGCTTGACAAGCAACGCGCCAACTTCGTGCTTTAACCAACTTGAAGTTGATTTCTTCGACGACGGTAGCATTGATTTTGGAAATGACAAAGCAACCGACAGCGTTTGCTCTTTCCTTCAAAGTTATGGATGTTTTGATTTAAACAAACCATCGGACGAATTTTTTATTGACTCACAGCCTTATTGCCAAAGAGTCACGCTTTCAAAATCGCCCGGCTTCAGATTCGGGGCGTGGGCTAAAAAAGAAAGTGGAAACATGAATTTGTCAATTTCATTGTACAGCTCAAGCGGAGAAGATATTGAAAAGAATTGTCGTCTCCCTGACGCTTCAACTTCTGGAGGAGAAATAACTTGTGATATAAATTTCCTTTTAACAGAGCCGGAAGAGATTTACGTCTGCCTGAATGGAATTGGCGACGGAGTGTATAAAACAAGAGGATATTCAAATGCTAATGGCTGTGGATTCCATAGCATACCAAAAATTTCTGAAAAGGCGGCCTTCCAAATTTATGCACAAGGAAAAAGATTCAACACGCCAGGGCAGATTAATATAAGCAACAAATTTGCCGACGGAACCGATATAAATTATCAGATACAAAATTATCTTCAGCAAAAATACGGAACAGATATTGAATGCCCTTCCGGCGGATGTGTTGTTCCAATAAAGATATCTTCAGAACAAGATCAATCAATTACTCTTGCAAATTTATTATCCCAATATACAAGCATAGGACCAACGGCGGACAACAAATTTTATGACGCGCAAAAAACTGCCCCATTAATAATTTCTGGCTTTGAAGAAATATTTTTGGATGATGCGAATTTCTCAGTTCCTTCAGATTATGGAAACCAAAGTTTAGTCCTAAACTTTAATGGAACGGACGTCGTGCAAAAAGACATTGCAATTGAAGTTGTTCCAGTAATTAATTTCTTAAGTCCATTAACAACAGCATCCGCAGTTCCGACGACATTCACAGTTAATATTGACAACGCGTCAACAATCACAAATTATATATGGGCTTTTGGGGAAGGGGAAATATTGACAACAACAAAAAATTCTGCCGAATACACTTACAATAATTCGGGAACTTATGAAATTAAAATTACTACAACCGATTCTGAAGGCCGAACGTCTTCAGGAAAATTCAGCGTCGCTGTCGGTTCGCCAAAGGACTTTGTAAATCAAACTTTGGAAATGGATGTGAAAAATCTAAATAATATAAAACAGAAATTAAACGAATTGCCGCAATTTTACCGAGAACAAATAGATGGAGTGATTAAAACCCAAGAGTTAAACAGCCAAATTGTTCAGATTCAAAAGGACTACGCAAGCGCCGCGAGCGAAGATGACTATAAAGAAATTGTAACTGAACTTCTTAAGTTGAAAATTCCTGACTCCATAATTGAAAGCAAAAAAGCCCAAGGAATAACCTATTATCCGTCGGCCGAAACGATTGATATTAGCGCGCTTCAACAAATAGGGGGAGGAAGCTATGATATCGGCCAGGAAAATGATTACATAAACGCTATAATAAACTGGGAAAGTGAAAATATAAAAGTAGAAATAAATTTCACAGAATTTTCAGCCGGTTATGGAGAAGCAACGAGCCCAATAATAAGAGCCTTTAACGTCAATATAAATGTGATAAACTCATTAAAATTTAATCCTTTAATAATTTTAAGAAATTTGCAAGATTTAAAATTCCAGGACGAATATTTGCAAAGCAAATCCGGAGATTATGTTTATACAGACCTTAGCAGTAACTCCATAAATTTGGACTTTACAACCACAGAAGATGTTGACTTTGAAAATCTGCCTTTTTTTATTTCACCGGATTTAAGCAGAATATCAATAGAAACAAATAATGACAATAATACACCGACGGAAAACATTAACATATGGTTCTGGCTCGCACTGGGGGCTTTAATGATTGGCGCAGTCATAGTTTACTTGTTCATGAGCGCATGGTACAAAAACGACTATGAAAATTATTTATTTAGAAATAAAAGAAATCTTTATAATTTGCTTTCTTACGTCCATAATTCAAAAAGAAACGGAATGAATGAGACGCAGATTCATGAACGACTGAAAAAAGCAGGATGGAATTCGGAACAAATAACTTACGCTCTCAATAAACATTCAGGCAGAAGGAACGAATTGCCTTTTGGAAATTTATTTGGTGGATTTTTCAAGAACAAAAATGAGCCGCCGCGAGGGATTAATCCAGGAGTCAATCCTTTTTTAAACAGAAGAAGGTAAATGTTGTTTGAAATTAAAGTACAAAAAGTTTAATAAATGCATATAACGAAATAAAAACATGGTAATAAAAGTTGTGAAGAATTTCTTTTCCAGAATTTTCTCAGGAATGTTCCGGGGAAACAGAGAACTGAAGCTTGGATTTTACGGACCGCCGAATGCCGGCAAATGCGTTACTCCCGAAACAGAGGTAATATTGCAAAATGGGCAGATAAGACCCATCAAAGAAATCTTCGACGAAGTAAAGAATAAGAAAAACGTGCATATGGATAATTATAAAGAAATATACATAGATGCCTCAGATACAAATTTGATAATTCCAAGTTTTGATATAAACACTATGAAAATAATTCCAAAAAAAATCTCCCACGTATACTCCCAGAAGTATAAAGGAGAAATTTTAAATATTAAAACCAGCTCTGGAAGAAAGATAAGAGTTACTCCTAATCACCCCTTAGTAAGATTATCAAATAATGGAGTAGAATATGTAAGAAGTGGGAATTTAAAAATTGGTGAATGTGTAGGAATAACTAAAAAATTGGCTTTAAGCACAAGCATTGAAATTCCTCAAATTACTCCCGCCTTATTTAATGTACAAAATGGGCAAATTCAAGCTATGTCTGCTTTCCATAAACCAAAGTCTATAATTGCACCGGAATATATAAATGAAGATTTAGTAAGTTTTGTTGCCTATACAATAGCTGAGAGCTATCATGGATCAAATAGAATAGTATTTAGCAATATTGATCCTTTATTATTAACACATTTTAATCTTATTGTGAATAAAATTTTTAAACTTAATACTATACAACGCATAAACAAAGGAGTTCCTCAAATTGAAATATATTCCAAAACTTTATGCGACTGGCTTTCCGATACTCTTGGTTTAAAGCCAGGAACTGCAGAATATAAAGAAATACCTGCCCAAATGATGGGCTTACCGGATAACTTGACGGCTATATTATTAAGAAGAATGTTTGATTGTGAAGGATATGTTCCTAAAACTGCTAGAATAAGAGGAGCAGAAATAGAGTTTACAAGCAAAAGTAAAAGACTTGTTGAGCAGGTTCAGCTTTTATTGAATAGATTCGAAATTGTGGGCAGATTTAAAGAAAAGATAATTGATGGAGAATATTACTATAGACTTTTAATTGGCGGAAGTGATAATCATAGGTTGTTCAGAGAAAAAATTGGATTTGATATTAAGTATAAATCTGAAAATCTTGATGTTCTATGCTCTGCGGGTCTTAAGAGAAATAGATTTTATCTACCTATAATGAACTTACTAGAAGAAATACAAAAGAAATTAAATCTAACTCAAGAGCAATTTTTCTTAGATAACAAGCACATATCTAGAATGAGAAGAAATAATAAAATCACTTATCACCAACTTAATTTAATTGCTGAAAAAAGCAATGACAAATTAATAAATAAATTAGCAAATGCGGATACTCATTGGGATAATATTGTTGAGATTGAAAAAGAGAATTATGATGATTATGTATATGATTTAACAGTAGAAGATACTCATACATTTATTATTTCAAATGGGTTAATTGCTCATAATACTTCTTTAGCAAACAGGGTCTGCAAGGATTTTACAGGAGAAGAAATTGGCACGGTCTCAAAAATTCCACATGAAACAAGAAATGTGCAATTCAAAGAAAAGGTTGAAATCGATTACAAGGGCAAAAAGTTATTGTTTAAAATGATTGACACCCCTGGAATTGCGACGAAGATTGATTATGAAGATTTTTTGAAATATAAAGTTAAGAAAAAAGATGCTAAAAAAAGAGCAAAGGAAGCTACTCAAGGAGTTATTGAAGCAATAAAATGGCTTGACGATATGGATATGGTGGTCATTGTTCTTGATGCTACTGAAAACCCTTACAATCAAGTTAACATAACAATTATTGGAAATTTAGTTGCACGTAAAATTCCAATTTTAATTGTGGCAAACAAGGCGGATTTGGGAAAAGCAGATGTGAAAAAGATTGAGTCGGCATTTCCTGAGTACGATGTGGTTGGAATTTCGGCGAAGACAGGAAAAAATATGGAAGAATTTTACGAATCTGTCTTTAAGATAAGCAAGAAAATTTAAGTGAAATTTAAAAAGTAAAAAAACTAAATAAGATAACAAAATCAAAATGAGTCAAAAAAGCAAGGTGAAACATTTAGGGAAATTAAAGGGATTTTCAATTCAATTTCTTCCTTTTTCCGAGATAAAGGACTTGGGCAGTGATGAGAGAATAAAAAAGATATTGAATATAGTTCTTGGAAATAATATTTTAATTCAGCAAGGAAAATTAAAGGCAGAGGAAGAAGCACGCCTGATTGGAGACACTATGGCAATGATTGACCATATAAAGGGATTTCAAGGAGTTGAGCTTGCAGTTATAGACAACGGCGGAAATGATGGAATTTGGGGAAAGTTCAAGAAAAATATTGCCAATACAATCATAGGCGGGAATTTGGGGGCGATAACAATAATAGGGCCAGCGACAATTGTCAAAGAAATAAAAAGAAATCCAAAAAAGATTGAGTTATTGCTAAGCAGATGATTTCTGCGTCGTTTTACTTTGTGAAAACGCTGGAAGAAATAAAGAGAAATCCTAAGAAAATTGAACTTCTTTTGAATAGGTAAATTTATTTTCTCTTCTTCGTGGTAACCATAAGTTAAATATTTCTTTTTTTACTCATTTAAGTGATAACAAAGAGATGTGAATTTTGTGATAAAGAAATGATGATTACTAAAACAAATAAACGTTTCTGTAGTCCAATTTGTCAAAGAAAACATTATAATAGAAGACCAGAAATAAGAGAAAGATATAGAATAAGGATTAAAGAATATAGAAGAACTCATCCTGAATGGAAAGAGAAACATAGAATTTTGGCTGTAACAAAATACAGGCAAAAAAGAGCAGAATATCGGAAAGAATATGGAAAAAGACCGGAGATTAAAGCAAGAATAAATGAAAATGAAAGATTAAGAAGAAAAATCGATAAAGAATTTGCAATTGCTGATAGACTTAGACGTTCTTTAAATCATGCCTTAGAAAAATATTCAAAAACAGGCAAAATAATGAGTTCAAAGAAATATGGAATTAATTGGAAAGAAATAATTAAAAGTCTAAAACCTTTTCCAAACGATTTAAAAAACTATGAAATAGACCATATAATTCCTTTACATACTTTTGATCTTAATAATCATGAACAAATTAAGAGTGCTTTTGCACCATCCAATCTGCAATGGTTAACAATAGAAGAAAACAGGAAAAAATCAGGAAAATTATTGTAGTATAGAAGATTTTATAAGTTTGATATTGTTTTCTTAGTTGGTGATTAAAAGTGGCTCATCAATGCGTTCATTGTTCTAAAATTATCCCTATGGGGAGTGCAGAGCTACTTGAAGGTTGCGCGTCTTGCGGAGGCAGGTTCTTTTTTTATATAAAAGATGAGCAAATGCAGAGAATTCTCGCGAAAAGGGAGAGTGAAGAAATTGAAGATATAATTGGAATCTCTAGCAAAGAAAAAAAACAAGTTGAGCAAGACATACGGGAAATCGCAGGAATTGAAGACGAAAATGCGCCGGTAATTCTTGATTTAGAAAGTGTTAAAGTGATAAGACAAGGAAAATTTGAAATTGATCTTGTCAATCTGTTCAGAAAAGACAGGCCTTTAATTTACAAGATGGAAGAGGGAAAATATATTATTGATTTATCTACTACATTAAAAAATCTGGATAAAAACAATGACAAAAATAAATGAAATATTTGAGGATGTACTAGAAAAGAATAAAATTCCGGAATCGGAAAAGAAATTTATCAAGCAAGAACTTAAAAGTTTTGGAGATAAATTAGAAAAGAATATTACGTCAAAAAAAATAAAGGCAGAGGTTTTTTTTGGGGGAAGCTTTGCGCGCGACACAATGACAAAGCGCGAGCAGTATGACGCAGATGTTTTTGTAAGATTTGACAAGCAATACAAAAAAGAAAATTTGACAGAGATGCTTGAAAAAATCCTCAAACCAAATCCAAATTTAAAGCTTATTCACGGCTCGCGCAATTATTTTAAATTAAAAGCTTCGGAAAATTTTGAGATTGAAATTATTCCGGTTTTAAAAATAAGTAAACCTGAAGAGGCAGATAATATCACGGACCTTTCATATTTTCATGTCAATTACATAAAGAGAAAAATGAGCGAAAAAATAAAGCGTGAAGTAATAATTGCAAAGGTTTTTTGCCAGGCAAATCATGTTTACGGAGCTGAATCATACATTCAAGGTTTTTCGGGTTACGCACTTGAGTTGCTTATGATAAAATACAAGAGTTTTCTGAATTTCCTAAAGGAAGTTAATAAAATAAAAAATAACGGCAAGCTAATTGTGGATATTGAAAAGCACTATAAAAATAAAAATCAAATTATGATGGATTTGAATGAATCAAAACTTGGTTCCCCTATAATTCTTGTTGACCCGACTTATAAACAAAGAAACGCCCTGGCTGCTTTGTCTTTGGAGACATTTAACAAATTTAAAGAAGAAGCGCGCAAATTTTTGAAAGTTCCGTCTGCAGAATTTTTCAAAGAGAGAAAAGTTGACGTAGAAAAAATAAAAGAAGATGCAAAAAAGAAAAAAGAAGATTTTATCTTCGTTGAAATATGGACTGACAAGCAAGAAGGCGATATTGCAGGAAGCAAACTTCTGAAATTTTACAGACATTTGTTAATAGAGATTGAAAGGTTTTTCGATGTTAAAAACAAAGGATTTAACTATAATGGGAAACACGCGGCGCGGTTTTTTTTCGCGGCGCAGAAAAAAAAGGAAATTGTTGTTGGCGGCCCTATGACAAGCGATAAGAAAAATGTAAAGGCCTTTCAAAAGCGCCACAAAGTGACATATACAAAAAAAGGAAGATTTTATGCGAAAGAAATTGTGGAACTTAATCTAAAAAGATTTATAGATAAATGGAAAAAGAAAAATGCAAATAAAGTCAAAGGAATGTATATCACAGAAATTAAGATTTTATAATTGTTGCAGTTGAATTTCCTGGATTAATGCAAAAAAGGCCGTTATACTTTTGAATTATATGTGGAGCAAATATTTCATATTCTGTAACAATACCGTTATCTGAATGAGTTAGGCGAGGAAAAAGTTTTCCGCCTTCTTCAAGATATCCGTTAAATTTCATAACTTTTGTTTCAATAACTCTACCGTTATCAAGAGCAATAAGAACATCCCTACCATTTTTTGTTTCAAAAAAATCAACATAATCAGAAATTCTATGAGCTTGCGATGTTTTTTCTAATGGCATTTTATTCATACTCTCTTGTTTGATCTTTTATTGCCTGGGTTCTGAGCATGTGGTAAAGTACCTGCATTCCATTTATTAATCCTTTAGAATAATCTCTCGAAATTACACTTGATGTATCAACTAAAAGACGCGGGATATATTTTTTCATTGTTGGTTGTTCATCAAAAAATTTATTGATCTCTTGATTATGATTAAAATTTTCATCTCCCCTCAATGATTTATTAATATATTCTAAAATAGTTTCTTCATTAACAACAGGCAAAGGACAATCATTTATTTTATCGCCTAAATTGCGAGCCATTTTACTTCGCTCCAGTTGCCTTATCAAACAAAGAAGCAAAAGCTTGTGAAAAGAATTCCGAATTAAGCCAGATAGCTATGTCTTCTTCAGCATCTGCTTTTGTTACATAGAATAAAATTTCTTTTCTATCAATTATGAAGAATTTTGCTTCTATAGAAATGTTGAAAAACTTCACTTCGAATTTCTTGCTTAATTCTTTTACTTCGTTTTCATTTCCTGAAAGAGCAACACGAAGCTTTATGTTGTTGTTTTTCAAAAGATTAAATGTTTGAGTAAATAATTTTGACTTGTTCTTTAACTCATCAGCAGAAGTGCAAATTATTACTTCTTTATGTGCGTCCTGGATTATTTCCCTTAATTGATTTGAAATGTTTGATTTTCCTTTTAATGAAGCCGAAATGTCCTCTCTTTTTACAGGGTCAAGACCGCCATGATAAAGCTGTTCTAATTTTGCAAATTCGTCAGTGTCTTTTATCGTTGACAAACTTAAAATTCTGTCATCAGCGTCTTTCTTGACATTGTTCTTCATTTTCTCAAGAATTGTTTTTGGCTTAACACCAAGATATTTAACCGGCTTACCGATTTTTACTATTGCAAATCCGCGCTTTTCCAAACTTTCAAGAACGTCATAAGTTCTTGAACGAGGAACTCCTGAAAGATCAGCAACTTCTCCAGCAGATGCAATTCCTTTTGAAAGCAAAGCCAACCATACCTTTGTTTCATAAACATTCAAATCAAAGTAATCCTTGATTTTTCCAATTAATTCAGTTTTTTGCATCATTTTAT
>JBBSYJ010000057.1:3168-17303 GCA_038045305.1 Nanobdellota archaeon | reverse complement strand
TTGATTATAAGGATAAACACCAGCTTGTTTTAATTTTGCTTCAGCATGTTCCCATTTTTGTTTTAAATATAAAGGATTTTTTTCTCCTAAAATTTGGTAAATACTCCTTAAATTTTCAGTCATATCTTCTAATTCAGAAGTATTAGCTACCCAGTCATCTGGAGTTGCTCCTAAAATTCTTTCTTCAAGCTCTGCTCCGATTTCTACTAGGTTTTTTATATAATTCCAATGTTCTGAATTAAAATATGCTGTTCTTTGCTTTTTTTCAATTACTTCTGTCATTTTATTGCTGTTCTCCTAATATTAAGTTAACTAATCCTGCAAAAGCAGGGCTTTGATTAGCAGAAGAATCTATTCTAGCAATGACTGCAAGTTGAAGTTCATTAAAGGCATTGTACGGATAAAATTCATTTGATTCTCCAATTAAATTAAGGACTTCTCCCCTTTTTTGTATTAATTTATCTTCAGATAGTGCTAAATACCCTTTAAGTTTTCTTTCATAATACTCTTCTGTTTGATTACTTGTCATTTTATTCCCTTAATTATTCTCAGAATTACGTGTCCGAGGTTTTTCACGATCACCTCTTGTAGTGGAGAAAAACACATGGTTAATAGGTTTTTTCACTACTGAAATCATATGAACTTTTGATTTATAAATCTTATGGTTTGTTACTCTTAGCAAGTTGGGACAGAACGAGAAAGTTTAAAAATGTAGGATTTGAATGAGAGTTATGGAAAATGGAGAAAAACAAGCACCAGGATTTCATGGAGGACAAAGAGAAATTCCTTATAGTGAATTTATTGATAAATATGTCATAATGTCTGGTTCCCATGAAAATTTTATGGGGGTTTATAGAGGACAAATAAAAAGTGGCGACTTTGTTCTTCAACCTTATCAAGGTTCTAATGCGGTTGATGGATTATTAGTAAGAAGAATGATAAATCTTCCTAAACCAGTAAAGCCAGGAGTGATTATATCTGTTGAAGAAATAACAAAAGATACTGCAGAAGTTATGTGCCAAAGGGCAACAAAAGCGGGAAGATTAGAAGATAAAAAAGTAGAACTTGAATTATATCAGAAAAGTTTAGAATTACATAATATAAAACAAATTTTATCTTTAAAAAATGGGAAAATAGAAGAAATTTATTCCGACGGAGCAGGAATTTAAACTTCCTGTCTCAATCTATTGTATTCATCTCTTGAAATTTTCATTTGTTTCAAAATTTCATTTGTTAATCCCTTTCCCAAATCTTCATTTCCATGAACTGGGACAACAGTTCTTCTTCCGTCAGGATGTTTAAATCTTACATGGCTTCCCTTCCCCTGAATTTTCTCAAAGCCTAATTTTTCTATAATCTTGCACATCTTTTTCCCGGAAATAGTTATTAACTTTGGCATTTTAGAAAGCTGGTTTTTCCACTTGCACTCTTTGAACACCGATAAATTTCATAGGAATATCCTCATCTTTATCTGCTTCTAAACATAATTCAATTGCTTCTTTAATTCTTTCAAGAACCTGTGCAACTGTTTTTCCCTGAGTGTAACATCCTTGAAGTTCGGGAACACTTGCTACATAAATTCCGTCTTCATCCTGTTCAATCAAAACAGTAAAATCGAGAACTTGTTTTTCCATAATAAGATCACAATCACTAAGTTTAAAAATTTATCTGGTTAAACCAACAATCCCATCAACCAGCTAATTAACATTCCTGCAAACATTCCTGCAGTTATGAAAGGCATTGCAGGATAGAATTTCTTTTTCTCGGCGAAGAATAACAAATATGAAAGCCCGATAGCTGCGCCGACGATAACAAACAAAGCAGGAAGAATTCCAAAGGCCCTTAATAAAACTCCAGCTGTAATTATAGGGAAAACAACGTCGCCTCCTCCAAGAATTGCAACTTGCGCCTTAATCTTTTTCTTTTTCAACTGCTCAGGAGAAAGTTTCTTTATTTGCGCGTGAACTTTGGCAGAAACATAAGGTATGAAAAATCCTGCCATGATGCCAATAGTATTTACCTGATACTTTGCCATTTTTTGCATTATTCCTGAATGCCAGACCGCCCACATATCATAAATAGAAATAATAATAAGAAGAATGATCATCGACCAAAGATTTAACAAAGGAACAAAGACAGAAGCAATAGAAGGATAAATTACAAGTTCAGTCAAATTATGAACTATTAAATTTCTTTTCACGACTTTTTCAAGCGCAAAAGGCAAGGCAAAAACCAGTGCAAGAGTTGAACTTGAAATAAAACCTAAATTAAAATTAGGGATAAAAATATTAATGAAAATTCCAATTGCCAAAGTTACGACAATGAAAAACCATAATTTCATTACAAACGCAATATTATAACGAGTCAGAAGAAAAACCAAAACAATTGCAAGCGCAAAAGCAAAAACAATTGACGGCAAAATAGAACTAACATATTGTGAATTGTCTTGAATATCGGGATTTTGCATTCCATACGGAAGTTCCGACGTCGAATAATGATTTATAACAAAAAGTCCTATAAACTGCGCTATAAAAAACATTCCTAATATTATTGCAGTTATTTTGTAATTATGCTTCATGCGAGGAAACCCCTTGATTTTCCTCGCGCTCCTTCCTCGAAGCGCTGAGCAAGCGACTCCGCAAGAAGTTGCGTCGTAAGGATGATATCTTTTCTTTGCCTCCGACTGATATCACATAATCTATTTCTTATTTTAATCATATCAACCTCTTAACTAAATTTTCAGTAGAGTAAAGTATAACCACCCCCAAACCTATTGAAATCCAAAAACTTAATTGATGATTACTTGGTAGAAGGTAAATATCTAATAATCCCCATACGCCGCGCCAAAAAGCGATAATTGCGAACGCAACAGTTATTGTCAAGAAAATTCTTCTTAAATCTCGTTTCTCCTTTCTTTTTTCCTCCACATCTTTTTTGCTCATTTTCTAAACAAGAAAAAATAGTTTATAATACTAACGAAGACGCAGAGTTTCCAAGGGGCGCGGGACGTTTGTTTCAACACGAGGAAACCCCTTGATTTTCCTCGTGCTCCTTCCTCGAAACACTGAAGGGTGGCATCTTTTAATTGCCTCCGACAGATACCACAAGAGTTGAAATTATTATCTTAAACGTAAAGTTTCCAAAGGACGAGGAACGTTTGTTTCAACCCTGTTAAGTTTGTATAATGCCGACGCTAAATCTAGCGAACGCGAGATTTCTCCATGATTAATCATAATTCTTTTTGGTTTAGGACGCATGTTGTTAAAGAAAGACATTATTTCAGTTCTTCCGGCGTGAGCAGACAAGCCGTCAATTGTCTCAACTTGAAGATTAAACTGAACTTTTTCTTCCTTGCCGTTTACCATCATTGTTGTTTCTTTCAAGCCCTCTTGAATTTGCCTTCCCAAAGAACCGGAACCTTGATAACAAACAAAAAGCAAAGTGTTTTTTGGATTTGAGGCAAACTCGCGCAAATATTCAACTGACGCGCCGCCGACGAGCATTCCTGAAGTTGCAAGAACCAAGCACGGCCCTCCTTCAATAACTTGTTTTCTTTCTTGAGAAGAACCAACTCGTGAAAAGGTATCGGAAGTAAAAGGATTTTGATCTTGAAAGACCTTGTTTCTTACAACTGAACTTAAAAAATCAGGGTAGGCAGTGTGAATTGCATTAATATCCCAAATCATTCCATCAATATAAACAGGTATTTTAGGAAGGGTCCCGCTTTTTATTGCGTCTTCAAGAATTAACATTGTTTCTTGCGCACGTCCGAGGCCAAGTTCTGGAATTAGAACTTTTCCGCCGCGTTCAATTGTTTGCTTTACAAAATCAAGCAATTTATTCTCAGATTGAATTCTTGGAGGAAGAACGTTATCTTTTCCGCCGTAAGTTGATTCTGTAAGAACTGACTCAACACGAGGGAAAGAAGATATCGCCGGGTCAAGTAAACGGGTGCGCGCATATTTGAAGTCGGCAGTGTAAAGGAAATTGTGCAGACCATTTCCAATATTCATATGAACCATTGCGCTTCCCAATGCATGTCCTGAATTATAAAGTGTAATTCTTATGTCGGGCGTTACGTCTGTAACTTCATTAAAATTTAAAGTTATAGTATGTTTTACCATTTCTTTTACATCTGTTGAATTGAACAAAGGTTGCGCTGCTTGCTTGTAGGCCACACCGATAAAATCCAAAGAGGTTAATGCAGCTAGATCCATAGATGGTGGAGTCATATAAACAGGACCACTGTAACCCATTTTATACAAATAAGGCACCAAACCAACGTGGTCAAGATGCGCGTGACTTAAAATTACTGCGTCCAATTTACCTATATCAAATTCCGGCACGTTAAAATAAGGAAATTTATCTTCACCCTGTCCGGCGACGTCAATTCCACAATCAAGAAGAATGCTCGAAATAGGCGTCTGCAATAACATGCAACTTCTTCCTACCTGGCGAGCTCCTCCGAGAAAAGTCAGACGAACCCACTCTTCTATTTTTTCAGGATTCCAATCACGATAAATTTTTTCTCCTATAGCATTAAGGAATTTTCTTCTGTAATTATTATTTGCATAAAGAACTTCACGAATGTTTTCAGTTATTTGTGATTTTATTGCTGGAGAACGCTGAACTTGCGGCATCCATAATGTCTTTGTTCGGATTTCTTCAAGAATTGAACCGCCTTTTCCTATGACAAGCCCGGGTTTTTTAGCTTCAATTATAACAATACTTCTATGATAATCAAAAATTATTTTTGTTATTTCAGCGTCTTCAGGAACAATTTGTCTGATTTCTTTTTCAACATCTTCCTGCGGCGGCAAGATTTTCTGGTCTGCACGAAGTTCTATTCTTTTTTTAATCTGATTAACAATTTCACGGACTTTGCCTTCGTCGTTTCTGAAAAATGCAGCATCCTCTGTATAAAGAACTATATTTGCGCCTTCAAAATTAATTTCTTTTATTCTTCCGTTTGGAAGCTTGTCTTTTATTTCTTTTAGAATATCTACCATCTGTAAAATGAATTATTATTTCTCGTCCTTGTAATCTGGAAGAATTTCCTGACTTATGACTTTGTTTATTCCCTCTTTAGTTATTGTGAAAACGTCTATTCCGTAGCCCGAGGCAACGTCACGTTGCGTTGAACTTTTTAAGGCCTCTTTAGCCAATTCAATTCCTTCTTTGACACTCATTCCTTTTTTGTATTGGCGCTCTAACAAACCAAGAACATAAGGCATTCCAGAACCAAAGTTAGCGTCGTAGTCCTCGACTTTGACAACACTTCCTGCTGGCTCTAAAGTGTAAAGCTCTGCATTTCCTTCATGACTAAGACCACCGAGCAAAAATCCAACTTGCTGTGGAATCATAGAAGGTTGTCTTATCCCAGAATAATTCATATTTGCAAGCAAACTTGAGGCCTGCTTGACACTTGGTCGTGATTTTGATTTCAATTCTTTTAGACGAAGTTCAGCAGCAAGAACCTTTGGAACTCTTTGAGCGTCTGAAACCATTCCAGTAAATGAGACCAATAAGTAATCATTAATCTTAACTGTTTTCGGATAGTTTTTGCCGACGACAAGATTGCCCATAGTAATCTGACGATCAGAAGCCATTACAACTCCGTCTTTGCAAACTATCCCTAAGATTGTAGTTCCGGTTTTCAATATTGAATTTTTCAATTCTGCATCCATTTTTATAGAATAATTGGTGTTATCCACCAGATTTATTATAAATTGTTAGAAGTGAGATTATTTAAAGTTTTCGGATTTGAGCAAATTCACACTTTTATCTCACTGCGCCCGTTTTCTTTTTTCAACTTTATTACGTTTTCTACAAAGCTTTCCATCTTTTGTTCGTGGCTTACAATTATTAGCTGGCCGACGTTCAACTGATCAAGAACGTCGCGCATCTTGTCCAACTGGGTCTCTGAAAATCCATCTGTGGGCTCGTCCAGGATGACAAGGTCGCGCGTTTTTATTTTGCTCAATAAAGAATTTATGACCTGATTTAGGGAGAGGCGGTAAGCGAGAGCAATAGCTGTACGCTCTCCTCCAGATAAATAAGAATAATCCAATTCATAATCGTGCTGCTCTATTATAGGTGTGAAGTCGTCATCAAGACGAACATTAAAATTCTCAGGAACAAGAATTGCAAACCACTCTCGGAATAATTTTGAAAATTCGGATTTCAGTTTCGCCATAACATTTTTCTCAATTGTTGAAATTATAAGAATAAATTTCTTAGTAAGCCATGCCTCAAGCCGGACTAACTGCTCAATTTCCAATTTAATCTTTTCAATCTTTTTTATTGAGGCGAGCAATTCTTCAATCTGCTTTCCAAAAAGATATATTTCCTTTTTCAATTCGGCGCATTTTATCTCAATCATCTTTTCTTCGCGCACAGCACTTTCCAATTCGGATTTTTTAGTGTTGAACAAATTTTCATATCTTGAAAGTTCAAAAGAAGACGAGCGTAATGAATTAATATGATCTTGCAAAAGTTTTACGTCCTTATCAAGGGAGATATTTATCTTATTCAGATCAGAAAGACGCGCTTTTTTCTCGTTTAGATTTTGAATTTTTATCTTAATTAATTCAGCATCTTGAAGATATCTTTCTTTCTCAAGTATTTTATTTGAGTTTTCTGATATCTCCTTATTAATTTGAATCTTGCTAAGCTCCAAATCCTTTACTTTATTTGCATAAGAGAAATTATCCGAATCCATTTTGTTCAAGACGTTGCTTTTATAGACGGGTGAAACATCCTGAAGGCAAGTTGGGCAGACCTCAAGATGAGATATCTTCACTTTTACTTTTCCATTTTCATCTATCTTAAGCCGCAAGGAGGCCACTTCAGAAGACAAATTTAGGATTTTCTCAGAAAGTTCATCCTTTTTATTTTTTAATAATTTAATCTCGTCTTTTGTCAATAAAATTTGTTTTTCATCAAACTTTAGATAGGCCATTTCAGAGATTTGAAATTCTATCTGGGAAATTAATTTCTTATTTGAATTAAGCGCCTCATTCTTAGTTGAGATCATTAAAGTTGTTTTTTCTATTTCTTGGTGAATTTTAAGACGCTCATCAAGCTTTTTCTTTATTTCATCTAATTCATCTTGAATTTGTTTTCTATTTTCCGTCTTAGAAAAAAATTCTTTTTCCAATGATTTAAGATTATATTGTTTGTCTTCCAGTTCATTTTCTTTTTCAAGAATCTTTTCCTTATCTTCCTCAATGCCTAGAGTCATTGCTTCCTTGACGCGTTTTTCCTCACGCAATTTGACTCCCACTAATGTTGCATTTTCTATTATCGCTTTATATTTATCAATTCCAAAAACGTGGCGCAAAGTGTTTATTCTGGTTTCTGCATCCTGGATAATTATTTGCTTCATTTCTTCTTGAGGAGTATAGACCGTAAATTTGTAAAGAAGATTTTGTTTTTTTGAAAGTTCCAAAGGATAATCAAGCAATTCCAAAATTCTGCTTTTCAATTCTGTAACTGCAAGCTCTTCTTTAATACCATCTATAATTATTGAACAGTAATCCTGATTTACTGTCTTGGAACGCTTTAAAGTTCGTTCAATTGAGACCTTTTTGCCTTCGATCTCAAATTCAAGGACAACCCCACCATTGTCAGAACCATTCCTTAAGATTGAATTTCCTCTTTGGCCGGGTTGTAATCCAAACAAAGCAAATTCTATTCCCAATAAAATGGAGGTCTTTCCTGAACCAATATCTCCTGAAAGCAGAACAGAGCCGTCCGGAAATTCTATTTCTTGGCTTTCGTAGCTTCTTATATTTTGTAATTTTATTTTTCTTAATTTCATTTTAAAAATTCAATACCTTTTTTACTTCATCAATAACACGCACATTGAAATTCTCTGTTCTTTCATCTTCTTGTTTTGAAATTGATAAAGAATTCATCAAGTCAGGAATTAATTTGTTGAATTCAGAAGGATTTTGCTCGCAATATTGTTTTATTGTTTCCAATTCTATATCACTTGATTTTTCAAGTTCAACATTTAGTTCCAATTCTTCAGAATTTAAATCATGAATATTTTTAAGCAAAAAATAAGCGTTTCTTCTCTTGGCAAATTCCTCTATATTATGAAATTTAATATCTGAATTTTTCCCATGCTCCAACTTCCCGCTTATTCTTAAAAGGACTATTTTATCAGATAAATCATTTTTCTCAAGTTCACTTAAAATAATATCTGTTGCAGACGACGCGTCCTTAACATGGACGCTGATTTTCACAACGTCTTTAACCTTTGTTGAAATTCTTTTCATTGGCGTTTCTGAGTCAGTATTAACAATATAAAATCCCCCGTGCTCCAGATCCTCAAGCTCGGAGAAACTATTTGGAAATATTGGGCCAGGGTAAACAAAATTTTCGTACTGATAATCGATATGAATATGACCTAAAGCGTAATAATCTGCGTGAGGTAATTTATCTGATTCGACACATTCTATAGGCAAATCGCCTTTTACTTTGTCCAAAGTGGTATGCAACATGAATATTTTCATCATGCCAGGAGCGTCATCGAAACGAATTTTTTTTAAGTCCTGAACTTCCATTCCGGAACGCTTGCCAGGATAACCATACAATGCAATCCCTTCATGAACAAAAGGAGTTAAAACTATTTTATCTTCTATTTCGCGATACTGGTAATTTTCCACATTTTTGCAGAAGCCGGAACGTTCAAGAACATCAAGGAATGTTTTTCCGGAGGCCGAAGAATCATGAGAGCCGGCAATTATAAAGACAGGAATGCGGGCTTCTTTTATTTTTCTGAACTCTGCGAAAGCATCCTTTAAAATTTCAATAGGAGGGTAAGCGGAATCAAACAAGTCGCCGGCGATTAAAATAAATTCGGGACGCTCTTTTATGCACGCTTCAACGGCCTTTTGAAATGCTTTGAAATTTAATTCCTGCATCTCCGGCTGTTTCCATCCCCCAAGATGTATATCAGCCAAGTGCGCAAACCTTACCATTTTGAAAAAGAAATTAAACTCTTTTAATTAAATCTTGAGAAATTTGAAAGTATATAAAATTGATTGTGGTGTTTTGAGAACAATTAAGGAAGAGATTTTGATAAAACTGTTTCCCTATACATCTCATACTGTTTTCTTGTTAATTCTCTATATGGGAAATACTCAACTAATAAAAGATCAGTCGGGTGAGAGATATGTTGATTAACAGGATGAGAATCTTCTAACAATTCTTTCCAGTTATCTTCATGAACAAGCCGTCTCATATCAAACAAAGATTCTGGTAGTTTAAATTAATTTCTATACTTTTAACTCCCAAACGATTAATTCTTCAAAGAACAATTTCTTTTTTCCCACAATTTTCTTTTTCCAATTTCCCCATTTTATTCCTTTAGGAATTTTTTACCAAAAAGAAAAACCAGTTTTTAAGAAGTAATAAAGAAATAAGATTGAGTAGAAAAGAGTTAAGAGATAGTGGTGGGTTAAAATTTGTTTTGACATAAACTTAAGATTTATAAGAAAGAGTTACTTAAAATAAAGATGAAAAAAGAGGTTAAGAAAGAAATAGAGGATTCTTTCTTGAAGAGGTTTTTTATAATAACTTGTTTTTTTATTCTGGCAACAATATTTTTTATAACTTCAGTGGTTTTTTTCTCAAAAACTTCATTGTTATATGGATTTATTTTTTTCCTTTTTGGTGTTATGTTTAATATATTTATTTTTATAAAGGGAGGGAAAATTGCTATAATTTTTGGTTCTTTTTTCTTAGCCTTATGGATAATTATAATATTAATCTCTGCTATTATCAGCCTTGGTCTAACAAAAGAAATAAGTCCAGAAGAACAAAAAGCAATGATTGAGGGTAAAAAAGGAATAACAGACAATTTATTTAATAGCATTGATGCTGGCAACTACGAAGGTTTTTTAAAAAATCTGGACGATAAAATGAAAGAGAGGTATGATAAACTGACTTTTTTAAATATGAAAAATGGGATGGGAAAAATTATTCTCTGGGATTGTCCAAAAGCAAAAAAAGCTACAGGAGGATTTCCAGTAGTTATTTGTGAAGTAGAATCGGAGAACAAAAGAACTTCTTGGGATATTAGGTTTGATAACACAGAAAAAATATGGCTACTCTCAATCAGTGAGATTCTACCGAATGTGACAGTAGAAGTTAAAACAAAAAAAGTTGAAAAAGATATTATAGTAAGTCAAGAGGGAAAATCCGTGCAATTAAATCCTCCTGAAGGTGGGATTTTCTTGGTGTTTGATGTTTCTATTAAAAATAACGAGGAAAAAATATTAAGGGTTCATGATTTCAAATTTGCAAGCAAAGATTATAGTTTCGGCCAAATATCAGATGAATATGAGCCTGATTGCAATTTGTTAAGGAAGGTTGAACTTAAACCTGGAGAAACAAAATCTGGTTGTCTTGTTTTTGTTGGATTTGAGGGGTATTCTGAAGGAGAGATTATTGCTATCTAATAAGTAATTAAAAATATCATTTATTTTTTAACTTCCCAAACATAAAGCTCCTCAAAAAATATTTTCTTTTTTCCAACAATTTTCTTTTTCCAATTTCCCCATTTTATTCCTTTTGTCAATGAACTTGTAACAAGAAATATCTTCCCATTTTTGTTTAAATGTTTTTTTGCTTGGATTAGGAATTTGTTAATTATCTCACTTCCATTTTTTCCTCCAGTCGTTGAGATCTTTGATTCTTTTGGTTCAAGTTTTTCCTCAGGTAAATAAGGAGGGTTGAAAATTATTAAATCATAACTATCTTTTATATTTGAGAATAAATTTGAATGAATGCAGGTAAATCCTAATGACTTGCAATGTTTAACAGCTTCTTGATTTATGTCACTTCCTGCAATGTTCTTTATTCCAATTCTCTTTAATGTTTCAAGTTGTATTCCTGAACCCGAACCAATTTCCAAAACAGAAATATCTTTTTCTTTTATTTCTTTTTTTAAAACAGCGGATAACAGATAAGAGTCCTCCTCTGGAAAGTAAATTGAAGAATGCATTTTGACCTAACCAAATTTCGTGTTTAGGAAATTTACAATTGCACTTTTGTAGATTAAAGAAGCAATTAAGCCGCCAATAATAAAAACAATTGCAATTATTAAAAGAATTATTAAAATATCCAAGCCATTGCTAACTTTTGGTTTTTGAAAATTATAATTAGAGACTGTCTGAACTGGTTTTTCTTGCAACGTAGGTTTTGTTTGAGTTTGTATTTGTGAATGTTTTATTTGCGCTAGTCGGTTTTGCAGATCTTTATTTTCATTTTGAATGTTTTGAATATTCTGAATTGGCTTCTGATAATTTACAGACGGTTTAGCTTGCTGAACAACATTTGTTTTTGCATTTACAGATGGTGAACTTTTTGATGGGGTATTTTGGTTATATTGCTTTTGAAATTGCTCTAACTGAACTGCTTTCGCGGCTTCTTCAATTTCATCTTTTGCATAGCCCGCATTGTAAAAACTATACATTGCGCGCTGCATGCTGTCTCCGCGCGCCAGCGCCGACTTTATGCCTTCGAAAATTTCAGTATTCATGTTCTATTTTTATTAGCAAAATCAAATTTTAATACTTTGCCGTTATGAGTCAGATGAGAATTTACCCCAGATTTATACCCTAATTCTGCAGCAAGTTCAATCATGGGAGTTTCTTGCTTTATTGAACCGTGAGCTGGGATTATATGTTTTGGTTTCAAAATTTCAAGGAGATATCTTAAATCCTCTCGGCCGCCGTGGCCTGAAACATGAACATCAGTTTGAATTTTGACACCTTTCTTCTTTAATTTTTTGTCCATTGCCTCACGCGAAGCAATATTTGTTGGGGTGGGAATTACCGACGACGAAAAAATTAAATTATCTCCATTTTTAAAATGGAAAGGAGTTTCATCTTTTACAATGCGATCTAAAATTGAACCTGGTTCGGCCTGATGTCCAGTGCAAACAATAAGATACCTTCCCCTTTCATCTTCAATTTTTCTCAAAAAAGAATTTACTTGTTTTTTGTATTTTATTATTTTTATTTTGTTATAAAACTGACATTCGCCAACTTCTCTTGCTGCTTGGACATACTTGGCCAAGCTTCTTCCCAAAAAAATTATCTGCCGGTTTGTTTTTCTGCCGAACTCTACAGCGCTTTTTAATCGCGCAATATGCGACGAGAAAGTTGTTATGAAAAGTGCAGAGTTTTTTGAACGCGCCATATCAATTGCTTCTTCCAATAAATGACGCGCGATTCTTTCACTTGGGGTTTTTCTTTCAACTCCCGAATATAATGAATCCACGACGAGAACATCAATTCCTTTTTTTCCCAGCTCCTTTAATCTTTGATAATTTGGCGGCGTCCCAATTACAGGATAATTATCAAACTTGAAATCAAGCGCATAAAAGAAAGAGCCCTCATGAGTATGCAAGACGACAAAAACACACTGAAGTGTTGAATGCGTCGTGTGAATAAATTCTGCTTTGTATTCGCCGGACTTTCCTTTTATTATATGGGTAGAACCCGCTCTTATAGGATGAATTTTATTTTTTACTTTTAATTCTTCATCTTTCATAATTGATTCAAAGATTTTTATTGTGAAGGGCGTCCCCATAATTTCGGCGTTGGGGTAGCGCGACGCTATATAAGGTGCTGCACCGACGTGGTCGAGATGAGCATGCCCAATAATTATCGCCCTAACTTTGTCAGTCCAGCCAAGCTTATCAAGAACTTCGTCATTGGGCAAAGCGCCGATTCGCCTCATTTTTTCCAAAGAATTTTTAATTTGCTGCTCTCGTTCTTCTTGTTCAACCAATGCAGGCAGATAAATTCCAGCGTCGAAAATAATTACATCTTCGCCAATTTTGACAGCAGTCATATTCTTACCAACTTCTTCAAACCCGCCAATCGTGCAAACTTCTAACATGCGAGGAAACCCCTTGATTTTCCTCGCGCTCCTTCCTCGAAGCTGTGAACAGCACTCGAAAATCTCGCGCAAGGGGCGATATCTTTTAATTGCCTCCATCGGATATCGCATAATCTTTTATTCTTGAAAATCATTTTAACTTTAACTCTTTTAAAAAAGAACAGAAATTAGTTTATATATTTTAGTAATTATTTAGCAGCTTGTTTCTTTGAAAGTAGCATAAATTTCTTAATTGAATGTAAAATATCTTCATGAATTTTAATTCTGTGTTTCAGAGGAAAATCATTAGTAAGTGTCTCTATAACAATCACTGAAGAAGCAGATGGACCTCTGACAATTTTTCCATCTAAAAAAATTTTATTAGCTGCAAGCAATTCGTCAATTGAAGAGTCCTTTACTCCTGCAACAATTCCATTAACAATTTTTTCTTTAAATCTTGTTTCTGCATAACCAGTCATGGATAATGGATGCCCATAGGTCCTCATTATTTCAATAATTTCTCGCGCAATTAAGTCCTTTGAACCAAACTTTCCTTGTGAATATATATAAGTTCTAGCCGGATCGCCCTTATAATATTTATAATAAGTATCCTGGCCAATTGTTTTTATATTATCTTCATGAAAGTCAAGGACAAATAATGGGGGATAGTCCCTTGTTAAATCAAAAACATATGTTGCAAATATGTCTGCTTCAAAAGATCTTGGTTTTTTACGCCTTGGCTTGTTATCTGTTAACAATAAATGTCCTGAATCGCCAATACTTTTTCCAATTATCCAACTACGCGGGTGAGAAAGATATCTCCAATTCCTAAAATAACCTGTGGGATTGGATAAAGGAATTAAGACCACCGGGATTCCTTCCTTTGCAAGTTTCTCAAAAAGATAGATATTCTTTGCAATTGTAATAGGACCTGCTGGTTCCTCGCCATGTATTCCTGAAATTATCCAAACAGCTTTACCTCTCTTTTTTGTTCTGAAAGAGAAGACCGGAAAAAGCAATTTCTTTCCTTTTTTTTCTGCAACGTGAAAATCAATTTCTTCTACAATCCATTTTGGGGAATCAGCAAGCTTCAAATACGATTTGTAAAGCTTTTCTATGGGGACTCTGCTATCTCTAGAGTATGTCTTCCCTTTAAATGCATTTAAATCAAGATTTTCTAAAACCATATTGCCTCCTTTTACCACTTACCAATACATCTTTATAAAATTTCTTAA
>JBBSYJ010000057.1:0-3068 GCA_038045305.1 Nanobdellota archaeon | reverse complement strand
TTATGAAAGCACTTCAGCCGTCAATGCGCGAGAACAAGAGATACCTTTTTATCAAGGGAAAAGATGTTAAAACGAATCTTGAAAGGGCAATTTTAGAATTTTCAGGTGTTTTGGGAATGTCAAAGGTTGGGTTGACTTGGGTTAAATCAGACAAAGAAAACTGCATAGTTGGAATAAACCGCGAAGCGGTTGATCTTGTGAGAGCTTCAATAGCTGTCTATCCTGAAAAAATGGAAGTTACAAGAGTGAGTGGGACGATAAAAGGGTTAATAAAATAAATCACAAAATTTAAATATCCTTTAAATCTCTAAATTCCGGAAGGGAAATTTAAACAATAAACGATTATTCGTTTCTTATACACAAAATACGATGGAAATGCCAACAGAAATGCAGCACCAAGCAATGGGCTATGACAGAACTGCGACAATGTTCTCGCCAGAAGGAACGATATTACAAGTTGAGTACGCGGAGAAGACAGTTCGATTAGGAAGTTCAAGCATTGGGATAGTTTGCGCTGATGGGGTTTTCATACTTGCTGACAAAAGAGTAAGGGATAAATTAGTTGTAAAAGAATCGGCTAGTAAAGTTTATGAAATTGATTCTAATATTATTGCTTCGGTTGCTGGAATTTTAGCAGATGCAAGAGTTCTTATTGAAAGAGCGCAAGTTCTATCGCAGCAGCACCGAGTAACTTATGATACAGAAATAGAACCGGAATTAATAATCAAAGACATTGCAAACGCGATGCAGCAATTTACGCAATATGGGGGAGCAAGACCTTTTGGGGTTTCGTTTATGGTTGCGGGCTTGCACGGAAAAAATCCTGAATTATTTTCAAGCGACATTACAGGAAATTATTTTGGTTATCACGCACATGCAATAGGAGAAAACGACGAAAAATTAAGAGAAAGATTGAGGGAGAAATACAAAAAGGACTTGAAAATAAAAGAGGGAGTAAAAATCGCTTTGGAAATTTTTAAAGAGGTCTTGGAAGACAGATTTGATTTGAACAGATTTGAATTAGTTGTTCTTAGAATTGGAAATGATAGGCCTGAAAAATATGAAGCAGAAAATATTAAGGACGTGAAATGATAAATTATTATATAACAGCCGAGAGAAATGAACAGAAGATTGATTTTACTGGGCATTATGAGGGACACCAATATCCCTTAAGAACATTCTTTACGTGGAATTCAAAAGAAGAGAGGTTGGTTAGAATACTTGAAGAGATCATTAAAGCAGAAATGAATGATAATCCAGAATTAAAATTATTAAGAATTGGGGTCTCAAAATCTTAAATGATAGACAGAGTTGGATTAGAAAAAGCGATTTGGGATGAAGTTAAAGAAGCAAAAAAATTTAGCAAAAGGGTAAATGATAGAAAATTATTGGTTAGTGATTTTACTGCAAGAAAGGCCTTGAGATATTTTGATTTATTTAGTGATGAAGTAAAAAGCAAAACAGGATTTAGCATTGATACATCTCCTGAAATGAACAGCATCTATGAGGGCGGAATAGTTCTTTATATAAGCAACAAACAAATTGACGCATTCCTGAGAGTATCACGGGTAAATGGAGCAGAATATGGTTTTAGATTCATGGGAAGAGAATACGAGGGAAAATTAAAATAAAATGACAGAACAAAGTTCAGCACAAACACAAAATCTGGAGGATTTTGCGTAATGACACAAACAACCGCGCGCATTACACGAAACGGGAAACATTATGAAATTATTGTTAATATGGAAACTGCCTTGAAATTTAGAAAGGGCGCAAATGTAACTGCTAATGAATTTCTAGAGATTGACAAGGTCTTTAACAATGCAAAAAGCGGGATGGTTGCTTCGCATACTGAAGTTGAAAATGCATTTGGGACTTCTGATATTTATCAAGTAGCGGCGGAAATTGTGAAAAAAGGCGAGGTTCTTACGACGCAGGATTACAGAGATGAAGAAAGAGAAAAAAGAGTTAAGCAAGTTGTTGATTTTCTTGCTAAAAATGCCATGGATCCGCAAACCGGACGGCCACACACACCCGAAAGAATTAAAAACGCTTTAGAACAAGCACATGTTAACATAAAAAATATGCCTGTTGAATCACAGATTAAGGATATCGTTGAACAACTGGCAAAAATAATGCCGATAAAAATATCGACGAAAAAAGTCAAAATTGTCATTCCTGCAGTTCACACTGGAAAGGCGTACGGCCTAATGTCTGAATACAAGGAAGAAGAGAATTGGCTAGGAAACGGGGACTTGGAAGTTATTGTCGTCGTGCCTGCCGGATCGATTATCGACTTTTATGACAAATTAAATTCAATGACGCACGGAAGTGCTTTAACAGAAGAGATTAAGGAATAAAATGGAAAGATTAGAAAAAATATTAAGAGCAATTAGTTTTGGTATGGTTTTAGGAGGAGCTGTTGCAATTTATAATGGATCTAATGTGGAGAAGAATAAGATTGTATTAAATACAATTGGATCTCTTGGAGCTATATCCCTATTAACTGGATCAGGTATTTTATATGGATATGGCATTTATAAGGATAATAAAGATAATAAATTAACTGAACCTTCATACAATATGGGAAAAATAAGAGAGGATGATTAAAATGAGTGAACGAGGACATAATGGATTAGAATTATCTGATTGTATTGATAGAAGTAATGAAGAAGATGATAGAATTGAAAAGATATATAAAGAATTCGTAGGTTTGGACTGGGAAAGTACTAGCGATCAAAAGATAACTACTGAAAGACTTTATCAGATTTTTGAACAAACTCCAGAAATTGTTGAACATATGAGTCCAATAAGCGCAAGTTATTATGCAATGATTCTTGCACATCACTTAGATGATGTAACTAAAGCAGATGTATTTAGAAACACTTATGCTAAGGCGGTGCAAAATTATTTAATTCAAACAGATGCAAAGGAATCAAGAATTGCTTTAGATTTATTAAGAGATTTCCTTAATGAAGAAGGAGAAACAACAGAATGACAAGTGAAGAACACGAAAGAAAAATTGTAATACCTGGCGAGATTATTGCCGAGGGAGATGATTATTTGCC
>JBBSYJ010000056.1:0-1121 GCA_038045305.1 Nanobdellota archaeon | reverse complement strand
TTTTAGCCGGTCAGATGCGTTAAAATATTCTGAGACATTCCCGAAAATCCAGTCGCAGTCCTCTTTTAGATTTTTATAAGCAGATTTAATTGTTGTTTCAGGATCAGTGTCATCAATTATTACATAAAATTTTCCCCCGTATTTTTTTACGTACAGTGAGCTGGCTAAATTTGAAATTATATGGCCTATGTGCATCGGTCCGGATGGCGACGGGCGGAATCTCATTATAACTCCTTTATTTGAATCGGGCAGTTCGGGCAGGCCTTCTCTTTCAGGTCTTTCTCCTACAAGATCTTTTGAATCTTCAAACTCATTTGCTTGGTCAATTAAATCCATGCCGTTTATTTCATCGACGATTTTCTTAATATTTCTAGAATATTTTCCTATGTCTTCTTTTTTTAATCCAACGTTAAAAAGCCCGGCGATAACTGCGCCTGCTTGCGCTTTTCCATCATGCGCAATTGCATTTTTCAATGCGTAAGCTCGAGCATGTTTTTCAAATTTTTCAAAGCCTTTTTCCATAACGAAGAAATAATAATACAATTAATAAATATTTGCAGTTGGTTTATTTGTTAATAACAAACAAGGATATTCCAAAGATTATAAAGATTATTCCTATAACTGAACCTGCAAAGTTTCCGTTTCCGCTGAAAACTGCATAAGTGTTTATTGTTGACGTCGATGCGATAGCCAGAACAAACCCTGTTAAAAATAAGAAAATTCCTAAGCCCTGTCCTTTATTCATTTTCAAATCTCCCGACTTTTATCTTTTTTTCAAGAACTTCTATCCTTTGCTGAATATGATAAACTTGATTTGAAATTTCTTCAATTTTGTCGGTCATGTCTGTGAGACGCTTTGCAAGCCGTTTTCTTTTTTCTTCAGCGCTTTCCGGCTCATTGCTTGAATGGTTATTTTCTTCGCTTATTGTGTTTGAATTTCCAACATTAGACATTCCGCCGAAAAATCCTCCCATAACTAAATTTTCTTGGGAAGATGGAGCTTGCGCGGCTTTATTTTCTTTTATATCTGATCTCATGCTTGACAGTCGTTGCTGGTGTCTATGATATTGCTCTGATAAGTCGATGACTTCTTTTTTCTTTCCTATTCCGAAAAGTCCCAT
>JBBSYJ010000055.1:0-2697 GCA_038045305.1 Nanobdellota archaeon | reverse complement strand
CAAGAAAATTTTGATTATTTTGTTCAGGATGCCTTTTCTGTCTGTCACAGAGAACAAACGTCAGTGGTCTCTTTTCCACAGGTTTTCAAACCCGCAATTGGTTTGGTTATGGAAAAAGAATTAGATAATGCTGATAAGATAAAAAGAAAATCAAAAAAGGCATTATTTATTCTAGGAGGATTGAAAGTCAAAGATGTTATTTCTTTAATTAAATATAAAAATATTATTGCAACAGGGAGAGTTGCTTTTTATGGATTAACATCTTCGGGCATCAATTTGGGCTTGGAAAGCAAAAGTGTTTTGAAAGATAAAGAAAATCTTAAACATGTTAAAGATAATATTAAAAATTTAATTCTTCCTTCGGATTTGGCTGTTGATTATAATGGAAAAAGAAAAGATACGGATCTTGGAGAGTTCCCAGTTAATAGGAATATCTTTGATATTGGGAAAAATTCCACTGATAACTTTGCTGCACGCATTTTAAAATTAAAAGGTACCAACGTGGTTTTTTACAAAGGGGCTCCTGGAAATTTTGAAACGCATGGTTTTGATTACGGAACAAAAAAGATATTAAACGCTTTGGCTAAAACGAAGGCATACACAATTCTTTCTGGAGGAAGCGGAAGTGACGCACTAAATAAATTTGGATTAAAGAAAAAGGATTTTGATTATGTTTCTTTGGCTGGAGGAGCTTTGGTAAAATATATTTCTGGAGAAAAACTTCCGGGGTTGAAAGCGCTTGGATTGTGAAAAAATAAGTTAGTTATTTCCTAAATTAGAGAATTTTCTCAAACGCCTTTCGTGTCGTCCGCCTGCGAATTTTGTTTTCAAAAATTCGCTTATTGCTTTTTTTGCTTCGGTCTCTTTGACGAAGAAACAACCTATGCAAAGAATGTTTGCGTCGTTATGCTCACGAGTTAATTTCGGTATTTTTGAGTTTTTCCCGTAATAAACCGCAGCACGGACGCCTTTGAATTTATTTGCAAGCATTGCTTCACCCTGTCCGGAGCCAGCAAAGATTAAACCTGCGGACGCCTTTTCTTTTTTAAAAGATCTAATCATTGGCAAGATGTAGTCAGGATAATCATCGTCTTTATCAAATCCATGTGGCCCAAGATCATTTACTTCGTAACCGGTCTTTTCAAGCCATGTTTTTATTTTTTCTTTTAACACAAAGCCCGCATGGTCGCCGGATAAATAGATTGTTTTCATCTCTTTTATTATAATTAGAAAGAAGAGTTTTTTAATTTATCTTATTACACAAACAGAATTAACATTCCGAATATTTAAATAGTTGTTAAGAAATTGTTGAACATGGACATCTACAAAGAATCGCTTGATTTGCATAAGAAGAATAAAGGGAAGTTAGGGATAATATCAAAGGTTCCTTTAAAAGATAAAAAGGACTTGAGTTTGGCTTATACTCCAGGGGTTGCAGAGCCATGCAGAGAAATTGCAAAAGATATTTCTAAGGTCTATGAATATACAATAAAACAAAACACTGTAGGAGTTGTAACTGATGGAAGCGCGGTTTTGGGTTTGGGGAATATAGGAGCAGAGGCCGCTTTACCTGTAATGGAAGGAAAGTGCATTCTTATGAAAGAATTTGCGGATATTGATGCTTTTCCTATATGCATTAAAACGCAAGATGCCGACGAGATTATTAATATTGTGAAAAATATTGCTCCGGTATTTGGTGGAATAAATTTAGAAGATATTTCTGCACCGAGATGTTTTGAAATTGAAAGAGCGCTACAAGGTATTGGCATTCCTGTATTTCACGATGACCAGCACGGAACGGCCATTGTTATTTTAGCAGCATTAATTAATTCATTAAAAATAGTTGGAAAGAAATTTGAAGACGTTACGGTAGTTATAAACGGCGCGGGCGCAGCTGGGATAGCCATAACAAAGTTTCTTAAATGCGCGGACATAAAATCGGACTTGTGTTCTCCAGTAAAAGATATTATTGTTGTAGATACAAAAGGAATTATCTACAGAAACAGGGAGGACTTGAGTGAAATAAAAAAAGAGATCTCGCTCTTTACAAATAAAAATAACATAAAGGGGGGTCTGGCAGACGCCATGAAAAATGCAGATGTTTTTATAGGGGTCTCAGCGCCAAATGTCGTTACGGAAGAAATGATTAAATCGATGAATAAAAGAGCAATTGTATTTGCGATGTCTAATCCAGTTCCTGAAATTATGCCTGATATCGCTTTGAGGGCAGGAGCAGAAATTGTTGGCACTGGAAGAAGTGATTTTCCAAATCAGATAAACAACGTTCTTGCTTTTCCAGGGGTATTCAAAGGGGCGTTAGACGCCAAAGCAAAAGTGATAACTCCAGAAATGAAATACGCAGCAGCATACGCGCTTGCAGAGTGCGTTAATAATCCAAAAAAAGATAAGGTCTTGCCAAATCCTTTGGATAAAAATGTCCCTAAAGCAATTGCCGAGGCAGTAAGATTAAAAGCAATTGAGCAGGGTGTTATTAGGGATTAAAGGATTATATTTTCTATTTACTTTTTATTATCTGCCCATAAGAAAACCAAACCTATGGCAAACCAAAATGCTGCGCGTATAAGATCTTTATTTTGGAAGGCGTCTAACACAGAAAGTCCAAAAAATAAAATAAATATAACAAAATTTGTTCCGAACTTCATAGAGTAAAAAAGGATATTTAATTTATAAATTTAA
>JBBSYJ010000054.1:0-6376 GCA_038045305.1 Nanobdellota archaeon | reverse complement strand
TTTTAGTAAAATATTTAAAATTTTTTTATTTCTTATTCTTCTCCGAGTTCTGCGCCAGCAAGATATCTTTGAATTCTTCTAAAACTATCATCTTCTAAAATAATTGCAAGGCCTTTTGCTCTTTCAATTTGTCTAGTTAATTTTTTTCCGTGTCCTCTACAGTAACCTGGAATTTCATCCTTGGGGTTTTCAGTGCATACAGGACATTGGTTGTTTAGTAGTGCTTGATAAGAAAATCTTTTTCCGTCGGGAGTTTGAATTATATAGTCTTCCACATTTTCTTTATAAGGAATAATCTTCCAGCCGTTTTTTCTGTATCGATTTAATTGGAGATAAATATCTGGAGGATCTTCTTGCTCACTTTTCTTGGTCTTTGAATGTAATGTTTGCGGCATGATAATTCTTTTAATATGTTGGTTTATTAATCTTATCATGATTGCTTTGTATTCAGAGAAAGAAGGACAGGAACTTCTGGAATTTGCAAGGAAATTTATTGAAGCCAGTTTTAAAGGTGTAAGAATTTCTGTTCCGGATAAATTACATTTCAGGCAGGCACGTGGAGTTTATGTTTTTATCAAGGAGAATGGGAAAATTCGAGGAAGTTTTGGGTTTCAAAAAGCAGGTTACGCTTTGGGAGATGCAATTGCGCGCGCTATTTACAATGCGGCTTTTCAAAGTGTTCGCGCTCCTTTGACTGAAGATAACTTAAAAGATATAAAAATTGAAATTCATGTTCTTAATGATCAAGTTAAAGTTGCTGACATCATGAAGGACTTGGATTTTGGGAATGACGGGCTTGTTTGCAGATTTATGACTTATAATAGTTTTTTGCTTCCAAATATTATTGAAGAAAAGGGATTGAGCAAAATTCAATTTATAGAAGAGGCATGCAGCTCTGCCGGATTGCCAAAGGATTACTGGCAAAATGGGAAAGTTGAATTTCATAAATTTAGGGTGCAGAGTTTTAGAGAGTAAAATGGAAAACAAAATTGAGAAAATTTCAGCCGGAAGTTATGATTTGAATAAATGGCTTTTTGGGGGTTATGAAAGGGATATTATAACCATGATTGCAGGGCCTGCCGGTTCGGGAAAAACAAATTTTGTTTTGCTTGCGGCGTGCTCTCAAGCAAAGCATGGGAATAAAGTTATTTTTATTGATTCTGAAGGAGGGTTTTCAAGTGAAAGAGTTAAGCAAATTGTAGGAGGAGAAAATGTTGACGAAATACTTGGGAATATTTTTCTTTTGAAGCCAACTAATTTTGAAGAACAAAAAAAGGACTTTGAAAAGTTGCTTAGATTATTGAAGGACGAACAAGTTGGTCTTGTGGTCGTAGATGGAATGGCTATGCTTTACCGTCTTGAACTTGCAGACGCTTCTAAGTCAGGAGAAGATGAAAAGGTTAGGGAAGTTAATCATGAAGTAGCAAGGCAGATGAAAGCGCTCGCAGAAATTGCGCGAAAGAAAAATATTCCTGTTTTAATTACAAATCAGGTTTATCAGGACTTTGTAAGTTTTGAGGACTTGCAAAAAGGAGTTGAAAGAACTACAAATATTGTTGGAGGGGACTTAATGAAATATTGGAGCAAATGCATAATTGAACTTAAAATGGAAAAGGGAAAAAGAAAAGCGGTGCTTTTGAAGCATAGAAGTTTCCCTGAAAAAGAAATGATATTTGAAATTAAAGATAAAGGTGTTTTTAAGAGGGGATTGTTTTGAATTAATTAATTGTTTTTGTTTTTGGCACGGTTAGGAACCAGAGAGAAGAATTATCTTTTCTTTCTATTCTAAAGATTGGTTCGCCCGATTCTTTCCATCCTCTCTCCGTAATGTTTGTAGATTCATGAAAAATATATCTCTGGGATTCTGATGCAACGGCAGTTAAAGAAATTTTTTGTTTATGTAATTCTCCACTTAAAGAATAAGTTCTTTCTTTATATTTTGAGCCATCTCTTATTCCTCCAAATGAGGGGTGTATGCTATTTTCTATTTGCATTTTAGATAGATAGTCTAAATAATTTCCAAAATGTGTTGGAATTTTTGTAAATAATAGAGTGTAATCTTTTCCAATGTAAATATTTCCTTTATGAGTTCCTATTAATCTTTTTTGTCCACCAATTAAGTTTTGCTCCCAAAAATCTGTCATTACTTCTTCTTCAGATGGAAAAGGCGCGTCTAGTTTTATGGTAAATGTTTTAGTAGGTATTTCTACCCCTGCTTCTTTAAGTGCTTCTACTAAAGAAATTTTTGGCCCCATTTATTCTTTATCTCTTTTTTGTCTTTAAATAAATTATTATCCTTGAGTTGTGATATACTAATATAAAGTGCATTGTTTGTTAAATTAAAAGAGGAAAATGGTTTTATCGTCTGATAATTTGAAGTTTGAAGCAATTAAAAAGATTGCTGAAGTTAGTTTTAAAGTCAGGGATTTGGGAAATGTTTCTAAGATTGACTCTAATTCTCCGCCGAGTATTTTTGTCGGTTCTGGTTTAAAGTATCCTTTAGTAAATGTTGGAATTTTATCTCCTTTAGCGAGGGATGAAAATGCATGGCTTTATGATGATGCAAAGTATTGGGCGGAAAATAATTTTGGTATTGGAGATGTTGTTAAGTTGCGCGACAGTTTATTAAATTCAAGATTTACGAGCAAAGTTAGTGATGCTCGATTGAATAGTAAATTTGTTGAGATTGCAAAAGAGATTGCTATGTCTTCACGTCCTGTAGATGTTGAAATTGAGTTGAAGAGCCGATTGAGGTTTGAAAAAGAGAAAGATAAGATTTTGACTCCTCAGGGTTTGAAGGCGCCTTTGAAAAATGCAAGAATTACAGAAAATGTTAAGATTGATCAGAAAGTTGACAAAGTTGTAAATGATGAGATAAAGGCCGCAGAAGGAATTGAATTTTTGTATAAAAATAATTTTAATGAATATACTTTGAGCAAGATTCTTTCTGTAGGGGTTTTAGGATTGAAGAAAGACAAGAAGCTTGTGCCTACGCGGTGGTCTATTACAGCGACGGATGATATGATAAGCAAGGCGTTACTTGAAAAAGTTAAAGGATATAAGTGGATTGAAGATTATCAATTATTTTTTGGAGAGTTTTTGGGAAATCAGTATGCGATTATGATGTTCCCAGATGTTTGGTCTTTTGAATTGTTTGAATTGTATTTTCCTGGAAGTTCGTGGAATCCTACGGCGGAAGTGAAAGCGTCGACGGATATGGAAACATACGATGGCAGAAAGGAATATGCATTCAATACTGCTGGGGGTTATTATGCAACTCGGCTTCCAATAATAGAATATCTTAACTCAATAAACAGGCAAGCGAATGTTATTGCAGTTCGTCTTGAGACCCCCTCCTATTGGGCTGCTCTTGGAGTTTGGGTTGTGCGCGAAAGTGTTAGGAAGGCCTTGAATAATAAAGTCATGAAATTCTCATCAAAAGAAGAAATGTTGGCGAGTGTTGCAAAAATTGCAAAAATAAAATATAATTTTGATATTGGGAACGTACTCAAACAAAGCAAATTGCTCAAACAAGTCAAGACACAGAAAAGATTGCAACAGTGGTTTTGAAAAGCTTTATTAACTATCTTTCATAAATTTATTTTATTAAATGAGGTAAAAGGAGGTAAAATGGTTCATTGGTGTGAGTTTATCATTTCGATAATAATCTTGATTTTCGCGATTTGGCCTACGCAAATTGTTAGCGCAACTAGTTCAATGTGGATAGTTGTTATTGCAGCAGCTTTGTTGTTAATACACTCCTTTATGCATTGCAAAATATGTTGCTATCATTGCAAAATGGATGATGGAAATATGTCTCGTTCTGTGAGAGCTCCTGCGCGAAGGAAAAAGAGAAGATAATTTTTTATTTTTATTTTTTTATCTTTCTTAAGAATTATTGTTCTTTATCTTTACCCTCGTTTTCTTTTTTCCAGTTTGGGTTGAATTCAAATTCCCAAGGTCGTTTTCCTTTTCTTAATGCGAGCAACAAAGGAAGGTTATTTTCTGAGGTCTTTCCAGTGTTTTTTATAAGCGCGTTTGGCGGCAAAGAATAAGTTGCTTTGCATGATGGGTAGTTTGAACAACCTACAAAATATCTACGAGTATTTTTAGAATAGCGAATTGTCAAGTTTCCTTCTTTGCATTGAGGACATTTCATAATTGTATTTTGTTCTTTTTCAATTTCGCGCAAATCGTCCTGGGCTTGAACTAATTCCTGTCCTATTTCTTTTTCTTCTTTCTGGAATTGTTCAGAAATTTTTGTTATTGTTTTTTTTGCTTCATCCAAGATTTTGTTTTCTTCTTTTTTAAGTTCTTCAGTTTTTTTATTCTCTTCTGTTATTATTTCTATTTCATTTTCAAAATTTCTTGTCAGTTCTTCGTCTATGATTATAGGAGAGTGCTTTTCTAGTGTTTCTATTAAAGCCATACCGATTGGAGTTGCTTCTATTGATTTTTCTTTTATGTAGCCGCGATCGTATAATGTTTCAACTATAGACGCGCGTGTTGCCTTTGTTCCTAAATTTCTTTTTTCAAGTTCGGTTACTATTGATGCAGGGGTGAAACGTTTTGGTGGCTGCGTCTCTTTTTCTTCAATTTTTGAATTAATAATATTTACAATTCCGCTTAAATCGGGAATTTCTTTTTCTTTCATCTTTATAGGATAGATTTCCATCCAGCCCTTTTTTCTTATTTCAGAGCCTTTAGCAATGAAATACCCTTCAATATTCTCGATCCTGACTTTTACATTTTTATTATCAATCTCTGCATCTTCGCAAAATAGTGCAAGAAATCTTTGTGCTATTAAGTTGTAAATTTTTTCATCTTCTCCAGAAAGAGTTTGGAAATTTCCTGTAGGATAAATTGATGGGTGCGCCGGATCGGATTGAGGGCCTTCGACAGGAGTTTTTCTTTTAAGGAAACGTGTTGCATTAAATTCTTTTGCAACTTTTTCTAAGATTTCTTGATAGCCGATTGCTGCGGGCAATTTTTGGGAGGAAGTACGGGGATAAGAAATTAGACCGGATAGGTAAAGTGATTGCGCAATTTGCAAAGTTCGCGCAGGATTTATTCCAAATAGTCGGTACGATTCTGATTGAAGACCTGATAAGTTGAAGGGGGGATTTGGGGGTAGTATTTGCAAAGATCTTGTTGTCTCTGCTTTACCTGTTCTTCCGACGAGATTGTCAAAGTTTTTTATTAATGACTTATCAAAAATATCTTTATTGTATTTTAATTCAAGTTGTGTTCCACTTTTGTCTTCGGCAGTTATGAAGATTTGCCAGTATGGTTCTGAAACGAACGCACGTATTTCTCTTTCTTTATCAACGATTAATTTTAATGTTGGGCCTTGGACACGGCCGATTGACATTATTTTAAATCGTCCGGTTGATTTTATTGCGTTCATTAAAGCACGCGATAAATTTATTCCGTAAAACCAGTCCAAATAATGTCTCGTTTCCCCTGCAATTGCCTGCCCCCAGTTTATTGTTGGCGATTTGGACTCGTACGCGTTATTTAATTCTTTGGAAGTTAATGTTGAGAATTTCATTCTGGAAGCGTCTTGCTGGTTGCATAAGTAACGTACGACGTTTAAGCCAATAACTTCTCCTTCAACATCATAATCAGTTGCAATTGTAATTGAGCCGGCATCTTTTGCAAGTTTTAAAATTGTGTCATAATATCTTTTTGAAAAGTCGCCTTTTTTTACATAAAAGTTTGGAACCCATGAAATATCAAAGATAGGAACTTGAGAGGAGCGCACGTTCTGCTGCAATGTCATTAAATGTCCTACAGCGCAGGCCACGACGATTTCTTTTCCATCTCTATTTATTTTATAGTACGGAACTCTATTAGCGTCCGAAATTTGTCTTGCTGTTCCCAATGCAGCCGCTATTTTTGCCGCTGCTTGAGGTTTTTCTGTAATAATTAATTCGTAGCCGTTTTGTTTTAATGAAATTTTTTGTGGGGAAAAATCCTTTTTTATTTGGTTGTTACTTGTTTTTTTAAAGGCCTTTTTACTTTTTGTTTTCTTTTTTGAAAACCTTTTCTTTTTTCCAAAATTATTGTATGTTTTTACATTTGGATCCCCTTGCTGTTCAACTTTTTGCAAGGCATTTTGTTCTGGTTTTTTGTAATTCTTCTCTGTTGTTTGCTTAAAATCATCTATATTTTCTTTTACTACTTTTGTTACTGCGCCCCTTAAAATTTCTGTCCTGTTTACTTCTGCTTCAATTTTTTCAGTTACTTTAATCAAACTCTTCTCATCAACAGGAAAAAAGTTTTCTGCAGTTGTTTGCTCTATTGGTTTGTGTTTTTTTCTTACCATTTTGATATTTGTATTAGAAGTACTGGAAATATATAGTTTTTATGGGTT
>JBBSYJ010000053.1:7518-9154 GCA_038045305.1 Nanobdellota archaeon | reverse complement strand
CCGGACGACTTTTGCATGTACAAAGTTGCAACCCAATGTCCAACAGAACGCGAGCCAGAATGAACAACAATCCAAGGCACTTTCTTACCGTCGCTATTCAAAGAAATAAAATGATTCCCATGTCCAAGCGTTCCCAAATTCCTCAACGCCTTTCCTGACTCAAGAAATTGCAGAACTTGTTTGCTATGTTGACCTTTCTTAAATTCATTCAAAATATGATTATACTCTTCCTGCGTCGCTGTTGTAATCTCTTCCTCTTTAATATGAATCTCTCCAAGCCCCATAGGAACCCGTTTCTTTACTTCTTCATAAATTGCTTTTTCTTTTAACTTTAAAACTTTCAAAATATTCTTACCAAGTTTGGCAGCAGTCATTCCACATCCAATATCATACCCCACCCACGCCGGAACAAGAACATCTTTCGTAGCTAACACCGCTCCAATGGGCGCAACATAACCAACATGAGCATCTGGCATAAGCGCTGCTTTAACAACAAATTTTTCAGAGTAACAATCTTCAAATTGTTTCAGGGTTTCCTTGTCAGGATTCAAAGCAAAGTTTGTAATTTGTTTTTTCATAACAAATTAATACAAATAGAATTTAAGAATGTTAAGGTTAGAAATTATTCCAATCTTCTTTCTTGAAGTGCTTGAACAACTTCACTTAAATTTTTTCCGTCATATCTTATTACTTGAGGATGCCGATAATTTTTATTTCCCTCGTTTGCAGGCATTATTACTAAACCCCTCTTTCTCCATTCAAGCCATCTTTCAATATATTCTGGAAAATCATCAACCAAAACCCTTCCATAAACAAGGCCTTTATCTCTAGTAATTGTAACATCTGTATCCTCTCCAAGATTTGCATCTACCCATCTTTTTTTACCAGCCCAAGATGCCGGATTTCTCCTCGGACCTTGAGTAAGAATCATTATCCTATAATCTAAATTTCTTGCAACTTTAAGAATATCCCCTCCAAATTTAAGCCGCGGCAATTTTGCCCACCATTCTTCAGAAGAAGTTATCAGCTTAATTCTATTTTTTATATAATCTGGTTCTTCCCTAAATACATCTCCTATCTCTGGTTCATATGAAGACCTAAGCTCTTGCAAACTTTTTCTCAAAGCAGAATCATAACCACATAAAGTTCCATCCATATCGAACAAAGCAACATTTTCCGACTTTTTATCCATAATAAATCCTTAAATTGATAATTTATAATCATTTGTATAATAAAGAATAATTTTGAAAAAATTTATTATTTCTTCTTTCACTCATTCTTAGAGGTTACACAAATAACCTATTCCAAAATAACTTTTCTATCATAAACCTCTTTATAAAATACCTTTAGAAATAATAAATATGATTATGCCTAAAAAGAGTTTGGTAATATTTTTTACAATAATCTCAATTATAACTTTGGCTGGGGTTTTTGCAGCAATATTAAGTGATCAAGACCATGACGGAATCACAGATCAAAATGATGTTTGTCCTAACACTCCTGAAAAGACTGTTGTAGATCAAAACGGGTGTAGTATTCAACAATTCTGTGGGCAGTTTATCTGTGGGAACTCATGCGACCTTGCGGACTGGAAAAACGATGAGACAGCAGCTCCAAACGACTGCAAAACAACTAT
>JBBSYJ010000053.1:0-7418 GCA_038045305.1 Nanobdellota archaeon | reverse complement strand
TTTATCACCCTGGCCAAAGCATTGAAATAAGCCACGACTCTCCCGATTGGCAAGAAAAGAAAAGGCCGTTCTCGTTCATTTCCATTCCTTCAGACGACTACTTAGAATTCGCAATAAAATCCCATACTGACATTGGATTTTCAAAATTCGTTCACTCGTTAAAAGAAGGAAATAAAATTATTTTAATTGACGAGCCATTCGGGAAATACAAATTCATAGGTGAAGGAACTTTCATCGCCGGTGGTGTCGGAATCACGCCGCTCATAAGCATCGTAAGAAGTTTATCAAAAAAAGAATTAAAAAACTGCAAATTCATTTACTCCGCATCTTCCAAAAATGAGTTTCTCTTCTTAAAAGAACTAAAAGAAAAATTCGGGAAAAATTTAATCACAAATATAACAAACAAAAAACCCGAAAAAAGAATTGACAAAAAATTCCTTGAAAAAAATCTTGAAAAAGACGACTTTTCAAAAATGTTCTATGTTTGCGGCCCGGCAATTTTCAGAAAACAAGTCCGTTCTATGTTAGAAGAGCTCGGCGCAGACAAAGATAAAATTCAAGGATAATAATATTTATAACTAATTAAAAAATTCGAATTTTATGATAGAATTATATTTAATAAGACATGCTGAAAGCGTCAAGAATCTAAAACCAGAATTTATTGGAGGCAGATCAAATTATAGCGATTTATCAAAAAAAGGAATTGAACAAGCCAAACTTCTGGGCCAAAGATTTGAATACGAAGGGATTAATTTTGATGAAGTTTACTGCTCTCCTGCTCTAAGAACAAAAAGAACTCTTGAAATTGTATTGCCAAATTATCAAGGAGATGTTTTAATCGACGACAGATTGCAAGAACTTGATGAAGGGGACTGGACCGGACGACTAAGGGAAGAAGTTCACAATCAAGAAGCACTTGGTCTAATGGACAAAGATAGTTGGAATTTCGTTCCGCCAAATGGAGAATCCCAAAGCATGGTCGGAGCACGAATGAAGTCCTGGTTAAAGGACTATATTTTAATTAAAACACAAGACGCTAAAATAGCGCTATTTGGCCACGGTCTTGCAATAAAATGCCTGCTAAAAGAAATAATGAACTTTGATAGCAATCTTACTTGGAGAATTTATTTAGGCAATACTTCAATTACCAGACTGGACTACCAACCAGATAAAATGAGGTGGTCTTTAGATAGGGTAAATGATATGACACATTTATACAACCTCAATCATGTTCCATCAAATTCGCATATTTTATAAATACTGAATTACAGAAGTTTTAATGGGAAACGCTCAAGTTCATAAAATTGAAAGGAGGTTTTAATATGGAAGAAAAGAAAGAAACAGTAACATTAGAGAAAAGCACGCTTTGGATGATTTCAACATTTGTCCTTCTAGTTTTATTTGCGGGCTTTTTAATATTTTCATACACAGGAAAAGGCTCAACTGGCAATACTACAGCTGGGGCAGATACAGGAAACGGAGGAACTGGAGCACAAACATACGGTGACTTAAGCGTTTTCAACGACGCATCGCTATTTCCATCTCTTGGTTCAGGAAGCACGACTGTAATAGAATTTTCTGACTTTCAGTGTCCTTATTGTGCACTGGCTTCAGGATTACCAACTTGGACAAGTCAATCACAATTTAGTCAGTACGCTGATTTAATTGGTTCTGCAGGAAAAGTTGAAGAACTTGCATCTCAAGGAAAAATAAAATTCATTTACGTATCAATGAGTTTCCTTGGTCAAGAATCGGTCTACGCTGCTCAAGCAGGACTTTGCGCAAATGAACAGGATAAATTCTGGGAAATGCACGACGCTATTTTCAAAGCAAGTGACGCTCCATCAGAAAACACAGGCAAATATTCTAAAGCTAATTTAGAAATTATAGCTAAAGGAATTTCTGGTTTGGACACAAGCAAATTCAACACTTGTTTAGAAAGCGACAAATATGCTTCCGCAGTGCAACAAAGTGCTCAAGCTGCAAGTGGTGCAGGAGTTCAAGGAACGCCGACATTCTTTGTGAATGGTAAGCAGGTTTCAGCATCATGGAACGCTTTATCCGCTGCAATCAACGCGTAAATTTATTTTTATTTTATTCTATTTCTAATTTTTTATTCTTTAGAGCTGTAACTTCTATACCAAATTACTTCAAAATTAATTTTTAAATTCTAAAATAAAAGAGGTGATAATTAAAATCGTTTGGGTTGGGGAGTTGGATGGTGGGACTATTACAAACCTCAACCCTTTATTAAATAAAAAAGTAAAAAACAATAACTTATTCCCAAAGGTCTCTTTCAGCCCAATCCCTTGTAACTTGCCTATTGAATCCCTTCAAGTATCCAACGATAAAAAGTTCATCCGGCCCAAGTTGCGACTCAAGAATTTCAAGTTCCTCGTCGCTGATTTGTTTAAGTTGTCTTCTTTTCATTTTGTACCTCTAAAACTTTGTCAAAAGTTTTTGTTTACCTCCTGAGTATTTTAAGATGCACCCTTTTAAATAAAACAAGAAGCAAAGATTCAGAAGATAAATTCATAAGCCTTATAAAGAAAAAACCACCAAAAGATATATGGTGGGCATTCTCTCTCCCGAGAGATTTTACGGGATAGACGTCTTTGTTGATAGTTTAATAATCCTAGTCGCCGCTCTGATTTCATATCAAAGCAGAAAAATTTATCTTTTCATTAACGAAAAAAATTATGAATTCTTTTCATGGGCATTTCTTTCAATCGCAATTTCCTTCTTTTTCAAAGTAATAGCAGACCTAACAATACTCAAAGCAATCCGTATAACCCAGCCAAACTTCATAGCCGAAATAGTTCACGAACAGCTGGAAACTTTGCAGTTGATAAATTTCTTTGCGGCGTTACTTTACAAAATATTTCTAATGCTAGGCTTCATGACCTTCTTTCTAATTGTTAATAAAAACAAAAAATCAGACAATGTTCTTCTCTTCATTTATTTGAGCATTTTAACGGTAATCCTAAGCATTTATTTCCACTTTATATTCTACTTCACCCTTGCTGTCATAGTCCTTCTGCTTACAATTTATTTTTACGATAATTATAAAAAGAAGAAAACAAAAAATCGACTTCTTGTATTCTTGGCCTTCCTTCTCGTTTTAATAAGCAACTTGCTCGGAATTTTCTACGAATTTAGCCCAGAAATTTATCTTATAGAGGAGCTGTTTTTATTCTTCGGATTTTTGACATTGTTGGCAAATCATCTAAGGTTAAAAAATGGGAAAGAAAAGAACAAAACTTGATGTAACAAAAGACATCTTGGAAGTGTTGAAAAATTACCGCGAAGTCAAGATTACTCACCTTATTTACAAATCTAATTTATCAAACAACAGCATCAAACCTTATTTGAAAGAACTAACAGAAAACGCACTTGTGGAAGAAGTAAATGAAAAAGATAAGAAATATTTCAAAATAACCCAAAAAGGAAACGCGTTCCTAAACGAATACAGCAAAATACGCGTCTTTGCGGACTCTTATGGTTTGGATGTTTAGGAAATGTATATTTTGCAACCGATTTATTTATATAATAACATAAAATGAAATTTTTATGTCAAACCGAGAATCAAGAAGATATAAATTTGATAATCCTTCTCTTCTAAATGATTTAACTTTAGCTCTTTCAAATAAATGCTCATTTACTGCCGTGTTAATTTCCAATGACCTAGAAATTGTTGATATGTATGATTCTGATATAATGAAACGTGAAACTGGATGGAGAAAAGATCCTAAAGAAATTATTGAACTTTTCAATAAATATGTTTTTCATAAAGTTACTCCGTTTCTGAGTTATGTTCATAATTTTCAAAGTGCAGCAGAAAACATTGAAATGCATGCTTGTCCAGAAATTAAAACATCGGAGAGATTTATAGATTTGGGTTGCAATCCAGATGAAAATAAATTTTTAGAAAAGGTCTTTGATACGGCATTGGATTGTTCATTTAGGCCAGATTTTAAATGGTATAGTGTAGTTTTTAAGGGCGTTAAAGGATATAAAATTCCTCACGCCCAAAAAAGAATTGAAAGTTTGATAGAACAAGGATATGTGGTCAGAACTTTGAATGCAGGGCTTGAACCTGAAAAGATATATGGCGGCGACCATTGGGAAGAGGGTTTTTATACTAAAACCAAAGGCGACCTCTTTTCAGGAGATGGTTTTTTTGCTAAGCCGGGAGAAATTATAATAAGTTTAGAAAAGGGTTCTTTTGGAGAAAAGTTTGATATAAAGAACTTGATAAATAATCTAAAATCTTTAAAATCTCCTACAAAATCATTGGAAGATTTAAGCAGGCTCTTAACCAGTTAGTTTTTTATATCGTATTTTCTTGAGTTAATCATGTCAAAGCAAATTTATGTTACAAAAATGAACGGAGATAAAGAACCGTACAATGAAAAGAAGTTGCACAACTCTTTGGAAAGAGCTGGTGCAGACAAAGAAACAATCAATGAAATCACAGGCAAAGTTGACAAAATGCTTTATGATGGAATTGATACTAAAAAGCTCTTCAAATTTGTTTTTGCAGAATTAAAAAAATCAAAAAGCCCTGCAGGAATAAGATATAATCTAAAGCAGGGAATTATTGACCTAAGTATCAACGGAGAGGGCTTCACATTTGAGAAATTCATGGCGCGTATTTTAGAAAAGCAGGGCTACAAAACAGAATTAAACAGAACTGTAAAAGGCCAAAATATAACTCATGAAATTGACGTTACAGCAACAAAAGGAAAAGAAATCTTAATGGTTGAAGCAAAATATCATGATAAACCATGGCTTGGAACGCCTATTCAAACCGCGCTTTATGTTTACGCCCGTTTTTTGGATTTGAAAAAGGACTTTACAAAGCCAATGCTTGCAACAAACACAAAATTTTCTGAACAAGTAATTGACTATTCAAAAGGTGTTGGAATTCGTCTTATGGGATGGAACTATCCTCAAGGAGACAGCTTGGTTGAAAATATAGAAAAATACAAACTTTATCCTATAACAATTTTGCCCTTGAAAAAACAGGAAATAAAGGACTATTTAGCAAGAAAGATTCTTACATTTGACGAACTAACAAAAGAAAAAAACCTTTCTCCAGAAATGAGAAAAGAAATTGAGGTAATATTAAATGGAAAATAAAAATGTCGGTTGGCTTATAATAGGAATTTCAGCAATTATAGTTGTAATAATCTTTTTGTTTAATTCTTCATTAAGGGAGTTCGTCTCGAGTAGCTGCACACTTGCTCACGGCGGAACTTACTGCCCAATGTATGACACAATAACAAAGCAAACAATTCTCGCTTTAGGCATCGTTGGGATCCTAATAATTTTTGGCATTGCTTTAATTTTCACAAAACCTAAAGAAAAGATAATTGTAAAAAAATTCCAAGAAAAGAAAAAGAAAATTAATCTTGAAGGCCTAGAAAGAGACGAACGAAAAGTAATTGAATTATTAAGACATGAAAACGGCGGAATGTTCCAGGCAACTTTGATGGAAAAACTTGAAATTGGAAAAGTCAAAGCAACCCGTTTATTAGACAAATTAGAAAGCAAAGGCCTCGTAGAAAGAAAACGCCGCGGAATGAATAATATAATTGTATTGAAGAATTAAATTATAAATAAGGACTTTAAAATGAAGACCTTATTAAAATAACATTAATTTCTTATAATCAAAGGATTGAAGTTAGTATTTTTATCATAATAATCTTCTCCTTCAACTTTCTTTATTTTGGCAATAACCTTGTAAGTTATTGGAGTCATTACTACTTCAACAGCTACTTTTAAGAACCATCCAGATAATATCGAAGTAAGTAGTAGCCCATTTGGAATAATAGCATACAAAGCAATTGTGTAGAATAGTATAGTATTTGCTCCTTCTCCAACTATTGTCGAACCAATTGTTCTAGTCCAAAGATGTTTTCCATTCGTCAAAACTTTCATCTTAGCTAAAATATAATCGTTTAATATTCCACCAACCCAAACAGCAATCCAACCACCAATTAAGATTCTTGGAACTTGCCCTAAGACTCTTGCATAGGCATCATTAGCATCAAATCCAACTGCGGGAGGCAAAAAAACGACAACAGAATAAATTAATCCAGCAATTACTGAGCTAAATAAAACCATCCAAACAACACTTCTCGCTCTTGCGTAACCATAGACTTCTGTTAAAATATCTGCAATGATATATGTAAATGGAAAAAACAACACAGTCGCGGAAACAGTGAAAAATCCCAACTGAACGATTTTTCCAGCAGTAACATCAGAAACAAGTTGAAAGGTAATATAAAGAGCAGTAATCAAACCAAGATATTTATATTGTTTAGGAATTTTCTTTTCTTCTTTATCCATAACTTAGTCAATAAACTCTAATTTAAAAAACTTCCTAATAAGGTCTTCAAAAAGAATACCTTATTATAAATATGTGTGAAGAATCGTTCCCACATAGTAAAATAAAAAGAGGTTGTATTGAGTAATAATTCTTATTATAATAATAGTTACTGATTTCCAAGATTATTCATTTTGTTATCAATCTCATTTAGAGTCTGATCTTCAAGAGAGTTAAATGTTCGTCCAACCCAGTAGTTTGTAAAGAAGGATAATAAAATTAATATTAAAGCAATTAAGTTTAATATCAAACCAGTAATTGCAATCCATCCATTTTTACGTCTCATCTGAATAATAGAAAAGATAATGCCGAGAACATTCAAGATAAAAATAGAAACTGCAAGGATAGTACTAAACTCCAATACCCAGACTAAGATTAAACAAACCAAAGCAATTAGAAGTCCTGCAATTCCAAAACCATTTCCATATTCTCTTTGACCACTCATTCATTTAAAAAGAACGAATTGTTTTTAAACCTTTGTTTCGTTAGACAGTTATGGGAGGAATATCTGCAAATAAATTTTTTGGAGGGTCCTTATTTATTTTTGGTTTGATTATGTTAGTTCTAAACATATGGGAAAATATCGAGACACCCACAACAAAAATCTTAACAATTCTCGATATTGGTTTCCCTGTGATTTTTATCCTATTAGGTATAATCTTATTTTTTATAAAAAATCAAAATGAATGGCTTGTGGCTTCCGGATTAATTATTGGTACAGCCTCTCTTATTTTTTGGAATAATTATACTTGTATTGGAGGTAGTTATGGTGCGAGCGGAAGTCTTTGTCAAGTTCCCATAGAAGGAATAAGAACGATAGAAGGAAATTTAAGAGCGCAAATTCCATTCATTGCTTCAGGATTATTAACACTTATAGGGATTATTTCATTTGTAATTGGAAAATTTAAATAAGACTGCTCAAATGAACTGACCCAACCTCAATATATTAAGTTATTTTCATATTCTTAAACTCTTTCTAAAACATCAAAACACTATGTGGGAACTTTTGTTCTCAGATATTATAAAT
>JBBSYJ010000052.1:0-1340 GCA_038045305.1 Nanobdellota archaeon | reverse complement strand
GTATGTGTTTAGCTTAGGAGCTTAGAGCTCTTCTAAGCTCGTCATACGTATTGAGTCCCTGCATTCTCCACGTCATGAATACACTCAGTAACACTTCAGTGATTCTGATGCCTTTCTCATTCCTCAAAGTTCCTATAATTTTCCTCTGAACAATTGGTTCCCGCAGTGCCCTCTCTGCTCTGTTATTCGTCGATTCTACAAATGTATGCAAGATCCTTGTAAAGAAATAATTTCCACCATTTCTTATCTTTACTGCAAACTTTCGTAATTCTGTGTACGCATCCATTCTTCCAGCTAATCGTTCCATCTGAAGAATACATTTCTCATACAGTTCTTTCCTTGTTTGTAATGAATCTTCTTCTGTTACTTTGTCTACCGCAAAATAGATTTCTTTCAATTCTTTAAAAAATAATTGAGCAGATCCATGTTGTTCTGCCAAATACTCTGCTTCTCGTAAGAGATGTGCCCAGCATCGCTGAAGATTCTTGGAATAACAATAATATGTAGACCATCCGTCACATGAAATTATTCCATTATATTTTTCTCCAAGTAACTCTTCCAATACTTCTTTGCATCTTCTCTTTCGTATGGCAAATATCACTGCTACTCTAATAGCAATTCCCCATAACCAGAACTTTTTCCCTTGTACTTTATGCCCTGTTTCATCTGAGTACACGTTGGGAGAATTTCTTATTACTTGTTTTATTTTGTTATATTCCGGCTCTACTTTCTTAGCTACCCTATTGGTCACTTCAAGTATTGTGCTCGGTGTTAGACCAAGCGGATATTGTCTGTTGAGTGTTTGTACAATCTTTCTATGCGGCAACCTATCCTCATATTTCATCAAAGCTATTTGTGCTTGTAAATTATTGCCTAAGTTACCTTCTTGTGGAAGATTCTTGTGTTTTGCTATGGTGATTTTATTACAAGTTGGACACTTGTAGTGGTTGATAAGGAATTCAATAATTCTGATAGGTTGTGGATCTGGTATTTCCTCGATGATCTTCTTTTCTTGTTTGAATGGTTTGTCAAGTAAATCATAACAATAAGAGCATTGAACTGCTTCCACATTTATTCTTTCTGTTGGTTCTTTCTTCTCTCTTGTTGTTCCTGGATGTCCTTTTGGAGCACCAATCTTATTGTTAGATTTTTCTTTTTTTGGATATCTTCTTTGTCGAGAAGGTGGAGTATGTGCATTTTCGTAAACTGATAATCTCTTCTTCAAGTTCTCTATCTCTTTTAGAAAGATCTCAAATAAAGGTCTACATTTATCACACACCTCTTTTAATTCCATAACTATATTATGGAATTAATCTAGTATATGCTATTTTCGGTTAGCT
>JBBSYJ010000051.1:0-7506 GCA_038045305.1 Nanobdellota archaeon | reverse complement strand
ACGTTTCTGGTCTGACCCTAAGGCAAGACCTTAGGGTATAACGATTAAATTAAAGGATACAAATATTTTTAAATAAAGAATAATCAAAAGAATTATGCTACAAACGAAAAATTGTGTTAAGTATAATGGAAAGGAATTTTATTTTCAATCTCCATTAGGAATTTATCTTGATGGGAATACTGGAAGAATTCATGATGCTATAATTCCAAAGTGTCAAGAAATAGATCCTGAAAAATTAGTTGTTTTGAGAAAGGATGAGATAAATCAAGTGTTAGAAGATGCTACCAGACAACTTAATGGAATTGCTAAAAAGGACTCTCCAGAAGTTAGACAAGCAATTAGAAATACCATTGATTTAACAACAAGATTACTCTAAAGATAAAAATTCTTACACCACAAAACATTAAAACCAATTCTTTTTAGCTAAAACATGAAACAAGAAGAATTAATTTACAAATATGGAATTTACGAGCAGCAAATAAGGCAACTGCAAGAGCAAATGCACGCTGTTGAACAAGGCATCATGGATTTGGAAATGTTGGGTTCGGGGCTGGAAGAATTAAAAGAGGGCCAAGGAAGAGAAATCCTTGCGCCAATAGGACGTGGTATCTTTGTAAAATCAAAAGTTATAGATGAGAAATTAACAGTAGATATTGGCGGTGGCAATTTTGTCAAGAAAGATATTGATGAAACCAAGCAAATTCTTAATAAACAGATTGAAAAATTGAAAAATGTTAAAGATGAACTTAATAATGCAATGGAAAATATGAGTGAAGAACTGGAAAAATTAATGAAAGAAGTTAACATTTCAGACTAAGAAACTTTAAAAAGTAAATTTGTTTTTCGTGAGTATGCTAGAATCCTTAATCAGGCCAAAAGAGGCTGAACAAAAACCCTGGAAAATGTTTTTCATAGGACTTGTTTATGCATCACTGTCTTTAATACTTGTAAACTGGTTTTTTTCTTCAGACCCTGTATTATCAAAAGCATCCGGAATGATTGTAATTGCATTTTGCGTAATGTTTTCATTGCCGTTTATGTACAGAATAATTAAACTTGAAGAAAAAGAGGATGAAGAAATTGAAGGATTCTGGAGTGTCTGGAGAGTTCACAGCGACGCTATTTTTGCATTTATGTGGCTGTTCCTTGGATTTGTAATCGCTTTTTCATTTTGGAATATTATTTTGCAAAATCCAAATCTTATGAATTTTCAAGTTGGAACTTACTGCCAGATAAACAGCCCGGGAAATGTAGAAGATTGTGTAAGTAAGTATTCCACAGGCTCTCTACTTAATCCTACTGGAGCAGCATCTGACAAAGTATCAAGATTCATAGCTATTTTAGAAAACAATATTTATGTGATGATCTTCACTTTGGTATTTTCTTTGATATTTGGCGCGGGAGCAATATTCGTTCTCGCATGGAATGCCTCAGTAATTTCCGCTGCAATAAGCATATTCACAAAGTATAATATAAACGAGATTCCTCTCGGCCTTTCAAGGTATATGATTCATGGTTTCCCTGAAGTAACCGCTTATTTTATAACTGCTTTGGCTGGAGGAGTTTTTGGAGTCGGTTTTATAAGACATGGTTTTAGAGATAAAAGATTTTTAAGGGTCTTAGGAAATGTTTTTATGTTACTATTTATTGCATTAATAGTTCTCGTCGCGGCCGCATGGGTTGAAGTTTACATAACTCCCATTATATTTAACTAATCAAGAAATCTTTATATATGAAGTTTTTTTATGATTTTGGATGAAATACGCTTGCAAAAATTGCAATTTCAGATTTGAAAAAGATATTAACGTAGAAGTAATAAAGTGTCCTTATTGCAACAGATACGAGGCATTCAGAGAACGAAGCGCTGAAGAATTGTTGGAGGAAGAAGATTAAATAAATAAAAATTCAAAAGAATTTTCATAATGGAAGAACATAAAGAACTTGAAGAAAGAGAAAGGAAGATTTTTGATTATTTTAAAGAAAAAACCAATTGGATTATTTATTTGATTCTTGCAGGAATTCTTTATGTTAATTTTTATATTAGAACTCTTAACGTATCAGGACTTAAAGATGTAACAACTGGCGGCTGGACATTGGGCCCAGATTTGGATCCGTTTTTATTTTTAAGATGGACTAAAGATATTGTCGCTAATGGAAGCTTAATGGCTACAGATATGATGAGAAATGTTCCTTTAGGGTTTGACACGACAGGTGAAATGAAATTATTCCCTTATATGATAGCTTGGTTGCATTATGCGCTGCAAGCATTGGGTTTAAGCAATGATGTCACTTATTCTGCAATACTCTTTCCAGTATTCGCTGCGACTTTAACAGTAATCGCTTTTTTCTTATTCACAAGAAAGATCTTTTACAAAGAAGATTCTAAAACAAGGAACATAATTGCCCTGCTTGCGGCTGCTTTTCTTGTTGTTATGCCTGCATGGTTGCCAAGAAGCGTTGCAGGAATCCCTGAAAAAGAATCGCTAGCATTTGGCCTTATGTTTTTGGCTTTTTATTTTATTATTGGCGCATTCATTGATAAAGGATTTGTAAAACGGCTTGCAAAGGGAATAGGCGCGGGAATATCAACAGCACTTATGGGGTTAATATGGGGAGGAGTAATTTTTGTTTTTTATGTTATTGGATCTTCATTTATAATTTATTTTTTCTATGGTAAAATAAAGAAAGAGGAAATTTATGTATATGCTGCGTGGCTCGTAACTTCTTTTGCATTTATGGCCCCTTTCTCAACAAGATACTCAATTAAAGTTTTATTATTATGGACCCCGACCTTGTTTGCCCTTAGCGCGCTGATTTTAATTATTTTAAGCATGCTTGCAGCCAAAAACAAAACAATAAAAAAAATTTCTGATGAAAAGAAAATACCTTTGGAGATTTGCGCTTTCATAACCTCTTCAATAATTATTCTTATTCTTGGATTAATTATTTTAGGGCCTAGTTTTTATTCATCAAAAGTGAGTGAGATCGCGGGAAACCTTGTCAATCCTTCGTCAAACAGATTTGAAATGACTGTTGCAGAAAACAAGCAGCCATATTACGCCCCTGACTGGAAAAACAGCTTCGGTCCGGTTGTAGCAGGAATTCCAATTTATTTCTGGTTATTTATGCTTGGAGCTGTCTTATTATTTTATAATTTTGGGAAAGAAATATCTTCTAAAAAAAGGAATAGAATGCTTACATTTTTATTTTTTATATTTTTAATAACCTTTATTTTCAGCAGAACATCACAAAACAGTATTTTCAGCGGAGACAGTCAAATAAGTTTGATTGTTTATGCGGGAGGATTTTTGCTTTTTGCAACAGGCCTGATTTATTATTATATTAAAGACAAGAAAGAAGGATTTGATTTTTCAAATGCTAATTTTGGATATATCCTTTACATTGTTTTGTTTATATTATCTATGATTGGGGCAAGAGGGGGAATAAGATTAATTATGTTCCTCGGAAACACAAGCCCCTTACTTGTTGCCTTTTTGTTAGTAATAATTTCCAAAAAAGCTATTACAGATAAAGGGGAGGGTAAAATGTTTTTTGCCTTAATTGCAATCTTTTTAATTATCTCAGGATTATTTGCATTTTACTATGATTACAATGTTACAAAAAGCACTGCAGAAAGTTATGTTCCCGGGGGATACAATCAGCAATGGCAAAAAGCAATGGGATGGGTAAGAGAAAATACTTCTGAAGAAGCCGTATTTGCACATTGGTGGGATTATGGATATTGGATTCAGACATTAGGAGAAAGAGCTACGGTTTTGGATGGGGGGAATAAAATAACTTACTGGAATCATTTATTAGGAAGGCATGTTTTAACGACGCCAGACAGGATGGACTCGTTAGAATTTATGTATTCCCATAATGTTACAAATTTGTTAATTGATTCTTCAGATATTGGAAAATATACCGCTTTTTCCAGCATCGGTTCAAATGAAAATTATGACAGATACTCTTGGATACAGGACGTACCCCTTAATACACAACAATCTTACCAGCAAGATAATATAAGTTATTATGTTTATGCTGGAGGAATTTATTTAGATGACGATATTATATGGAATCAAAACGGCACACAAATACTTTTGCCGAAAAGGAAAGCAGCAGTGGGAGCAGTAATTGTTCCGTCGCCAAACAAAGGAGAATATCTTCAACCAACTGCAGTAGTCATCTACAATTCAAACCAATATCAAATTCCATTGCAATATATATATGTGGAAAACAAATTAATTAATTTTGAAAATGGTTTGCATGCAGGAATTTTTATTTATCCAAGTTTGGAGATAAACAGCAACGGGCAGGCAGGAATAAATAATATTGGAGCTTCATTATATTTAAGCAACAGAACAGTAGAGTCTTCAATAGCACAGCTTTATTTATTCGGAAGAAGTCTGGAAGGATTTAAATTAGCTCATACGGAAGAAAGCCCTGTTGTAAAAAACATTAAGGATCAGCTTAACTTTGAGGGCGATTTTATTTATTACCAAGGATTACAAGGGCCAATAAAAATATGGGATATAAGTTATCCAAAAAACATTACTTATCATCCTGAATATCTAGAAACAAAATTCCCTAATGACGCTCTTAAGAACGCAAAACCCGGAGAGTATTAATGGAACCACTAATTATGATTCCAATTATCGCAAGTTTTTTATTAGTTCTTTTTTCAATGAATTTCTGGATAAGAAAAGAACACCAAATAGGATTAGTTGGTGAGGACTTACATAAAAAAGATAACAGAAAGGTAGCCAGCTCCGGGGGGATAATTATTGTTTTGGGATTCTTGTTTGGGGTTTTAATTTATATTGCTATAGAAACATTTTATTTTAATTCATCTGAAAACCTTATTTCTATTCTCGCCATGCTTGTTTCTATTTTGATAATAAGCATAACAGGGTTAATTGATGACTTATTTAGCTGGAAAAAAAGAATTGCTAACGAAATTAAAGATGGCGGCGGACTTTCAGCAAGATTAAGGGTATTATTAGTTTTACTTGCAGCAGTTCCATTAATGGTAATAAATGCCGGAACATCGACGATAATGGGAATTAACCTCGGGCTTTTATATCCTTTAATTCTAGTGCCTATAGGAATTATAGGTGCTTCAACAGCATTTAATATACTTGCAGGATACAATGGTTTAGAATCAAGTCAGGGAATAATAATCTTATCTGCTCTTTCAATTGTAACTTTCTTTACAGGAGCAAGATGGCTTAGTTTAATATCACTTATTATGATTGGGTGTTTATTGGCATTTTATTTTTTTAATAAAACTCCTGCAAAAATTTTCCCGGGGGATGTTATGACTTATTCTGTCGGGGCATTAATTGCAATAATTGCAATCCTGGGGAATATAGAAAAAATAGCTGTTTTCTTTTTTATTCCTTATATAATTGAGGCCATCTTGAAAATCAGAGGAGGATTAAAAAAACAAAGTTTTGCAAAACTTAATGATGAGGGAGGACTTGAAGTGCCTTATGAAAAATTTTATGGGTTAGAACATGTTGCAATTTATATCGCAAGCAAAATAAGGGGGAATAAAAAAGTCCGTGAAATTGATGTTGTTCTCCTAATTAACGAATTCCAGATACTTATTATTTTAATTGGATTTTTTATATTTAGGGAGGGAATATTTTAGTTATCATGACTAAGATAAATAAAGATTTAGTAAAGGGAAGTTTTATTCTTATAATATTTTTTGGCTTGTTTAATCTGTTAAATTTTCTTTTTCAATTCACAATGGCGAGAAAACTCTCTGTTGATGATTATGGAATTTTGGCGGCGTTAACTTCACTTGTTTACATTTTTGTTATATTCGCTGAGACAACGCAGACAGCAATATCTGACTATGTAAGCAAAGAAAAAGACAAAGGCAAAGTCAAAGATATTATTTTAAGATGGTTTTCCAAAGGAACAAAATTTGCCTTGGTTGTTTTTGTTTTTTATTCGATAATCGCAATACTATTTTCAATTTATGCTAAGATAGATTATCCTTTGCTCCTGCTTAATGGCCTTTTCATATTCAGCGTCTTTGTTATAGGGATAACACGTGGTGCCCTTCAAGGTGAGAAAAAATTCTTTTCATTAGGGGTTAATATGGTAGCAGAAGCAACAATAAAGTTAAGCTTCGCTATATTTTTTGTGCTTCTTGGGTTTAAGGTTTATGGGGCGGTCTTGGGCGTCCTGTTAGGAGCATTTAGCGGATTTTTATTGTCATTTATTCCATTAAAAGATGTCTTCAATTCTGAAAGGAAAAAAGAATATGCAGCGAATCATAAAAATTATCTGAAACCAGCTTTTTTAATCACAAGCATCGTCTTTTTAATGTATACTTTGGATGTTTTGATTGCAAAAATCTTCCTTGATGAATTTTCAGCAGGAGCTTACGCAATAGCAGCAACAATAGCCAAAACAATTTTCTTTGGAACTTTGCCAGTAAGCAAGGCTATGTTTCCTTTGAGCAGTTCGGAAGAATCAAAAAAAGAAAGCAATAAAATATTATTCAGCTCAATTGGGGTTATACTTGTTCTTGTATTAATTGCGCTGTCTTTTTTTTATTTAATTCCTGATTTTATTATAAAGATATTTTCAGGTAAGATAATCAGTGAATCAGTATCGGTTTTGTTTTATTTGGGAATTGGAATTGGTTTAGTTTCTTTGTCAAATTTAATTCTTTTATATAAATTATCAAGAGGGATAACAAAAGGGTACGGACTCCTAGCAATATTTCCTTTGATTGAAATAATATTATTAATCGTATTCTCTGGGGGAATAGTCACATTTGCGCGAACTTTTGCAATTGTAAATGGGCTATTCTTTATTGGTTCTGTATTTTTACCATATCGCAAAGTGTAAAGAACTCACCTTGTGTCTTTAACCATCTCAAATACTTTTCAAACTTAATCTCCATCTTTTTACCGTCGCAGAATTTTATATACCAAGGGATATTAAATTTTGATAAATCAGTAAATTCCCAAGGGTGAAAGTAAAGATGAATGTATCTGTCACAAATAAAATTTATCTTTGATAAAAATATAAAGATAAATAAAGGGAGGACTTTAAAGTCAAGCCAGAATATTGGAAACCTTACAACAGGTGTTACAGATGTGGGGATAACTAATAAATTATTTTTATAATGAGGAATACGTGTCTCAGAAAAGTTGTTATATCTGCCTGGGATAAAAGTTGGATTTAATGAAGAATCATAAGCGTATCCTGCTTTTATCATTTCTTTGTAATTTACTTTTCTCAAACGAGGCATTCTGAAGCCTTTAACTTCTTTTCCAATAATCTTTTCAAGAATAATTTTAGATTTTTTTAAGTCATTTTCTGAAAAGGAAGAATGTGAAACACTATGGGAAGCGACCTCATGATTCTTTGAAAGTTCTTTTATTACTCTTTCATATTTTAACGCAAAATTTGCTGTCACAAAAAAGGTCGCTCTTGCATCATATTTATTTAATAATTTTAACAATTTATCCAGCCCATTTA
>JBBSYJ010000050.1:0-8565 GCA_038045305.1 Nanobdellota archaeon | reverse complement strand
CAACGAACTATGTAGCCAATTAATTAAAAGTAAATCACCATCACTTCAATATTCATAATATTTCAACTACTAATTGTTATGATTGAATTTTATGGCTTTCACGAGGGAGGCACTATTAATTGGCGTGTAGTCCAATCTTCAAATCTCTTACTCAAGGAGAAATGAATTTCAGGACAAAAAGTAAAATAAAAACAGATTTAAATATTTTCGCACGAGTAAAGTTCAACTTTTCTGCAGTCGAGTAAAACCCTATTTACTTTTTTCAGGGGCGCATACCCCGAAAGCATAGCCATTGTAGTCGCCGTACCAGTCGTTGCCGACAACGTCCAACCTGTCGCGGTCATAGTCCCTACCGGAGCTAAGGCCAGCAACTCTTAAAACAGGTTCTTTAATTTTATCAAAACCAAAAACATTTATTCCATTTTTATAAAATCTTGGAGAGGAAATTGTTCTTAAGTTTTCAGCTACTTTTTCTTGAGTATGTTCTAAAACTCTTGCTAATCCGCCTTGAGCAAATGTCTCGCAATCCTGAACTCTTCTTTCAAAGGTTTCGTAAGGAGCAAATCCCATTCCATTGTCTAAAAGATAAATTCCGTTGACTTTTTTTATTCCATTTAAAAGTTGTTTTAAAGATTTTTCATCTGTTATTTTAGTATTCGCCCAAACTCCGTCGGAAGTTCTAACAATGTAACCTGCCTGAAGCCACCTTGGATCAAAGATTTTCGGCTTAGCTTCATTTTCAAAATCATAAGCTGCTGCTGAAATGGACTCAGAAGTTGTCGCAGGTCTGAAAGAAATGTCTGGTTGTGAATTAGAATGCCAGTATTGTTTTGACATTTCTGCTTGATTATCTTTATAATTATTAGGGCCGAAGAAACTACCGGCTAAATTCTTTCCCTTGTAAGGAACTATAAGTAAATCCGTTTCAGGCAAAAGATTTCTTTCTTCTGCTTTTCTTAGTCCATATACTGTTTCCGTTTCCATAAAATTTAATAGAAATAGGGATTTTTAAACTTTACTATGTGTAACTACTAAATAAAAGTATCATCATTCAAAGAAATCAATTCCTAATTCTTCCTCGATTTCTTTATGCTTAAGGTTTTCCATTGAGTCCTTGTGACCGGATATTTGAGATGACTTAACACCTGTAACAATAAGCAGAACTCTTATTGATTTTTCCATGTCGTCGGAAATTTGCGCCCCCCAAATTAATTTTGCATCTGGCGACAATTTTTTCCCAACATGTTCTATAATTTGTTTGCACTCATCCAAAGACATATCAGGACCCCCAATAATATTTACTAAAGCCCCTGTCGCGTTAGAGATATCTACGTCAAGCAATGGATTATTAATTGCTTTTTCAATTGCTTCCAATGCCCTATTTTGAGTATTATCTGACTCTCCCATCCCAATTAATGAGACACCGCCGTCAACCATTACTGCCCTTATATCTGCAAAATCCAAATTAACCAACCCAGTTGTTGTGACCAATTCTGTAGTTCCTTTTACAGCATTTGTCAAAATCTCGTCGGCAATTTTGAAAGCGGTATGCAAAGGCAAGTCGGGAGCTAATTCAAGAAGTTTATCATTTGGTATAACAATCAAAGTGTCAACAACGGACTCTAACTTTTCAAGACCATTCATTGCATTTTCAATTCTCTTCTTTCCTTCTATAGTAAAAGGTAAAGTTACAACTCCTATAGTTAACGCCCCTAATTTTTTAGCCAAACTTGCTACAATAGGTGCTGCTCCAGTTCCTGTTCCGCCACCCAAACCACAAGTTATGAAAACCATGTCAGAACCAGCAAGTTTTTTCTTTATTTCAGATTCAGATTCTTTAGCGGACTCTTCACCTACTTTTGGATTGCTTCCTGCACCAAGACCTTGAGTTAATTCCCTACCTAGAAGTATTTTTGTGTCAGCATTAGCGTAAAGCAAATCCTGCGCATCAGTATTCATTGCAATTAACTCGCCGCCCTTGATTCCAATTTCACGCATCCTAGACAAAGAATTATTTCCTCCTCCTCCGACACCAACAACTTTTATCTTCGCTATCTGCTTTTTTATAAGCTCTTCCAATTCATGGTCAATCTCATCTACTGACTTAGAGATTTCCTGAACATAAACAGATCCTTTTTCCCCATTTTCATCCATTAACTAAAAAATTATCTTAACTTTTTAAGGATTGTTGTTTAAATTTAGCAGGTTAATTTGCTGTTATTAATTTTCTTCTTCAGAAACTTTTTCTTCAATTTTCTCAACATTTTTTTCAGTGTTTACTATATTCACTTCAATTCCAAGATTAAAAATTTCCTTAAATTTGTCTTCAAATAATTTTATTATATTTCCAAACTCTTTTTCTATATTAAAAATTATTTTGTCTTCTTTAATTTGGAAATCAAAATCGCGCTTGAATAAAAATTGCGTGAAGGCCTTTATTTGCTCGTTTTTGTCATCAACTTTTCTTAAGACGTTAATATTATAAATAACATCTTTTCCTGCCAAAGGACCATTAAAATCTATGCGAACCCGGCCACCGGAATTTGAAAGAACTTTTCCCAGGCGTCCGTCAAAATTGAAGACCGCGCCTTGAACTGGATTTATTTTATGGTCATAAAATGATTTTAAAGGAAATATGTGTATTAAAGATGGATCGCGCAAACCAAATGCCTTTTCAGCTTCAAGAAGAACTTCATAAGTTCCCGGCTCCTTACCTATAAGAAAATCATCAACACCTTGCAGAAACATTCCTTGGCCTAAAGAATAAACAAAGGGTTTTGCCTCGATATCTTGCAAATTTGTTTTTTTCAAGTCATCAGCAATATTTGAATCAAATACAATTCCCTCTGTTGTTTTACCAGTAAAATTCACTTCAATAAAATCATTTTTCTGTAATGTCATATTTGAAGAATAAATGAGAGGGTTAAAAATGTTACGAAATGTCTTACCTTATAGATTTATATCCACCTTTAACTCCTTTTGGAGAAAGAACGATTTGCCAAAGTTGATCTTTTCGAGTACGAAATAAAGCAGCGCATGAAAGAAGATAATATTCCCACATTCTTTTGAAACGTTCATCATATTTTGGATTTTTACTTAAAACATTCCAATTTTTCTGGAAGTTTGAATTCCAAGCCATTAAGGTCTTATCGTAATCAACGCCGAAATTATGCCAGTCCTCCATTATAAATAATCCTTCATAGGCCTTCGCAATTTGCGATGCTGATGGTAACATACTGTTTGGAAAGATATATTTTTCTATAAATGGTTCTGTTGTCGTTACAGATTCATTTCTTCCAATTGTATGCAATAAAAATAAACCATCGTCTTTCAAACAACGACGTGCGACATTCATGTATTCGCGATAATTCTTGTAGCCGACGTGCTCAAACATACCTAAAGAGACAATTGCATCAAATTTTTCGTCGACGTCACGATAATCCTGCAATCTTATTTCTATAGGAAGGCCTTTGACATTTTCACGAGCCAAAGCAACTTGCTCTTTTGAAACAGTAATTCCGACGCCATTTACTCCATATTTTTCGGAAGCGAACTTTAGAAAACTTCCCCAACCGCAGCCTATATCAAGAACTCTCATTCCTTTTTTCAACTGCAATTTTTTACAAACCAAATTAAGTTTATCTTCCTGTGCTTTATCTAATGTCTTTGAGTTTTTCCAATAAGCGCAAGTATAAACCATTCTTTTATCTAACATAGACTTATACAAATCATTTCCTAAATCGTAATGAGCCTCACCGACCTGAAACGCGCGCGACTTTGACTGGAGGTTAAATATTTTTGAGATTAAGATCTGAAATAAGGTCTTGAGATTATTTTTTACTTTCTCATTAATATTATTTATCAAGATTTTATAAATAAACTGATCAATATTATTTGAAGTCCACCAACCATCCATGTACGACTCTCCAAGACCAAGAGAGCCCTGTGTTAAAATTCTCTTGTATAATTTGGGATTGTGAACTTGAATGTCAGAGTGATGCCCACTATTAATTTCTATTCCAGTACCTTCAAGCAGTTTCTTTAAGATTTTTTCATAGTCAGCCATATAAAAACAGAAATCATTAGATATAAAAAACTATTTATTTTTAAGAAATCTTTATAAAGGAATTTTATTTTCTGCTTTAATGGTCTTGAAAATTATAGATGCAACAGAGGTAAAAGTCGGCACAGCTATTATAGTTGATGGCCAGGCATGTATTGTAAAAAGTATTGATATTTCTAAAACAGGAAAACACGGTCATGCAAAATGTAGAATTGAAGCAGTTGTAATATTAAGTGGAGTAAAAAAGGTCTTTGTAGTTCCAGGACATGAAAGATTAGAAGTTCCTTTAATTGAAAAGAAAAAAGCGCAAGTTCTTTCTGTAGGAGAAGACAAGGTAAGCATAATGGATCTGGAAAACTTTGAGACAATTGAAGTGCCTGTAGATGAAGAAGTTAAAGGTCAATTAGCTGAAAATGACACTGTTGAATATTGGGATATTGAAGGAATTAAAATTGTTAAGAGGAAATTCTAATGGCTAAGATTCCAGAGGCACAAAATAGATTGTTTAAGAATGTTTTCGTTGATAAAAGAACAGGAAGAAAAATAAGAGCAGATCCTGCAAAAGTTGTAGCAGGCAAAATCAGAGGTAGAGGGAAAAGGGGAAGCAGATCACTTAGACCTTTGAAAAAGAAGTAATATGGATAAATTTCTTGTATATGATGTAGTGCTTTTAGTTCTGTTTGTTTTATTTATGTCTTGGTTTTTGTATACTCGGAAGCACAACTTGAAAAAAGAGGGGCTTTTGTATCTCTATAGGGCACAATGGGGGGTTAAATTAATTGATACCATCGGCAAAAAATACAAAAAGACACTGACGTTTTTTAGCTATGTTGCAATAATTGTTGGTTATATATTAATGGCCTCAATGATTTATTTGTTTGGTAGAATTGTTTGGATTTATATTTTTGAACCGGCAATTGTACAACAAATAAAAGTTCCACCAATAATTCCTTTGATTCCTTACTTGCCTCAAATATTCAAACTTGATTTTTTGCCGCCGTTTTATTTTACCTATTGGATAATTATTCTTGCAGTTGTTGCTATAACTCATGAATTTGCGCACGGAATTTTCATGAAAAGATATAATATTAAAATTAAATCAACTGGCTTTGGATTTTTCCCTTGGTTTCTTCCTATATTCTTAGCTGCATTTGTAGAACAGGACGAGAAAAGCATGAATAAAGCAAAGAATTTTGAGCAAAGAGCAGTTCTTGCAGCCGGAACATTTGCAAATATTCTCACTTCAATTTTATTCTTATTTGTTCTATGGGGATTCTTTTCTTTGGCTTACAATCCTGTGGGAGTCCAGTTTGACAATTATGCTTACGGAGTTGTTAATATTAGCATGATATCGTCGATAAACAATATGCCTGTGCATAATCCAACAATTCAAGATATTTTAGGCAAAGCAACAAATGAAAGTTTAAACGACATAACAATTGGAGATCAAGAATTTATTGCGGATAAAGAATTCCTGCAAAAACAAGAAAATAATACTGGATTAATTATACTTTATCTTGATGCGCCTGCTGCTAGAAGCAGGATGATTGGAGCAATTTCTGAAATTGATAATAATAAAATTACAAATATAAATGAACTTGGTTTAGCATTAAATAAATATTCTCCAGGGGATAAGATAAAAGTAAAAACATTAACTGCCGACGGAGAAAGTAATTATGAAATAACATTAGGAGAATATCCTGGAAATTTCAGCAGGGCGTGGCTTGGAGTTGCATTTGCAGACAGAAGTGGAAGTGGTATTAGAGGATTAATCTATTCTGTGATGTCATCATTCAAAAATCCAAATACTTACTATGCACCTTTATTTGGGGCTGCAGATTACATATACAATCTTTTATGGTGGATGATATTAATTTGTATTTCAGTTGCATTGGTCAACATGCTTCCTATGGGAATCTTCGACGGCGGAATGTTCTTTTATCTGACAATATTAAGCATAACAAAAAATGAAAAGATCGCTAAAGTGGCATTTGTAGGCGTAACTTACTTCATATTATTCTTAATTTTCTTACTCATGGCCTTTTGGGCTATTGCAATTTTTTAATTTCTTGAAAGATTTAGATTAATTTTCTAAAATTATGTGATAAAAGATAATTTTATAAACAAATAAGTCCTATTATAATTAATTAAAAAGGGTGGTTTAAATATGGCTAAAAAAAAGGCAGCAAAAAAGAAAAAGAGATAAGCTCTTTAAATTGTTTTTTATTTTTTGTTTATAATTTGTGTTAAATTTTAAGTTGATTTGTTCACAAATCAACTATTCCTTCTTTTGTTAATGCCGCGAATCTTATTCCTATTGGAATGTTTATCAAGGCTGAAATTAAAGCCATATGCTCTTTTCCAGAACCCGACGCTATTGAAAGACCAACTTCAAGTTCATCAAATTTTCCCTTTAGTTTTTTTATTAAGTCGTCACGCAAGTCCTTAATTCTTTGATCAAAATTAACTTTTATAAATTCAAATTTTTTATCCGAACTGAAAGATTTCGCTTCATCATCTCCAACAATAAATATTTTCTCCCATTCCCCGTGCTTGATAAGTCCAGCTACCTGCGGCCATGATTCTTTGTCTTTAGATGATAAAAGTGCAACGAGTTCCATCTCAAAAATAAAAATGAATTCTTTTTAAGGATTGTTGTGTTTCTTGGACTATTGTTAGTTAAATTTATAAACCACTTTCATCTTTGAAAAAAGTCAATAAACTACATCGTTGGCGAATAAATTCTATGTCGCCGGCGCATAAAGTAGGAGACAACTAGAAGAAAATGGCAGCTGAAATAAGTGTTGAACACAAATTAAAAGATGCTCTTGGAAAATTGCGAGCCGAGAGTAAAGAAAGGAAATTTGATCAGACAATTGATTTAATTGTAAATCTCCAGAAATTTGATATAAGAAAGAACTCAATTAATTCTGTTGTGTCTATTCCTAATAAAATAAAAGATAAGAAAATATGCGCTTTTCTCGACGTAAAAAATTCTTCAGTTGATACAATAACAAAAGAAGAATTCAAAAAATATTCAGATAAAAAAACCTTAAAGAATTTAGTTAAGAAATATGATTTTTTTATAGCCCAAGCAAGTGTCATGCCGGCAGTTGCAACCACATTTGGACGATTCTTGGGACCTGCAGGAAAAATGCCATCGCCGCAACTTGGGATTATAATGAATGCAGAGCCAAAGATAATTGAAGAAGTAAAGGGCAAAGTTAACAATAGCATTAAAGTCAGAACAAAAGATACCTCTTTCAAGACGGCAATAGGAAAGATGAGTATGAAGGACGAAGCAATTATAGAAAATATAATAGCAATTTATAATGCTATGATAAAGGAGCTTCCACGTGATAAAGAAAACATAAAGAATCTAGAAATAAAATTCACAATGAGTAAACCTATTAAAATACAAGTAAGATGAGATCAAAGAAATTAGTTGAGCAAATTCCAGAAGTTAAGATTAAGACAGTTGAAGACCTAAAAAACTTGATTAAGAAAGACAAAACAATATTAATAGCTTCAATAAAGAATCTTCCGGCATCACAGTACCAGGAAATTTCAAAGAAATTAAGAGGCAAAGCAGTTGTCAAGGTTCCAAAGAAAAATTTACTTATTAGGGCTATTGAAGAATCAAAGGACAAAGAAGTTAAAAAATTAGAGAGTAAAATTGAAAACAGCGTCGCTATTTTGTTTTCTGACATGGACGCTTTTGAACTTGCTTCCGAATTATTACAAAATAAAATTGCAGCTAAAGCAAAGCCAGGACAAGAAGCCCCTGAAGATATTGAAGTTCAAGAAGGACCAACAGAATTGGTGCCAGGACCAGCCGTCTCAGAATTAGGAAATTTGGGAATTGAGATAAAAATCGAAAAAGGAAAAATAAGCATCGCTAAAAATAAAATTATTGTAAAAAAAGGACAAAAAATAAGCGCTGCAGCCGCGGACGTCATGGCTAAATTAGACATTAAACCTTTTTCAATTGGATTTATTCCTTTAGCCGCTTATGATAAAAATTCTGGTAAAATTTATACTTCAATGAATATTGATAAAGAGGGAAATATCACAAAATTGAAAAACGCTTACTCAAGAGCATTGCCTTTCGCAGTTAACATTGGTTATGCAAACAAGCAAACAATTCCATTCTTGCTTGCTAAGGCCTTGGCTCATGCCCGTGCGCTTGAGAAAAATATTCATACTCCTGAAATAAATTCGGGGGAGGAAAAATAAATGGAAAACATATACGCTGCACTTTTGTTGCACAAAGCTGGTAAAGATATCAGCGAAGCAAATTTAATGAAAGTGTTAGCTGCCGCCGGCGCTGAGTCTGACGAATCACAAGTCAAGTCTCTCGTCGTGAGTTTGAAAGGCGTAGATATAGAAAAGGAGTTAGAAAGTGCCACATTGGCGGCGGCTGCTCCGGCAGGTGCTGTAACAGCTCCGGCTAAAAAAGAAGAAGCGCCTAAAGAAGAGAAACATGAAGAGGCAGCAGAAGG
>JBBSYJ010000049.1:0-13286 GCA_038045305.1 Nanobdellota archaeon | reverse complement strand
AATTTCCTTGACCGAAAACCAAAGGATAACGTAAAGAGAAGTCCTGTGCCAAACGAACTAAAGCATCATAAACAGAAGCGTCACCGTGAGGATGAAATTTACCAATAACATCTCCGACGATTCTTGCAGATTTTTTTGTCTGTGTGTTGGGCTTAAGACCAAGCAAACTCATTGAGTAAAGAATTCTTCTCTGAACGGGCTTCATTCCGTCTTCAACTGCAGGAATTGCACGGGAGACGATGACTGACATGGCGTAGTCCAAGTATGCTTTTTTCATTTCGTCATTTATTTCTGCATTAATAATTCCTTTCTCTTCTTCGTGATTTGTTTCTTCTTCGTCTGACATCTTAAACAATTAACTCCAATCTTCCATTTAATATTATAGGATTAATTCCAATAAGTTCATCTTTAAAGATATTTTCAGGAATTGGATTGTAAAGAAAAACTTTCTTTCCCATTTCCCAAGCCCTAGATATTTCTAAAAAAGTTGCACCACCAATATAATTTAATTGTCCTTTCTTCTCAAAATTCAAAACTAATTTACTGCAACAAATTAAAATTTTCATTCTCTCCTCCAAATTAAATTAAATTTAGAATTGTGTGCGCCCTGGCCGGGAATCGAACCCGGATGTTCGGTAGAACCTTGTGTATCAGACAAGTGCCATACCATTTGGCTTCCAGGGCGCTTTCCACAATCTATCAAAAGTTTTATATACTTTTGATTATTAAGATTATTAAGTTCGGTAAAAACTTTATGTATCAAAACAAGGCCATCCTTTTGGCTTCTTTTCTTTTTTTTATTCTCTATTAATTTCATTCTTCATCCTCCTTATCTAAATATTCTAAGAATTGATCTTCGCTTAGCTCTTTCTCTTCAGTGCTTCTTCCTTTCCATTTGCAGTTCTTACATTCCCATTCGCCGCTTCCTTTTCCTTCCTCTCCATTAAGCACAACCCTTACTTTGTCGCTTTTGCATTTAGGACATATGCGAACTCTGAATGTTTTTCCAATATGTTTTTTTGAGGCGACCTTCTTGCCTTTGGATTTTGCGTATTCCGCTGGCGAGTCGTAGCCCTCTTTTATCCAGTCCGGCGTTGATATTTTACTTTCTTTAGGCATTTTACTTGTTAAAAACCTCCAAGACCTTTTTAGTTCCAGGAATAAACTTTAAATTTTTTAGTTCTTTTTTTGCAAAGAAAGAAACTCCTGCACCTTCCTTAATTGAAACTTTTGATAGATCATTTAATTTTGCTCTAAAAATATGGTCTACTTGATTATTCCAATGAACATCAAAACAAAATTTTACAGGAAGAGAAAATCCAATTTCTTCAGAAAGTTCTCTTTTTATCTCTTTAATAAGATTATTAAATTCAACTTCTCCCCCGAATAAAGACCATAAACCGGGAAATAAAGGATGATCTAAAGTTTTTTTCTGAAGTAAAAACTCCCCTTTATTGTTAATAATTATGCATCCAACAATTTGTTTTTGTTTATTTTTATTAAGCATTTTAATTAAAACTCCCCCTTAAGACGCGAACATCTCTGTCAACTTTTAGTTTTAAAAGGCGTGATTCTAGACCTAAAATATATTTTGTATTTAATCCTACTCCTATATCATAAGCATTATTCATTATTCCAGCTAATTCCCAATCAAGTTCTTTTCTAGTTTTTTCAAATTTTTCATCCATTCCAAGAAACCCATACCATTTTAATTTTCTTATTCCAGTTCTTAATGTTTGCTCATATTTTTGATATAATTCGTGTTTCATTTTTCTTCGTCCTCCCGCTTTTCAAATTTAGGGAATAAAAGATGTTTATAACCACATTTGTTACATAGATACATTGGCTCGGGGCCATCTGGATTTTGTGCCACCACAACGTCCTTTGATCCACATTTCGGGCATGTCATTTTTAATTTCATTTTACAAATCTAAGTTCGGCCTCTACGCGAACACAGTGAGTGTTGGCTTACAGGTCAAGATTGGCCTCCTTTGCATTTTCTTGAATGAATTCTTTTCTTGCTTGCACGTCGTCTCCCATTAACATACTGAAAGTTTTGTCCGCTTCTACAGCGTCCTCAATAAAGACCTTTTTTATTTTTCTTGTTTTTGGATTCATCGTAGTGTCCCACAGCTGATCAAAACTCATCTCTCCGAGACCTTTGAATCTTGTAATATTTGGATTCTGAACACCCTTGACAGCTTCTTTCAATTCTTCGTCGGTGTAAACATAATGATCGGCCTTTTTTCTTATTCTGTATAAAGGAGGCATTGCAATATATAATTTTCCTTGCTCGATTAAAACAGGCATAAATCTGAAAAAGAAAGTTAGCAAAAGAGTTTTAATATGTTCTCCATCAACATCAGCATCAGTCATTATTACAATTTTAGAATATCTTAATTTTTCAATATCAAATTCTTCACCAACACTCGTACCAACAACAGTAATTATATTTGCAATTTCTTCTGATGATAAAGCCCTAGCAGGACTTGACTTTTCAACATTCAACGGCTTACCTTTCAAAGGCAAGATTGCTTGGTTTTCTTTGTTTCTTGCCTGCTTTGCGCTATTGTGAACAAACACTCCAGAAGCAAGAGCAAAATTATGGGTTCCAGGAACTTCAATGTCATAAACATCTATCTTTTTATTTAATTTTTCAATTTTTTTTATCTTATGGTTATAATTCTTTACGGATTCTATCATATCCCCTAAATTATCTTTAAAAAATCTATCACAAAAAGTAGCTAAACTCAAAATAGAATGATCATTATTAGCAATTCTTATCTTATCAAAATTATCTAAATTTCCATCCTCTTCTAAAACTTTCTTCATTAATTTTATTGTTTTGTCATAATAAGTTTTATTATAAGATTCTTTTCTTTGTTCTCTAAATCCATCAGTCCATTGTTCTTTAGTTTTTTCGCTTCTCCAAATTATAAGATCGTTATTACTCCATTGTTCTTTTGCCAAAACAGATAAATATTCCTTAGCATCCGGGTTTTCTTCAAAAAATTTCTTAACTTTTTGGGAAGCCTTCTTTCTGTTCTCTAGATTTCCCCAATATTTCTCCTGCTCTTCATTAAGTCGGTTGTTATTTATTATTCTATACTCTTTGTTAGTTTCATAGAATTCTTTAAACTTATCGGTCATAAATTTTTTATACTCCTCATTCTGCCATTGTTTTTTAGCATTTTCTGAGAGAATTTTATTTACCTGAGGATTCATTGCCCAATTCCTCATCTTCTTCCTGTATTCTTCTTTTTGGTGAGATAATTTTGCTTTTTCTTTAATATCATTTCTGTGTATAGTTTTTGATAAATTTTCTGTATGAAGTATTAAGTGATCTTCTTTAGTAATTCTAACAATATTTTTAGGATTGTTATTTAATTTATTAAAATCAACGTGATGTTTATGTTCACCCTGACCTTTTTCATAAACTCCACTACTAAGATTATAATGGTCGGCTAATAAATGAGTAAAGATCCAACTTTTATTTTGATCCCATACCATTTCATAACCATCGATTGTAATTTTCCCCCCAATCTTTGAAATTCTTTTATTTAATGGCATCAAAGAATCTTCTTTTGTGAGATCTTTAGCTTGTTTATAAATTCCTTCTCTTAACATAAATTTATGATCTGGCGTGCAAACAATTTCTTGGTTATTATCTAGAGTTATCTTTATCACTTCAGCGTTTTCTTTTGTTACTCTAGGACTTTCAATCTTAGCAACGCCTATACTTCCATCTTCCTTAATAGTATAACAAAAATTTTGTTTCCCTATTTTATATTCTTCAACTAATTCCTTAAAAGAAATATCTCTTCCATCTAACAACGCAACCTTTGTATCACCCGAAAAACAACCGCCTGCCGATTCTCCTTCAACAATATAAAGTTCTGTGTCGTCTGATTTTTTTCGAGAACAGTCTGCTAACTTTCCCGGCAAACCTCCAAGACCAAAAGCATTTTTTCTTCGTACGAGATCTTTTGCTTTCTTCGCCGCTAAACGCGCCTTTGCGGAGTCGAGCGCTTTGAAAATAATTTTTTTTGCAACCTGAGGATTTTCTTCTAAATACTCTGACAAAACAGTGTAAGTTATTGAATCAACAAAACCTTTAATTTCGGAATTTCCTAATTTTGTCTTTGTCTGTCCTTCAAATTGCGGCTCTGGAATTTTCAAACTTATTACAGCTGTTAAGCCCTCACGAACATCCTCCCCCATGAAGCTATCTCCATTTTTCAAATTTCCTTTTTTCTTCGCATAGTCGTTTAACGCACGCGTTAAAGCGGTCTTGAAACCTGAAACATGAGTCCCGCCTTCAATAGTATTTATAACATTTACAAAACCAAAAATATTTTCCTGATAAGTAGAGTTATATTGAACTGCAATTTCCAAAACGTTATTATCCTGCTCGCGCTTAAAATAAATTGGCTTTGGATGCAAGACATCTTTGCCTTCATTCAACCATTTTACAAATTCTGATAGACCACCTTCATAATGAAATGATTCTTCCTTGTTTTTCTTTTCATCTTTTAAGATAATCTTTACTCCTGCATTAAGAAAAGCAATTTCTCTGAAACGTGTTTCCAAGACCTTATAGTCAAAATCTAGTGTTGAAAATATTTCAGGATCCGGCCAGAAAGTAATTGTTGTTCCGGTTTCTTTTTCTCCTGCCTTGCCAGCAACTTCAAGTTTTGTTTTTGGAATTCCGCGGGCGTATTCCTGTCTGTAAATTTTTCCATTTCTTTTTACTTCAGCTATTAGCTTGATTGACAAAGCATTTACAACTGAAACTCCAACGCCGTGGAGACCTCCAGACACTCTGTAAGAATCCTTGTCGAACTTTCCTCCTGCGTGCAATTTTGTCAAAGCAACTTCAACTGCAGAAATTCTTAGTTGGGAATGCATCTCAACAGGGATACCTCTACCATTGTCTTCAACCGTCGCGGAGCCATCTTTATTCAAGGTAACAATAATATTATCACAAAAACCTGCCAAAGATTCGTCTACAGAGTTGTCAACAACCTCATCAACTAATTTGTGCAGCCCGGGCTTTCCTGTCGAACCGATATACATACTTGGACGCATCCTTACTCCCTCTAGTCCCTCTAAGACCTTTATAGAACTTGCATCGTAATCAGATTTTGCTTTAGCTTCGCTCATATTAACACCATAAATTTGTTCAGAAATTTAACAAACAGTTAATTTCCAATACAAAAAAAGCAACCCCATTTAAAAACCTTTCTGAACGTTTTATCGACGATAAAACAGATTTTTAAAGTGTAAAAGTGTGAATTGTTAATGGATGAGAAAAGGAGGAACTTGGAGAGAAAGATATTAAGAAATTTCGTGCTGGCAAGTGCTTTTTCACTGGCAACCTTGTCGAGTTCTATTTATTCCGGAATTCTGCATAATAAGCAAAACCCTTACGAACAGCTAAACCAAGTACAATATTCAGAAAGACAAAAAGAAAGTAAGGAAATATTTTATTTAGGTTCAGGGCTTTCAATGGGGATTATTTTATTGTCTGGAATTTATTCAATAAGAAAATGCAAAGGGATGTTATAATTATTTTTTACTAATCTTTCCGGCGGCAGCTTCGGCTTCTTTTGCTTCAGCGGCTTGCTTTGCTGCTTCTGCGGCCTCAACTTTTATTGATTCAGCAACATTTTTCTGGGATTTCTTCATGCTATCAACCCAGCGCAACTTCCGTCTTTTCATTTGATAGTTTTTTCTATTTTTAGAAGATGCAAAGTGCAAAATAGTTCCATCTGTTTTTACTAGAGTAATTCCTCTTGGAAATTCGTAATTCTCGCCTGTCAAACTATCTTTTGGCATTGTAAGACACCTCCGGTTTCTTGACAATCAATTTCCCGCTGAATTTGTGCTGATGGCTCATGTATAAGCCCCCTTTGAAACCTTGCTTCTAATTCTTCGCGCCTCAATTTCCGTCTCCCTTAACATTAATATGTCACCGACACGAACAGTTCCTTTAACATTTCGCCTCATTGACCTTCCTTTGTCTCTACCATCTTGAATAAGAGCTTTGACCTGAGTTATTTCCCCTCTAAAACCAGTTCGCCCAACAATCTCTTCAACAACAGCAGGTACAGCCGGGCCTATATTTTTCTCGCTGCCCCTTGTTCCTTCTTGTTGTTTTTGTTGAGGTTTTATTGGTTTCATTTTAAAAGATTATAAAATTATTTCAATCCAGCGATTTCTCTTTCAACATCACCGGAATCTACAACTACAATTGAGGAAGTTGCTACTGGCAATCCTGCCGCAATTCCTAATTTTTGCTTGCTGTCAACTTCAACGCACTTTATTCCTTTCTCTTTGCAAAGAACAGGCAAATGTGCAACGATTTCTTTAGGATTAACGTCGGCAGCGTAAACAACCAATTTAGCAGTTCCGCGCTCTATTGCTTTAGTAACTTCATTAGTTCCTTTTTCAATTTTGCCGGTTCTCTTCGCTTTCTCAACAATTCCGTATATATCTGTAGCCATTTTACTTTGTTTATTATTTTTATCGTCGAATTTATTTAACACCCAAAGAATAGATCCTCGCGAAAGAATCGTTCATCGGATAATATTTAGGGATAAATGTGGTTTATAAAGTTTTGGTGGAAGAAAAATATACAAAAGGAATAGTTATTTAAATAAAAAATTAATGATTTATAAATGGAATATATATCACCACCTGTTGGACATTCAATTATGGCAACATTTTATGAAATACCGACGGAGATCTTATTAAATGAAGAAGGAATTAAAAATACTGCAACTGAAGCATTAAAAGCAGAAAGATTTAATATTCTAACTCAAGCTCATCATCATTTTGAACCACATGGTTATACTGGGTTATGGCTTCTTTCAGAATCACATCTAGCTATACATACTTATCCAGAAGAAAAATATCGTTCTTTAGTATTTGATCTTTATAGCTGCCGAGGGGAAGGAGATGGCAGACAGACACTTAATTCAATGAAAAGATTTTTACAAACTGACAAAATTAATCTTCAGGAAAGACCCATGCCAATTGATAGCAATAGATGGGGGTGGCTTTGACTTCAAAAGTCATTTCCAGCTGACGACGACGTCGTCTGTTCTTTCTCTTGGTAAGATATCTAATTTAGCAAGATCAGAACTATTAACTTTTACTCCAGCTTTGAACATTATTTCTCCGGCATAAGCAATCATAGCCGGATTATCGACGAGCAAATCGCGCGAAGGACAAAAAAACTTGCAGCCACGTTCTTTGCACATTATTCTGCACATTTCCTGCAAACGTATATTGCATGCAACTCCTCCTCCGAGAACTAATTCCTTTTTCCCAGTATGGGCGAGGGCGCGCTCAGCAACCTCGACGAGCATTGCGAAAGCCGTTTCCTGCAAAGAAAAAGCCAAGTCCTCTAAAGAATATTTTCTAGAATCATACTTTTGCTGCAAGTTTGTCAACATTCCTGACAATGCGATATCCATTCCTTTAACTTTGTAAGGAAGTTCAATATAATTTTTTCCTTTTGAGGCTAACTCTTGTATTTTTGGACCGCCAGGAAAGCCGAGACCGACGTAACGAGCAAAAGTATCAATAAAATTTCCCATTCCTAAATCGAGCGTCTCACCAAAGACGCGATACTTTCCGGCCTCGTATGCAATTATTTGAGTATTTGCTCCGGATGCGTAAAGCAAGACAGGATCTTTTGCGCCGGTTATTCGTCCTATTTCTTGATGAGCAATGCAATGATTAACTGGAATAACAGGAATTTTTAATTTTAAAGAAAGTTCTTCTGTGAATTTCAACCCTTCAAGCAAACACGGCGCAAGCCCAGGACCTTGGGAAAATGCAACAGCGTCGATATCTTTTTCTTTTAGACGCGACTCACTTAAGGCCTTTTCATAGACCTCATATTTAACTTTGGCATGGTGCTTTGCAACTTCCGTTGGTATCATGCCACCGCTTCCATCTTCTGTTGTAAAAGCATCTTTCACATTTGACAAGATTTTTCCATTTTTAACAACGCCAATTCCAAAAGTGTGCGCGGTTGATTCAATGCCTAAGACGATTGACATAAATAAAGATAAAAAATTAATTATAAATAACTTTCCTAAAAGGATAATTAAACAATAAAATTATATAATAGATAATTTTTAATGAAGCATGAAAGATATCGCGCTTGTGTATATGGTTGCTGGACTTTCAAGCAGATTTGGAGGGAGGATAAAACAATTTGCTAAAGTAGGCCCACAAGAAGAAACTTTAATTGAAGTTTCTTTAAATCAAGCTATTCCCACCGGTTTCACAAAGATAATATTTATAGTGGGAGAAAAAACAGAGACCCCATTTAAAGAAAAATTCGGCGATAGTTACAATGGAATTCCAGTTTATTATGCTGTGCAAAATTATGATTCTAAAATAAGAAAAAAGCCGTGGGGAACAACTGATTCTTTATGCAGCGCAAAAGAACTGATAAATTGCCCTTTTGTTGTTTGCAATGGGGACGATTTATATGGAAAAGAATCTTTCGAGATACTTGTTCAGCATTTGAAGGGAAAAACAACAGATGCTACAATAGGTTACAAACTTGGGGAAGTTCTTCCAGAAGAGGGGGAGGTAAATAGGGGGATATTTAAGATTAAACAAAAAACAAACATAATAAATTATCTTAAAGAAGAATTTAAGATTTCTAAAGCAAACTTACTTTTAAGAAATCTTTCAAGAGATGATTTGTGCAGTATGAATATCTTCGCACTTTACCCCAAAACTTTAGAATTGTTAAATAAAATACTAATAGAATTTAAAGAAAAACATAAAAATAATCCCGAGATTGAATGTCTACTTCCTGAAGAGATTAATAGATTAATAACCGCTGGAAAAATAACAATGGAAATATATCCTACAAATGGAAAATGGATGGGTATAACTAATCCTGGAGATGAAATAATGGTTAAAGAAAGTCTAAAAAATAAATATTAAATAAAAATATATTAATAAAAAAATAAAAATAAATTAAGAATAGTTATCTTCTTTTTTTCTTTTTAGAAGATTTTTTTCTTTTGCCGCCTCGAGCCATTACTGCTTCACAGACGTTACCCTTACCATCAACATAATAAAGGCGTCCTGGCTTTCTCTTAACAACGTTCTTTACAATTATAGTTCCCATTTCACACCTCCTTTTTGAATTATAATAATCTTAAATCAAAATTCTTTTTAAATCTTTCGAATTATCGTCGAGAACGTGTAAAATCTTGTTATAATTGGAATTTATAGGTATTTCAACAAGTTTCTTGTATTTTTTTGATGGTGAAATAGAAAAAGCCCATGGAGTAACGACCTTTTTCTCAAGAATTTTATTGTTTTTATCTAGCCATATTGCTAAAAATGGATAAAAAACAAACCAAGAATGAATTGGCATTTTAACATCATGCGAGAATTCAAACATTAGCGCTTTAGCGCTTTCACGACGGGAAAACATTAAACCAATAATCTTTTCAAATGAATTGCATTGATAGACATCTAAAGGAATTTTCTTATTTCCACCATGAATGAGTATCTTTCTCTTTTTCATAAAAAGTTAATTTTTCTTTTGCCTTTTCCTCTTTTGAATTCATATAAAGCTTGAAGTGTTTATTAACATTCTTCTCACAAACCCAGTCGTGGTGCCTGAATCCACCGCCGAATGCCTTCGGGATGTGCATGAGCTCGTGAATTATCACTTTAGTTTGCTCTTCTTTAGGGAGTTTATCAAAACGCTCGTGAATGAATTCCATAGGATAAAATGCGTCAACGCCGAGAGATATCTGCATTATTTTTGAAAGTGCATGGCAACGAGCAATTGTTCCTCGCGAACTAGTGCCGTAACTTCTGAAACATTTTATCCTGTCTATTTTAACATGTGGATATAAAAGTTTAGAAACCTCGACGGCAACTTCCTGAATATCGGGCGCAAATTCGTATTTCATTTCGTTACAAAACAAAACAGTAAAGTTTAAATAATTTGGCTTACTGCATTTAAAATGGGAAGAGTTTTATTAGCGGGTTATAAACCAAATGATTCGGAGCATGTAGCTACAAAAAGATATTATGAAGCGCTGGGCGTAACAGTGGAAACTTACAACAGAGATGGTAGGGCAGATAGTGTAAATCTTCCATTTTCTACAGGCAGAGCAAATGCGGTCGTAAACATGAGCAGAAGTGATGAGGACTTTAGTAGGCGTTTAGAGGAATTAGCCAGAAAAAATGATATTCCTTTACGTCATAGGCGTTGAAAATAAAAACTTAAATATCTACTGAACAATTAGAATATATGAACACTTTAGAAAAACCTGCATCCGATGGACAAACTTTGGAAGATTTTAGAAAAATGATGGAAAAGTTAAAACCATATTTGCCTCCACGAAGAGGAATATTAGAACTAAAACCCCTTCCTTATGAACCATCAGAAACACTTCCTAAAAGAAGGTTTGAATATTAAATTAATCTCAACCAATTTTTTCTTAGACGTTTTCCCTGACTTTATCTTAACTTCTTTTGCTGCAAAATGTTTTTTAAGAATTTTAATAAGCTCTGCATTTGCTTTGTTGTCTTCTGGAGGCGACTTTAGATAAACAATATAATCATTTTCTGATTCTTTAATAATTTCTTGTTTTCCCGAGGATGGTTTGACTTTTACAGAGATTATCATCTAGTAACAATTTCCAAAGCATCGCGATGTTTTAATTTATGCTCTTTGCCCCAAGCCATTTTCGAACGCGCGTCAATTGCTTTAATAAAATTCTTTCCGAAGTCAGTATGCAAGTGATATGCAAAGTCCAAAGCGGTTGAGTCGGGAGGCAAGAGGAAACAATCAGGTAAGATATTTCCCTTCGAGTCGGCTAATTTATTTGCTCCTGCCGGGAAAATTGCAATGTATTTTAACAAATCAAAAACAGCGAGATTTAAAATTTCTTGAACTCCTGTTCCTTTGTATACATCTAAAACATTTTTCTTAATTTTTTCTAAAGCAGATTTTTGCCCGGCGCTTAAGTTCTTTTTTATTTCAAAATGGTCATTTCCTGGAACATAATCAATTAAACCGGCTTTTACGGCCTGACGCAATGCGAGTTCAGAGTCGGCCGAACAAGCATAAATTAATTTATTAGGATAAGCTGCTTCCAATTTAGCAAGATTTTTTTTTGCATTTTCATGATCGCACTTGTTTGTGGCAATTATCATCGGCTTCGAAATTTCACGGAGCGAAGAGGCAAATTTTAAAATTTGTTCGTTAGTCCATAAAGTTGGTTTTTCCGGCAGGCCTGCTGAACGCAAGACCGCTTTAACCTGTTCTTCATTAACTTTCAAACCAGAAAATTGTTTTACAACAGCATCGGAGAATTTTGCTTTTTCCATCTCGGCCTTACGGGCGAAACCGCGCCAGACCTTATTTAAGATATTATAATACCATAAATTTAATTCGTTTTCTAAAAATTTGACATCTTCTACAGGAGAGTAAGTGCTTCCTTCGGGCAAGGGCTTTCCTTCTGCATCAGTAGTTCCAGATAAGTCAACAAGATGAATAAAAACATCTGCCTGCCTTAAATCATCCAAGAATTGATTTCCAAGGCCTTTTCCTTCCGATGCGCCAGGAACTAAACCAGCGACGTCCATTAAGTCCATAGGCACGAAGCGCCAGTGATTTATGCAAAATCCGTGAGCAGGATTACATTGAACATTAAACTCTTTGTCAATGCATTCAACTTTCACGTATCCGACGCCGTGATTTGGCTTTATTGTTGTGAAAGGATATGCGGCGATTTCAACTTCAGCTAGCGTTGCTGCCTTGAAAAAAGTTGACTTGCCAACAGAAGGTTTTCCAACGAGACCGATTAACATGAAATAAGATTATGATAAGATTATTTAAATTTGATTATATGAGCCTACACAGATTTGAACTGTGGACCCCTGCCTCTCTCAGAAATCTCCAAGAGATTCACAATCCATAAGGACTGCGTTCATATAAGAGCAGTGCTCTAACCTGGCTGAGCTATAGGCTCGTAATAAAAACAAAATAAGACCATATTTAAAGTTTGTTGAGGAAATCTTTTAAACTAAGTTTTCTTAAAATAAAAATGGGAATAATAAGGGGTGGGGAAGTTATTTTTCTTTCAGTTGCGCTTTTAATTTTACTTATAGCAACAAATGCACTTCTTACTGTTGGGCTCTCGCTAAAATATCAGAATTTGCAGCCGGAATTGACAAAGGCAGTTCATGATACTCTTTATGGAGATAATTTTTCTAGCTTCATAAATGAACAAGTAGACATTGTGAAAAGCACTTGCGCAAGTCCAGGAAATTTTTATTATACAAATAAGGAACATAACACAAATGCTTTTGTTCCGTGCACAGTTGTTGAAAGCGGAAAAGATAACACCACAAGTTACATTACAAAAGGCTTGAACTCAAGTTTTGTTAAAGATGATATGAATAAAATTTATTATACCATGCTTTCAACTTGTCAAACAGGAAATTACACAATAACAGAAGATGGATTAAATCAAACAATTGTTATTCCTTGCGATGTTGCAAACCAAGGCAATGAGGAAGTAACAAATTACGCGCTAAGCCAAATTGCACAAAGGGCCTATTATGAAAATTATTCGTGCGACTATTGGACATGCATAAAAGAAGGAAATTCACTTGTTATTGTTTCAGAAAAATCGCAAGAATACTGGATGGGTAAATTTTATATTGCTTTGCTTATTTCTTTAGTAGTAATTGTTTTGCTTTTCTTCATGCTTGAGAAAAAGGCCGACTTGTTAATTATTGTGGGAATTATTACCGCGCTTTCAGCTTTGCCAATACTAAAAATAAACGATTTGATAGTTTATCTTTTAGGGAACAGCTTGCTGCAATTCCTCAAGATATTTGAGACTTTGTTTAATCAAGCGAGTTATGTTTTCAATATATCATTAACAATAGGAATAATTCTTTTTGTTATTGGGGTCGCTATAAGAATTGCTGGCGGGCTGGAAGCAATACAAAAATTCTTTCAAGAAGATAAAAAGGATAAAGAGATTAAGGATTTAAAGCTAAAAGTAAACACTCTTGAAAAAGACAAGAAAAAATAAATCTTTTCATGCATAATAACAATGAAAAGTTTTGTTAATATGGAAGAAAAAATAATTATTTTATTTTGGTGATTAAATCTTGGTAAGATTTCTTAGGATTATTTGATTTCTGCAAGAAAGAACCGACGACAAATTCATCCGCTCCTGCTTGGGCGGCACTTACAATTGTTTTATCATTTA
>JBBSYJ010000048.1:20457-23359 GCA_038045305.1 Nanobdellota archaeon | reverse complement strand
AACCTTTTTAAACAAACTTTTTCTAAACAATTTTATGAAGCGTTCGTCACGAAGATGGAAAAAGAAAGGCCAAATGCGATGGAAATGGCAACGTAAAAGGCTGAAGAAAGAAAAGCACAAGCGTAAAGCTAGACGTGCAAGAAGTCGATAATTTCATTTCTAAAACCACACAAATCTTTAAAAGTAAAAACCTTCTTTTATAAAAATGAGCCATCAGCAGAAATTTAGCGGGAAGTTGATTGTCAAGAAACCGGAGGTGTCTTACAATGACAAGTGAAATCTGGACAGAAAAATACAGGCCGCAAAAATTTGAAGAAATAGTCGGACAGGAAGACATAGTTAAAAGAACAAAATCGCTTACTGATTCGCTAAACATTCCTCACTTGCTTTTTGCAGGACCTGCAGGAACTGGAAAATCGACAATGGCCTTAATCGTTGTAAAACAATTATACGGAAAAAGCTGGAGAGATAACTATCTGGAATTAAACGCTTCAGATGAAAGGGGAATACAAATAGTAAGAGAAAAAGTCAAAAACTTTGCGCGAACAAAGTCAATTGGCAACGTTCCATTCAAAATAATTTTCTTGGATGAAGCGGACGCTTTAACACCCGAAGCGCAACAAGCCCTGCGTCGTACAATGGAGAATTACTCTGCAACTTGCCGTTTCATTCTTTCATGCAATTACTCTTCAAAGATTATAGACCCAATTCAGTCGCGTTGTTCAATCTTCAGATTCAAACTGCTTGAAAAAAAAGAAATTGAAAAATACTTAATGAGAATCGCCGACGCTGAAAAACTTTCAGTCAATCCTGCCTCAATAGAAATAATTTATGAGGGTTCTGAGGGTGATTGCCGAAGAGCAACAAATCTCTTGCAAGGAACAGCTTCAATATCATTAGACATCTCCCCTGAACTTGTCTCAACAATAATCTCAAACGCAAAGCCAAAAGATATCAAAGTCGTTTTGGAATACGCTTTAGCAGGCGACTTTCTAAAAGCAAGAGAAAAATTGCTTGACGTAATGTTAAAAGAATCAATTTCCGGGCAGGATGTAATTAAATCAATTCAAAAAGAAATCTGGAATCTCCCAGTAGAACCTGAAATAAAAGTAAAACTTACAGAAAAAACGGGTGAAGCCGAATTTAGAATTGTCGAGGGTTCAGACCCTTTCATACAGCTTCAAGCTCTTCTCGCCAGCTTTGTTTTGGCAGGCCTTGGAAAATAAAAAGAAGTTGAATAAAAATGACAGATACAGAACATATAGGAATCGAGGGAAAGATTATTGGAGAAAGAATTGGTCTAACAATTGATGACATATTAAATAAATTAACTCAAGAAGTTGGAGAATTTAACGACGCTATTCAAAAATATCGCGGGCGATTCTGCAAGCAAAAATCCGAGAATTTGGACCATATAAAAGAAGAATTAGGAGATGTTTACTTCAACTTAATTTGCATTGCATCAATAATTGGTCTTAATCCAAACGATTTTCCAAAATATGCAGAAGAAACTTTACAAAAGTTCAAAGAACGAGAAGATTTATACAAAAGAAATTTATCAGCATAAAACAACTAAAAATGATTGAAAAAAATAATTTAAATGTGACATCGAACGGAGGCAATTAAAAGATGTCACCGTTCAGCGATTCGAGGAATAGAGCACGCGAAGTTATTGGAAAACGAAAAATAAAAATAATCGAGGTTTTCAAATGACAGAGTTGGAAAATCAGAGGGTTTCCTCGTCTTGGGTTGAAAAGTACCGTCCTAAAAGAATCACTGATGTAAAAGGTCAGCCCGAAGCACTTGAGAAAATAAGAAAATTTATTGAGTCGTTCTCTCCAAACTCTTCTAAAAAAGCATTGATATTATATGGCCCGCCCGGAATTGGCAAAACAACTCTGGCACATGCAATTGCCCTCGAAAGTTCCGCCGAGATTTTTGAACTGAATGCATCTGATTTAAGAAACAAAGGAAAACTTGACGAAATCCTAAAACCAGCAATTCAACAAAAGTCCTTGACAAAAACAAATAAGATAATTCTCGTCGATGAAGCGGATGGAATTTCTGCAGTTGACCGAGGAGGATTACAAGAATTATTAAAATTAATAGATATGACTACAGTGCCAATAATAATAACTGCAAATGATATATGGGATAAGAAATTGGCGCCGTTAAGAAAAAAAGCAGAAATGGTGCAGGTAAAACAAGTTGATTACAAAACAATCAAGGACGTCTTGATTTACATTTTGCGTCGTGAGAATCTCTTTATAAAAAATGAAATACTTACTGCAATATCAGTAAAAGCCCGCGGCGACTTGAGAGCGGCCATAAACGACTTGCAAACAATTTCTAAATTAAAAGACCCCTCATCTGTAATCTTCGACGAGAGAAACAAGGAAACTGACATTTTCAATGCATTGAAAGAGGTCTTCAAAAGCCGTCCATCAACAGAGCTTCTCAGCGTCTACGACGAAGTTAACATGCCTCTCGACGAAATAATATTATGGGTTGAAGAAAATATTCCTCAAGAATACAAAGGGGAAGAGCTTGCAAAGGCATTTGACGCTCTTTCAAGAACAGATGTGTTCAAAGGGAGAATACACAAGCAGCAATACTGGAGATTTTTGGTTTATGAAAATATTTTATTAAGCTATGGTATTTCAGCATCGAAAAAAGAGCCAAAAATTGGCTTCACAAGTTACAAAAAACCATCAAGAATTCTAAAGATATGGATGCATAATCAAAGAACAATGAAAAAGAAATCAATAGCAGAAAAATACGCCAAATATAATCACGTTGGCGTCAAGCGCGCACTAAATGAATTTAATATTCTCAAACCTATATTAAAGAAACCTGAAGTCCAGGATGAATTAAAACTCTCCGAAGAAGAACGCGAGTATCT
>JBBSYJ010000048.1:0-20357 GCA_038045305.1 Nanobdellota archaeon | reverse complement strand
AGAAACCTGAAGTCCAGGATGAATTAAAACTCTCCGAAGAAGAACGCGAGTATCTAAATAAATAAATATAAAACTACTTAGATAAAAATAATTTATCAATATAATAAGCTAACCATACCAAAAAGAGAAGTAAAAAAATAGGAATTAATATCCAAATTAATCCTCCTCCCATTCTTCCTATAACTAAAAAGACGTATGGCCAAACAAATAAATCAAATAAAGTATTATTATATATAGAAAACTCCGCAAAATTAGCACGGATATTAATTTTAACCGCATTAAGAATATAAGGATAAATAAACCCTACAATAAGATATAGAAATATAAAAAGGAGAATTATTCTAAATACTCTTTTCGTTTCCATTATATAAGAAATAGGTCTATGCCCTATTTAAATTATTCCAAACAATTTCATCAGCACCACTAACTATAAAAATATACTTCTCATTTTTAATTAATCAAAAGAGGGAAAATGATATATCCTAATTTAAGGGAAGTTGAGTGTCAAGAAACCGGAGGTGTCTTACAATGGCTTACGATATAATCATCGGGCGAAATGAATCAGACAAAAAGGACTTGGGAAAGAACGGATTAATTAGTATAGGAAAAAGTTATGTAAAAATGGGGCAGTACACTTCATTAAGTAATCCTATTTATATGGACATAGCCCGCTCTCACGTAATTTTAGTTGCAGGAAAGAGAGGATCTGGAAAATCCTATTCTTTGGGCGTCCTGGCAGAAGAGCTTTCAAATCTTCCAAAAGAAGTTGCGCAAAATATTTCTTCATTAATCTTTGACACTATGGGAATTTACTGGACAATGAAATACAAAAATGAAAAAGATAAGAAACTTCTTGAGGACTGGAACTTGAAGACAAAAAATCTTCCTGTAAAAATTTTTGTTCCGTACGGACATTATAAAAGTTATATTGAAAAAGGAATCCCAGTAGACAAACAATTCGCGCTCGACGCAACAGAAATGAAACCAGAGGATTGGATTTTAATGTTTTCTCTCGAGATAATAAGTCCTGTTGCAGTTCTAATTCAAAGAACAATATCAAAACTCATGCAAGAAAAAAATAGAATAATAATTCAAGATATAATCAAAGAACTTGAACAAGATAAACTTAATTCTTTGGAGACAAAAAATGCAGCTATAGGTTTGTTTGAAGCTGCCGACACTTGGGGGATTTTTGCAAAATCAAGTACGGAAGTAACACAAGTAAAGGACTTAATCAGCGCCGGAGAAACAACAATTCTTGACTTAAGTGTTTACAATTCGGTCGGTGCCTTCAATGTCCGCGCACTCGCAATTTCACTTTTATCAAAAAAAATTTTCAATGAAAGAATGGATGCTAGAAAATCCGAAGAAATAAAATCAATCAGCAGGGGGCTTGATTTAATGACAAGAACTGAAAAAAAAGAAATCCCTTTAATTTGGATATTTATAGACGAGGCGCACGAATTTCTTCCAATGGAGGGAAAAACAGTTGCAACTGACGCGCTCGTTCAGATCTTGCGTGAAGGCCGTCAACCCGGAATTTCAATTGTTCTTGCAACGCAGCAGCCCGGGCAAATTCACAGGGACGTCATGACCCAATCCGACTTGGTTATAGCCCACCGAGTAACGTCTAAAATAGATGTGGAATCACTAAATAATATAATGCAGTCATACTTGCTAGAATCAGTAAAACGATACATGGACGAATTGCCTTCAGAAAGAGGGGCCGCAATAATTCTCGACGATAACTCTGAAAGAATCTACCCAATGCGGGTCCGTCCAAGATTCACCTGGCATGGAGGCGAAGCGCCAAGCGCAGTCAAAATAAAGAAAGAACTATGATAAACTTTATATATAGTAATTCTTGAGTAGTGACATGTTAGAAACAACGTGCTTTAATCCGGACGTTTTACTTACTCTTGGAGCGGGAGAATTAGGAAGCATAAGAAGAGCAATATATACTGCATATATATTAAAATTAGATAAAAAAGGAATTAACCCTAAAACCCCAGTAATATTGTCGGGAAACGTTCCAATAAGAATATGGGGATTGCAAAATACAAAAGGAAAGACCGAAGCAGACTTAATGTATGAAATATTAACTTCAAAAGGAATTCCTCCACACCAAATTTATCTAGATAAGGACGCCAGAAATACTTCAGAAAATCTTCAAAACCTTAAGAGAGTATTAGACAGCAGGCAAATATTAGAAACAGAACATCCTAAAGTTGGAGTCGTTGATGATTTAGTCCATTCTTACAGAACAAGTGAATTAATTGATGACATAATGAAGGACTATCAAGTAAGAATTTATACTGTAGAATTTCAAACACCTGGTGAAGGAGTCAAAGGGATATTTAGAAGTTTGTTGTGTGAAACCGGGGGCGCCTTTTGTGAATTAATAAGAAAAGTTCAAGGAAGAAAACCTCACGAGTCCGCTTTTTATAATAATGAAAGAACAGGAAATTAGTCAATAACAAAATCAACTCTTACTCTCGCGCGATAAGGAGCAATCTCCCCTGCAATTTTATGCTTTTTAATTTTAATTTTCTTTCCTGCCTTTCTTGCCTCACTTTTAACTTTCTCCAAAACTGAATTCACTTCATCAACCCCGCAAAAATCATAATAATAAATTCTCGTTCCTTTTTTAGAAAGCATAAAGGCCTCTTTCAAAAACATATCTTTAAGTTGCGGCCTCGCCATAACAATAACATCAAATTTCTTGCCTTCTTTTTTTAATTTCAGCGCAACTTTCTTTATATCACCTGGAATAAGTTCTACATTCTTTGTATTATTCTTTTTAATATTCAACTCTGCATACTTATTCGCTTCTCTATTTATTTCATTAGAGTAAACTTCACACGTTTTGCAATTCTTGGCTATTACAATTGAAAAAGGCCCGACACCCGCGCACATAACTAGCACTTTTTCATTTTTCTTAATCGCCCTTGCAATTTCAATCCGCTCATTTGACAAACGCGGAGAAAAATAAGTTGTATCAATATTAAACCTGAAAACGCATCCATTTTCTTTGTATAAGACCTCTTTCGTTTTTTCTCCAACCAAAAAATTCGTCTTCATCTTCCTCAAGCGCCCTTTAAACTTCCCAACTTTTTCCAAAACAGTTGTTACAGAATTTTTCTTCAAGAAATCCAAAGCAAACTTTTTCCTCTTAGATGCAGACCAGTCCTTTGAAAATTTAAGAATCACAACATTCCCCATAACATCATATCCAATTGAATTTGTTTTCATAACTAAAGAAATAATAAGATATTTTTAAATTATAACAAAATCAATTCTTACCTGAGAAATAAATATTTTCTCCGTTGAAAGCAATTAATTCAATCCCAGTTTTACCATTTTTTGCTTCTTCCAATCTGCCAACAATTCTTGATTCTAAATCAAAGCTGCTCAAAACTTCAGCCGCTTCAAATGGTTTAGAACTTGAAACAAATCCTTCATTTCCCATCGGCCATTTTGCATAAGCATCATTCATACAAACAAATTTATGATAAGCAAAAATTATTTCTCTCCAATCAGGTTCAAATAAATCTTTAACTTCAACAAATAAATTTCTTTCAGCAATAGGTTTTGCAAGTTTTCCATTAAACGCTCCGCCGCTCATATGATAAACATTACTAGCCAAACCTCTGTCAATTAAATCTTTAAATACTTTGTAAAATACAATCGAAGGTTCAGCCAGATATTTTAAAAATTCCTTCCCTCCTTTAGTTTCATGCCAATTTCTTCCAAACCACTTTTCTACAATCTCTCTTTTTGCAGTTATTCCATTCGATCTTGGTCCTTCTCCTTTTATAGCTATCAAAAAATCTCCAGCTTTTGGAAATAAAGGATTTCTTAATCTTTCATTAGAAATAACAGAAACAGCATTTCCACTAACATTGTAAGCAAACGAACCATCTCTGTCCCTAACTACCCTATCTCCAACATTCTCAATATTTAACAAATAACTAAAACCGTATTGATTGCTAATACCCTTTGCAGCAGACAAGAATTGTTTTCTACGTCTATTCGGAGAAAAGTTAAATTCAACATTGTCCCATAAAACTTTAACTTCCGCACCTAGTTTTGCACTATCACTTGCTTTCATTTCAAACGAATCTATTAAAGCAGGTAAGAGATAACCATTTCTAACATATAGATAAGTTTTCGTTCCAACACCGTCGGAATTCATAAAAATAAATTGTCCTTTAGGATCAAAAGCAAAATATTCAATACCCCTTCTTTTTCCATGACCTAATTTAAATTCTCCTTCATTCGCAACACTAACAGCAGTTCCGAAAACATTTGCACCATAAACTGGATTAATTAAATTTCCTAAAATTGCATTTTCCCCATTAAGAATTGCAAATCCATAATGCCTTGCACCCTTTTCCATAGTACTACCAATACTTTCAATTAAATCCAAATCTCCTTTATTAGAATCAACAACATTTGCAAAACCTGCCGGCTCAACTCCCATAATCTGAGCTTGCAAACCCAAATTCATAACCATCGACTCTGTATGATGAACAGCACTCTTTTGAGAATAATCTCCCGAAGCAGAGTGCACAATCGCAATTTTGCCTTGCGGAATTCTTAAACCAGGAATTTTTTTACCTGCATAATCAACAATTTCAACATAAGAATTATTTCTTAAACTTGGAGCAGTAGTAGTTCTCAAAACACCTGAGCCCAAATCTCCTTTTTTTATACATTCATCAATATAATTATCAGACATAAAAACAACTAATTAAACCACTTTTTAAAGAATTATATAATAAAAGATATATCTAAAACCACCGTTCTAAATTCTTTTGCTTTTTCTTTTCTTGCAATTTCAAAAGATTCTCAATCTGCTTTTCTACTCTTTCTTCAGAAAACTCATGCTTATCAACTAAAATCTTTTTTATCACATCAACATCAACGCCGCCAAATTCAAATTCATCTTCATTAACTTCAGGCTTGTAAAACAAAGAAAAAATTTCCTGCCAATCAAATTTATCTTCCTCAGACAAACTCATAAGTTTTTCTTCAACCGCCTTAAAAATTAAAACCGGTTGTTTATACATTTTAACTAATTGCAACGCTTTCTTAGGTCCTATACCCGGAACTCCTTTGGGATTGTAATCCGTTCCAACTAAAATTCCCAAACAAATTAACTGATCTCGGTTAATTTCCAAAGTGTTCAAGACCCTTTCTAACTCAATTAACTCTGGCGTTATCTCGCTCCATCCAGAAAATGTCTTTTTCTTTCGCGACAAAGTTAAATTTTGAATTAAATTTTTAGCGCCGAAAAGCAAGCTGTCATAGTCCTGACTTCCGACAGCGTAAACAGAACTTCTTCTAGTAAAGTGCGCCGCCTGCGCCTCACCTTCTCCCGGCGCTTGAATAACTGCAATTCCCATCGCTTTCAAAAGTTCTTTGCTCTCTTCAATCATTTCTCCTGTTAAAGTGACCATAGAACTGCTATACTTTCTCATACCCTCAATATCTTCTTCTTTAACCGCTTCATTGTACCTTTCACGAGCCAAATCCTTCGCCGCGCCTCGCATTTCATGCGTCTTCGCTTTCAACTCGGGCGGAATTCCGTCAAAAACATAAACGAGTTTTATTCCTTCAGAAAGCAAAGCAACATTCCTATAAAGAATTCCCGACAAATGAGACGTAACTCTTTTTTTAGAATCCATCAAAGGCGTCCCGTCCTGCTGCCGTATCGTCGTCAAGAACTGATACAAAGTATTGAACGCATCAACGCAAATTATTTTTCCTTTTAATTCAGAAAACGAAATTTCTTTCCGCGGCACAATCTCCCTGATGCTTAATCCCATATTAATTTAATACAAAAGAAATATAAAAACTTACCTTCTTCTTGTTCCAGTATAAAATTCTTCATTTGCATAGCCGGACATTCCTAAATTCAAAACAAGTTGTTCTGTATTTGAATTTTGAACAGCACTTGATGCCATAACAGGCAATCTTGAAGTTAGATCTTTTTTATTTTTAATAGTGACGTCCCTTAAAACTCTTTCACCAAGTCTATACTCCTCCAGTCTTTTCAATGCAGTATCATAATATTTAAGCGCAACTTCAGCAACTTGCGCATCCCCACAATCATCAACAGGAGAATAAGGAGTTCTCGAACTATCCTTACCACTTCTAAGATTTTTTAAACCAACAACTTTTTTAAGCAAATCTCTTTTCAGATCAACATCCTCGTAAGTATTACTAAAATCAATTCCTTGCCTTTCAACAAAGTCAACAATACTTCTATCTCTATCATAATTTTCTCTTGTATAATCCGCTTTCTTTATCATAACATAATTATAAAAATATATTATATAAATCTTACGTTTCCTTAACTACTACTTAATGATTACAATGATAAGATTTAAAAATCTTAAATCCAAGATAAAAAGATGGAAAACCCAATTTTTAGAGCATATCAAAAATTTGATGATGGGATGATGTATCTAGCTAATAAAGCTGTACGTGCATACAATAGAACAACTGGCGGGACAAATGCTAAGTTAGCTAATAGAATACTTTCAGGCGCTGCAATTTTTGAGTCAGTAGGATTTATTAATAGAAAAGCTTACTCCATGGCTCCTTTATTAATAGGGCTTTCACACTTTTCACAAACAGTAAATAGTAATGAAGAAAAACTTGAAGAATCTGCTCAAAAAATAAATTGTATTTATAAAAATAGTTCACGCGAATTTCTAGGACCAATATGGTTAGGTATTTCTACTCTTCATGCAGGAATAGGGGCATCAACTCTTTCTCCTTACTTTTCTGAATCATTTATTGCAACAGGACATGCTCTAAGAGGACTTTCTTATTATATCATGCGTGCTGACTATAAAAAACCAAGAAAAACAAATGCATGGCAAAGGGCAAAAAGAAAATATGGAAGAAAAATGAGAGATACAATAAAAGGTTTATCTCCTTCACCTCAACCATCTCCAGCACATTATACAAGTTTAGAAGAGACGCTTATATAATTCATCGCCATCTTTAAATAACTCTTATTATTGAAATTATTATGGTAAAAATGAAATTCATTCCATTGGATTACGACTATTTTGACTTCGAAGGAAGAAATTACATAAGAATAATAGGCCGCGATGACAAAGGTAAACGTGTTTGTGTTATCGACGATTGCAACGTCTATTTATGGGCAATATTAAAACCAGGAGTCGAAGAAAAAGAAATTCAGAAGATAATAAATGGAATAAAACATTTAGAAATCGAAAAGAAAGAAAGAACAACTAAAATTGAGAAAATAGAAATTCATAATAAAAATTTCCTTGGAAAAAACATAAATGCATTAAAAATCTTTGCGACAAACTACAAGGACTTGCATCCAATTGCAGACGAGCTCGACTTTATAGAAATTGACAAACGAAGGGGCTATGATTTGGGATTCATAACCCATTACATAATGGAAAAGAAATTCCGCCCGTCAATTTGGTATGAAATTGATGGTAATTTATTAAATAATTCTCTCGAGTTCGGCGGAATAGATTCTGCACTCGATGTTGATTTTTGTTTAAAATTAAATTCCCATAAAGAAATTCAAGAGCAAAAATTCATTCCAAAAATAATTGCATATGATATAGAAACCGACGAATTCAAAATCGGTGAAGGAGAAATTTTAATGATTTCATTAGTTTCAAATTACGGATTAAAAAAAGTTATAACTTGGAAGAAAAATGAAGACGAACAGCCGGAAAAAGCGCCAAAATTCGTTGAATATGTTAAAGACGAAGCCGAATTAATTGAACATTTTGTAAAAATAATTAGAAAAGAGTCCCCTGATTTCCTTGTTGGATATTACTCAGATGGATTTGACATGCCTTACCTCAAGTCACGTTCAGAAAAACATAAAGTAAAACTTTCTTTAGGATTAGACGACTCACAGCCAAAATTCACACGCGGAATAAATTTGTCCGCGCGAACTTCTGGAATAGTTCATATAGATTTATTAAAATTCATAAGAACAGCTTACTCACAATATATGCAATCAGAAACACTTTCATTGAATGAAGTTGCTGGAGAATTTCTTGGAGATAAAAAAATAGAATTCAAACATAAACACTCTTCCAAATTAAAAGGACTTGATTGGAATGAATATTATGAATATAATTTGCACGATTCAAACCTCGTTGCCGGCTTATTTGAAAAGATGTGGCCTGACATACTTGGTTTTTCAAGAGTAATTCAAGAACCGATTCATGAAATAACAAGAAACGGACTTTCAAAAGATGTAGAGTCATACATCTTGCACAACTTAGAAAGATTCAATGAGATTCCTGAAAAAAGACCTAACAATCCGGATGTCGCTGAAAGACGGCACGTTGAAAAATATGAGGGCGCTTTCGTGCTCGAACCAACTCCCGGGCTGTATGAAAATTTAGCAATGTTCGACTTTACATCAAGTTACGGTTCTGTAATTGTCTCTTACAATCTATCAAAATCAACTTTTCTAGGAAGCAACAAAGAATTAAAGAAAATTCCAAGTAGTGAAACTTCTTATTCAATAGAAACAGGCGGTGAAACAATATATTTTGATAAAAAACCCGGGTTTATTCCAGAAATGCTAAAACAAATAATTGAATCACGAAAACGCTACAAAAAAGAATTAGCAGAATCCAAAACTGACGACCCTATAAAAAGAGCAAGAAGCAACGCCTACAAACTTTTGGCAAACGCTTATTATGGATATCAGGGTTTCTTTGGAGCGCGTTATTATTGTCGTGAGGCGGCTGCAGCGACAGCGGCCTTTGCAAAAAAAGAAATAAAAAAAGCAATAGAACAAATTGACAAAAACGGATTCAAAACAATTTATTCCGACACCGATTCTATTGCCTTTGAATTAAAGAAAAAAACCGAAAAACAAACCCTTGAATTTTTAAAAGAAATAAATAAAACTCTCCCGGGAATAATGGAACTAGAACTTGAAGGATTCTTTAAAAGAGGAATTTGGGTAACCACCCGTGCAGGAACAACTGGGGCAAAAAAGAAATACGCATTAATAAACAAAGAAGGAAAATTAAAAATTCGTGGCTTTGAAACAGTCCGCCGTGATTGGTGCAAACTAGCGCGTAACTTGCAAAATAAAGTTATTCAAATGATTCTCTCAGACGGAACACCAGAAAAAGCGCTGTCCTATACAAAAGAAATAATCGTCAAAATAAAAACACGTGACATTCCAAAAGAGGACTTAATAATAAGAACGCAGTTGAAAAAACCAATTTCAGAATACAGGAACATTTCTCCACATGTTATTGCCGCTAGAAAAATGATTGACTCACATATACCCACTTCAGCAGGAAATCTTATTGAATATTACATCGCAGAACTACCAGTAGGTTCTAAGAAGAAACTCGTGCGTGACCGTGTAAAGTTACCAAACGAGCAGGGCGAATATAATATTGATTACTATCTAAACAATCAAGTAGTTCCAGCAGTTGAAAATATTTTTCAGGTGCTTAAAATAGATATAAAACAAATTATTTCAGGTAAGACTCAAACGACTTTGGGGGATTTCTAATGAACTTTAAATCAAAATCGCAGCCAAAGTCAAGAAAGTATGAACCAAAACCTGAGTTCGTTGAACGGATAAAACTTCTTCTCCCTGATGAAAAAGATTACAATGACTATGTTGAAATTTTAAATTATCCTCCAGTAAGATCAATAAGGTGTAACACTCTAAAAATCTCTCCAGACAAATTAAAACAAAAATTGGAAGAAAAGGGTTGGACGATTAAACAGCCCTGGAAAAATCATGAAGAAATAATGATAATTGAAGGGAAAAGAGTTAGTGAAGATAATCAAGATAATAAAAAGAATTCTCAAGAAGAAAATAAGACAAGAAATTCTAACATTAAAATTAATAATCAGCAAAAAATCCAAGCGAAGCAGGATTTTGAGCAACCAACTTCCGTCGGAGACGACAATTTTGGGGTGGTGGTTGGGGATGTGGTGGACTTAGAACCAGGCGAGTTAGGCCGTGCATTAGAACATATGTTGGGCTATTACTACATTCAAGAATTAGCAAGTATGCTTCCTATAATTGCATTAAAACCAAAACCAAACGAACTTTATCTTGATTTATGCTCTGCTCCCGGAAGTAAAACAACTCAAGCGGCTTCTGAAATGCTAAATACTGGAACAATAATAGCAAATGAATTATCTTTAGGAAGAATAAAAATTCTCGCATCAAATTTGGAAAAGAATGGAGTCACAAATGCTATAATAACAAAGAAAGACGGAATTGCATTATGCAAACGCTTGAAAAAAAACTTGCCAGAAATAAAGTTTGATAAAATTCTTGTCGACGCACCTTGTTCTGGTGAAGGAACCCTTCGTTCTTCACCAATAACTTATCAAATGTGGAGTATGAGAACTGTCCACACGCTCTCGCAAATACAAAAACAACTCTTCGCATCGGCCTTCGGAATTTTAAAAGTCGGCGGCGAAATGGTTTACAGCACTTGCACTCACGCCCCAGAAGAAAACGAACAAGTTGTAAATTGGGCGCTAAATAAATTTGAAAACGCAATTCAAATAGAAAAAATAGAAATTCCAGTAAAATCACGCCCAGGAATTACTAAATGGAAAGACGAGGACTACAAAGAGGAAGTAAAGCACGCGTGCAGAATCTATCCTCAAGATAACAACACAGAGGGCTTTTTCCTTGCCAAATTCAAAAAACTAAAGGAGGTTGAAGAATGAACAACGAACAACCAAAATTCACCCCATTAAAAATATTAAATGAACACGAGAGATCCGAGATAATTGCAATTCTTGAAGATAACTTTGGGATAAAGAAAATTGAAGGAATTATGTTACAGAGAGGAAAAGAACGCCTCTTCCTTTACAAGGGCTCTTTCACAGAAAAACAAATAAAAAACCTAGAATACGAAATTCCTATAGAACGTGTTGGCGTTTATTTTGCAAAAATAATTGAAGATCAAAAATCAAAAGAAAGATATATCAAATTAAGCATTGAAGGCATACAACTCTTGAAAGATCAAATAACAAAAAACATTTACGAGCTTCAAAGTGATGAACAAGCGGACTCGTGGATGAAAGGGCAGGACTTAAACATAAAAACCGCCTTGCGCGGTTTTATTGCAATAAAATATAAAAATGACTTCCTTGGATGCGGCAAGGCCTCCGCAGAAAAAATAGGAAACTTCATTCCGAAAACCCGGCGTCTACGAGACAAATCTATAATCAAATAATTTTTAAGTCAGCTAAAATCTTATCAGCAAATTTAATTGCCAAATCCCCTAATGTCTTATGATTGTCCCGAATAATCAACTGCTTAACACGTTGCCTGATATATTGTTCTGATAAAACTTTCCCAGCGATGCTGTTTTTATCCAAAGAAACAGTTCTCCCTTCCTCCTCGCACGAACGAAAATCTGTCTCAGCACCTTCTGTATAAACAACATCATAAAAGATCTTCTCCGAAGTAGGAAGTGAAAATTTCCTAGTGACGTAATTCATATACTGTTCTAATACTCTTCCCATAAAAATCCCATAACCCAATCATATTTAAACATTATTTTTATCCAAAATATATGAACAAAAACGAAATAGAAAAGATATTGAAGGCAGGCAAGATAACAAAAGAAGTCAGAGATCATGCAAGAAAAACTATCAAACATGATATGATTTTAATTGAAATAGCAGAAAAGATAGAAGATAAAATTATAGAATTGGGAGGAAAACCTGCATTTCCAACAAACTTATCAATTAACGAGATTGCAGCGCACAACACGCCAAGTTACAAAGACAAAACAAAAGCACGCGGACTTTTGAAAGTGGACTTTGGAGTTCATATTGATGGATGGACTTCTGACAATGCTTTTACACTTGACTTAGAAAACTCCGAAGAAAATAAAAAACTCATTACCGCATCAGAAAAGGCCTTAGAGTCCGCAATTAATTTAATAAAACAAAACAAGGAAAAAACAATTATGTCTGAAATAGGAAGAACAATTCAAGAAGAAATAGAATCACATAAAGGATTAACACCAATAGCAAATCTTTCAGGCCATTCAATTGAGGCATACGACCTGCATGCAGGAAAAACAATTCCAAACGTAACTAATTCCTCTAACTCTCAAATCGGCGAAGGAATTTTTGCAATAGAGCCATTCTCAACAACTGGAAATGGAAGAGTAAAAGACGGTCGCCCGTCCGGAATTTACCAAGTCGTAAATCAAAAAAACACGCGCAGTCAGTTAGGAAGAGAAATTCTAAGTTTTATCGTCGATGAATACGGAACTTTGCCTTTTTGTACGCGCTGGTTAATTAAAAAATTTGGCACTCGTTGCTTAATTGCCTTAAAACAATTAGAACAAGAGAACATCCTGCATCAATACGCTCAACTCGTCGAGGTCTCGTCAGCAAAAGTTGCACAAACAGAACATACTATACTAATTCATGACGGCAAAGTTATTGTTATTGATGAATAAGAAAATTTCTAAAAGTTAATATAAATTAATTTATCCCAAATAACTATTTGCCAAAGGAATTGCGCCCTTTGCGCTCTTCAAGAAGTTGTCTTCAATTTTCTTGTATGTTTCAATTGTCATCTTTGTAACTGAAGGTCTTACTTTGTCTATAGCTTTTTCAAAATGTAATCTTCTGACAAATTTAGAATTAATATCTTCCCTCAAAGCAAGCATTGCCGCTTCACGAACAAGCGCTTCCAAATCCGCGCCAGTATATCCTATTGTCTTTTTTGCAAACTCGGACAAAAGCGCTTCCTTATCTTTCTCGTCATAAAGTTTTTTGGAATCTCCAATCGGAACATTCTTTGCATGAATTTTCAAAATATTAAATCGTCCTTCCTCTTCAGGCGCATTGACTAAAAGTATTTTGTCAAATCTTCCCGGCCTCATCAGCGCAGGATCAAGCATATCAGGTCTATTAGTAGCAGCGACGACAAGAACATCATTCAAATCTTCCAAGCCGTCCATTTCTGCAAGTAATTGATTCAAGACTCTTTCTGTAACTTTCGCGCCATTATCCAAACCTCTTCGCGACGCCAACGAATCTATTTCATCAAAGAAAATAACACATGGTGCAACTTGTCTTGCTCTTTCAAAAATCTTCCTAACACCCTCTTCTGATTTTCCTACCCACATACTTAAAAGTGACGGCCCTTTAACTTGAATGAAATTCGCTTCGGATTCTTTTGCAACTGCTTTTGCCAATAATGTCTTACCAGTTCCGGGAGGACCGTAAAGTAAAATTCCCCTCGACGGACGAATGCCCATTCTCTTAAAACTTTCAGGCGATTTTATAGGCCATTCAACTGCTTCTTTCAAATCCATTTTAATACTATCAAGTCCGCCAACAGATCCCCAATCAACATTAGGCGTTTCAACTAAAACTTCTCTCATCGCCGAAGGCCGCACAATTTTTAATGCATCCAAAAAATCCCTCTGATTTATAACTAACTTATCAAGCATTTCTTTAGGAATAGAAATCTCTGCGTCCAAATTTATATCAGGCAAAACTTTTCTCAAAACACCCATCGCGGCTTCTTTCGCCAAGGCCTCTAAATCCGCGCCGACAAATCCGTGAGTCACCGCAGCAATCTCTTCAAGTTTTACATTTTTCATCAACGGCATTCCTCTAGTGTGAATTTTCAAAACTGACAAACGCCCTTCTTTTCCAGGAACGTTGATTGCAATTTCCCTATCAAATCGTCCTGGACGACGCAAAGCAGGATCAATTGAATTAACTCGGTTCGTCGCGCCTATAACAATAACTTTTCCTCGCGATTTCAAACCATCCATCATTGTTAATAATTGTGAGACAACACGCCGCTCAACTTCACCCGTAACTTCCTCTCTCTTCGGCGCAATAGCATCAATCTCATCTATGAATATAATTGCAGGCGCAGTTTTTTCGGCCTCTTCAAAAATATCTCTTATCTTTTTTTCCGACTCTCCATAAAACTTAGAAATAATTTCCGGCCCGTTAAGCAAAATAAAATTTGCATCTGTCTCAGTAGCGACTGCTTTCGCCAATAATGTCTTACCAGTTCCGGGCGGTCCGTGTAACAAAACTCCTTTAGGCGGCTCAACTCCAAGTCGCTCAAAAATTTCAGGATGCTTCAAAGGAATCTCTACCATTTCACGTATTTTTTTAATCTCTTCGCTTAAACCACCAATATCTTCATAATTAATTTCAGGAATTTTTTCGTCAGAAATATCAACAGCCTTCGGATTTAAAGTAACTTCAGTATTTTCAGTAATTATAGTAGGCTGATTTGGATTTGTATTTACAATTAAAAATTTCAATTGCGAAATTCCGCCACCAAGCTGCCCGAACCCCATATTTCCAAGCATATCTCCTATCATATCTCCAAATTCTCCTCCAAATTCATCTGAAAGCAAATCCTTTCTTCTTTGAACTCCGCCAAGAACAACAATGTCTCCTTTGCTTACAGCTCTTCCTAAAAGTCCTCTCTTTAAACCTTCAGGATCTCCTTGAATCATAATCCCTTGCTGCGCAGGAGCAATAACAATTTTTTTTGCTTCTCTTACTTCAGCCTTGCTAACTGTAACAGCATCACCGATTCCTGTCTTGGCATTTCTTCTTAAAATTCCATCTATTCTAATTATTCCTTCACCAACATCTGCCGGATACGCACGATCAGCAATTGCAACTGTTTCCCTATTTCCTTTTATTACAACAACATCTCCCCTATGAATATCAAGTTCTTTCATAATTTCAGAATCAATTCTCGCGATACCTTTATACGCGTCATCTTGCTGCGCTTCCACAACTTTTAATTTAACTTCTTTCTTAGGCATGTTTTTCAATTTCCTTTTCATTTAATTCATTGAATCTCAAACTTACTCTCCCAAAATCTTCAAAGCAAAGTTTTACCATATCATTCATAATTTTTTCTTGTTGTCTCATAAACGCTACAATTTCTTTAGGAATAGAAACTGCATAACTATTTCCTACAAGGCGCATTTTGACTATGTATTGTTTGTTTTTTAAACTTATATATTTGTCGTATTTTTCTTCATCAATTGGATGCACAAGCTTATCGCCGCACTTTGGACATTGCAGCGCCCTTAATATAAGACCTTTTCTTACAACGTTTCCTTTCTGCATTTCTTTCCCGCATTTCTTGCATAAAATTGCATGATCAAATATATCTGTCATTGTCCTGCTCTCCTTAAACCGTCTCGATCAATCTCAACAATGCACTTATATGTCTTAATCAAGGAATTCATCAATCTTTTTTCATAAATAGAATCTCTGTTTTTGTTAAATTCTCCAACATATTCTTTTTGCTTTTCACTTAATTCATCATAATAAATAACTCTATGTTGCGAACTTCCATCACTTCTAGTAGCAATAATTATTCTTTCATCTTGTTCAACTTTATCTTCTATTTTCATTGTGATTATAAAACCGCTCTCCTTGCGGAGAACGGCTGAATAGGTTGGAAGGAGGTTATACTTAATGTATACCTTATAGTATACATTACTTTGTGTATTTATAAACGTTACGAATTTTTGAGCTGTTAAGTAAACGTCTGGAATTTTGAACAAAAAAATTAAGATTTCTTCACAACCAGTTTATTTTCTTTAATTTCAGCTTCTAATTCTTGCCCTTCTCTCCATTTTAGTTCTTCTACGATATTTGGGGGTATAACTAAAACCCATTTAACATATTCTACATCTCCAACCTTTCTAGAAAGTTGCTTTTGCAGTTTCATATTCTAAAGTAGAATTGACTTATATTTAAACTTTTAGGTACCAACTTTGGACCAGTTAATTAGGTACCGAAAGATATATAAATAGTAGGTACCTAATATAGGTATGAATCTTGATATTAAATGTAAACATTGTAAAAGTCAGAATTTCCGACGAGAGGGAACTAGAAAAACTGACAATAGAGGAAAAATACAAAAATTTTATTGTAAAGATTGTTACAAATATTTTACAAATGATGATGGTTTTTATAGAATGGGAAATAAACCAGAGATTATTACAATGTCAATCGATATGTATATTTCTAACTTGTCAAGCAGGAAGATGAGAAATCAATTAAAAAGACATCTTAATCACAAGGTTAGTCATGTTTCTGTTTTGGATTGGGTAAGAAGATATACGCTAAAAGTTCATAAGTTTATAGAAAAACAGGGCTATAATTTAGGAAATAGTTTCTATGCCGATGAAACTATGATAAACAGAGAAGGAAAGTTAGATAGATTTTGGTGCTGTTTGGATTGGGACACCAGATTAATAACAGGATTTCATTATAGTTTATCTGCTAATCCTCTTGAAGCCCAAGAATTTCTTAAGAAAGCAATAAGCAAGGGGAAGCCAAAATATATTCAAACTGATGCAGGAGTTTTTTATCCGAGGGCATTTAGAAAACTATTTTATTCCAATAAGATTGGTGGTTTAACAATAGACCATAAGATACAAAATTATCAAAAAACAAAGATACATAATTACAGAATTGAAACTGTCTTTATGAAAATCAAAGATAGGGTTTTGGACTTTAGGGGATTGAAAGCATTATGGTCTGCTCCAATTCTTATGAATGCAATAGTCATACAGCATAACTTTATAGAAAATCACTCAACTACTAACGAAGTTCCTTCAGAAATGGCAGGAGTTAATTTAGAATTAGGAGAAAACAGATGGTTGGATTTGATTAGATTTTGTGCTGCACAAGAATGAGAAAGAACGAGAATATTTGGAAGAAGTGTGTAAGGATTGTTCATCTTTGGAGTGAAGAAAAGATTTGACGGAATATGGACAGGTCAGGAGATATGATTGCTATTTTGTTAAATAAGAAGAGGAAAGGGCCGTTTCGCTGAATAAAATAAAACTAAAAAATTTCTGTTAATTCCCTCAAAGACGAAATAGTATAATCTGCTTTTTTAGAAACCATCCTCTTACGGTTGATAAAAACAGTTTTCCATCCAAGCCTTAATGCGGGTAATATATCTGTGATTTCAGTATCTCCTACCATTACTATCTCACTAGGGTCAATATCATATTTTTCTGATAATGCTAAAAATATTTCCTTTTCCGGTTTTTTGTATCCTATTTCGAAGGAGGTTATCACATGGTCAAATATATCTTTTGGAAATAATTGCAATACACGTTCTTGTGCATAGCGATCGACATTTGTTATAAGTGCAAGAACATACCCTTTACACTTTAAATAGTTAAGAGTATCAAGTGCGTCTTTATAAAGAAAAATGTTCTCGTGTGCTTTGTAGTAAAGATTTGAGATCTTTTTTAGAATCTTTTTATCAGTAACGCCCATCACCTTCATTTTTTCCAAAAATCTATCTTTATCATTAAGATCAGAAGAAACACTCGCCTTTCCTTTTTTTATAATAAACTCCTGTAATTTCATGGAAAGTTTTGCAACTCTTAAAACCTCTTCATACAGATTAAACGGATAATCCGCTAATGTCTGCCACATATCAAATGCAATTATCTTAACCATTTTCTTCTAATTGTTTGCGAAAAATATTGATAAATTCTTCAGGTATGCCTCTTTCCCAAGGGGTTTTATTAACATCAAGAATGTAAAGATTATCTTTGGAATCGGTTATCGTGTCTATGGATCCAAAATCCAACCCCACTAATCGTGCATATTCTAAAATAGTTTCTTGATTTCTCTTTTCATCTGCTGAAAGACACCTATAAAATATTTTTAAATCATTGAGGCAAATCCTTTGTTGACTTCCAAAATCTGTCTCTAGTTTGTTAAGATCTCTAAAATATTCCCAAATACTTGTTCTTCTTTTTATTATGGGCTCTTTCGAGTAAAATGAGCAGGTAACCGACTCTCCAAGAAAGATTACATGACGGTCCATTCTACTAATCTCTCCTTCATCTTGGCTCCCCCCTGATGAGATAAATGGCTGAACCAGCATCTCAAGATCGCTCCAAACTTCTTCCGGAACATCACTTACTTCCATGATATTATACCCTCTTCCTTTTGGATCTCCAGCGTTATGTATACTCTTTACAATCACTTTTCCTTGATAAGATGTTGGGTCCTTTAACGAAAGTGAGGACCCCCCCATGCTCACATACATCTCCTCTATATATCTTTTCGTTATATTTGTTATGTCTCTATTAGCTAAGTGAACTTCTTTGGGAATTGCAAGACGAAGTGCCGGAGCATAGCTTTCAGGATGAACATCCCTATCAAGATGAAGAAATGCACTATGCACTCCTTCAAATGAATGCTCTCCAATTGTATCGATTAGAACATACTCCACATTTTTACGATCTTTCAATACCTTATTCATAAGATAAAATGGTCTTTGATCCCACGTCGTTCCTTTGGCTTCATAACCTAAATCTCTATCTTCAAGAGTTCTTTTATCACAGATTACTGAAATTTTCTTTTCATCCATACTAACTATTCTCCATAATATCCTTATAAAGATTTTCTAGATCCAATGAAACGTTTTCCCAACTGAATTCTCTTGATAATTTTGTACCTTCTCTGCTTAAACGCAAATAAAGATCTTCATCTGTTGCCAATAGAGTTACTGCTTCTGCGATTTTGCGAGGACTTCTCTCAACAGAAAGTGCATTTTCTCCTTCATTTACAAATTCTGTGTATGCTGGAACGTCTGAGCCAACAATGGTAGGTGTTCCGGATGCTATTGCTTCTAAGGGGGATTTTCCAAATGATTCCGCTTCTGAAGGAAATACTGCAATATCAGAACTCCTGAGAAGTGCGGATACTTCTTGAGGAGATAACGATCCTAGAAATCTTACGTTCTTAGCAACCCCATTTCTCTCTGCAAGAGCTAAAAGATTTTGATAGTAGTCATTGTGCTCTGGTTTGTAAGGGTGTTCATGTTCTCCTGCAAAATTAACCTCAACATTCATTCCCTTCTGTTTTAATAATTTTGCAGTAAGAATGAGGTGGTGTTGTCCTTTTTGCGGCCTTATTGCATTGGTACAGGTTATACTTATCCTTTCATAAGGATTGAACCCCTTTGGTTTTTCCTCTGGAAAAAAGATTTTTTTATCTATTCCTCGATGGACTATTCTTATTTTTTCTGGAGAAATTCCCCTCTTTATTGCTGTATTTGCTTCGTCTTGAGATGGAGAAGTTATCGTCCCGACTTGTTGAAGAAGACTCAGTTCTAGATCCCTATACATTTGTGAGACATGTTCATATTTCATATAAAAATCTGAAAGTAGCATTGGAAACAAAACGGTTTTGTTGGGATCAACTAGTTGTCGATTCATTACTCCGAACCCTGCAAGTGGATGAAATATGCTTACCACATCATACTCTTCTAAACCTCTTTTTGGTAGAGCATCTGCAAAAAGATACGAGTCAACAATTCCTGCAAGGTTTTTTGCATCTCTTTCTTGAAGCAATGATCTATTGGCTGATCTAATTCTCTTTCTATGTACCTTAGCTTCTCCTACCAAATCATCCAGAGGGTTCTTTTGTGCATGTGCCTTTCTTTGCAGATAAGAATCATGTGCATATTTTTTTGTTATTTCTGGCGTAAATATATCGACAAGATGGCCTCTTCGAGATAATTCTGCGGCATAGTATCTCACAGTTACTGCTCCACCATCGGAATCTATATAAGGAAGTGAGGGATCTTTATTTGATAAAAAGGCTAGTTTCATCTTAGATGTGCTCCAAAATAAAATTAACTCTTGTTTCAACATCTGTTTCTGGCACTTCGATTGGAGTATACCCACATGCCAAGTATGTTTCTTTAATGAGCCTTTCAAGAGCTCTTTTTTCCTCTTCATCTGTTACAACCCTATTTCCTGCAGATTTCTCTAAGGACTTAAAATAGAACACTACATCATACCTTCTGCTATTTGCTAGACTAACAAGACCAGAAGGAGGCTCTAAACCATCTAGGAGGTAATATGCAAGATTGTCTACAACCCCCCTATCGTAGAAAACCAATGGAGCTTGTTGGTTTTGATCTTCTAAAGATAGTTGTCGTGTTATTACTTCTCTTTGAAAAAGATCTCTCTTTTCTTTATGAGGATTCTTAAATCTTAAACTTCTCAAAGAATCAAGAACATACCTTGCAGACTCAGGAACTGCATTATATCCTTGTTCTTTAAGTCTATCTATTACACTACTCTTACCTGAAAAAGGAGGGCCTGTGAAAATTATTGTTGTCATAATAAAAGAGGTGGTTTTTTATTTATAAGCATTATTATTTTTTACAATTTATGGTGTAAAGATGAATAACTATCTGACGCTAACTTAACAGCTCACGAATTTTAAAATCCTCTCAAAAATTTTTCAAACATCTTAAAAACCTTGTTTTA
>JBBSYJ010000047.1:0-4786 GCA_038045305.1 Nanobdellota archaeon | reverse complement strand
TATTCTTTTATTCAAAAATAGTCATGCTTAATTATTTGCTATTAGCACGATAGACAAAACCAGCATGTGCTTTTTGTTTATCAACCCAACCCCTACTAGTTAGGTGAGAAAGAGCATCCCTTACTCTTTCTTCATCATTTTCAAGATAATCAGAAATTTCTCTTACAGACATGCCTTCTTGTGCCTGTTGTAAATATGATAACACTTTTGCTCGAAACATATCTCTTTTAGTTTTGTCAGATCTCCCTCCTCTTTCTATAGTTGGTTCTTGTCTTTTCTTTTTTATTTCTTCTGATGTTACTGGGTGTACTCCAGTTCTTTCTTTATAGGTTAATATTTCTAGTTTTAGATCTTCAAGTTCTTTACTTGCACCTGCAAGATATTTTGGTTGTCCCGAATATACCCTTTGTTCCAATTTTCTTACTCTTTCTTGTAAGGCAGGAAAATGATATTTTTGAGGTTCAAATGTTCTTTCTATTTCATGAACAACTGCTTCCATTGCCCTTTCATTTAAATCTTCTTCAGTTGGAAGCGTCATTTGTTCTAATAAGTTGGTATCTGTCATCATTTTATCGTAATAACTACCCTTATAAGCTTTTCTCTATCTTGGGATTGTTGTAATCTAATAGTAGTTAATCCAACAAGATTTATAAACCCTATTTTTATAGATTTTTTATGGCAACAGCATTAGATGACCGACTAAGAAATGGCTTTGAAGAGCAAGTAATTGACTTGCATCCAGAGTATGCTTTTCTTAAAGATGAAGAGTACACAAGAAGCAATTTCTCAAAAAGAAAAGACGCAGAGCAAATTGTAGCTAGCGTTCTATATGACTATCAATATTCAAAAGATTCTGTAAAAGACATAGCTCAAAAATACAAGATATCTGACTATCAAGCAAAAAAATTAATTAACATAGCTGAAAGAACTGCTGGTTTAGATGGGAGATTTGTCAAAAGAAGTATTAGAAATTCAATTTTATCAAAAACAAGAGGTCATGACTTACATAATTTAGAAGATGTTTTGGACTTAAAAGAAACATACGGTTTTAATGAGGCGCAAGTAGAATATTTAAGGGATTACTCTAAGACCAAAGAGCCAATAAGAGCTGAAAGAATTTCCAAAGTTAAGGGCTACAGAGCTGAAGGGTATAATTTTTCAAAAGATGTTGAAATATTAAGGAATGAAATAGAAATTGCATATGACACTATTCAAGCAAATATGAGGGAAGATATTGATAAAGTACAATCAAGGGCCGATAAACAACTTGATGAATTTCATGTTAAATATGTCGAACCTATTGAAAAAGGATTAGAATGGAAAAGACAATTTGAAGGGAAATATATTGTGCCAGTTGAAAAAATATCAGAATGGCAAGCCCAACTTGCTTCTATGGATGCTTTAAGAGATAGAACTCCTCAAGACCTTGAAGATAAAGGTTACAGAAGTAACTTTCCTAAATTTTTTAGTTCAACAAGTTTGAAATGGCTTGCACAAGATACTTGGAGATTTTTAAAACACCCAATTAAATATTTGAATGAACAAATTCCTGAAGATCCATTGGACAAAAGCAGATATAACATAAAATATGTGCCTGGCAAAGAACCTACATGGTTTAAAATAAAAGAGACCTTCTCGGACTTAAAAGATATTTTGATGAGACCAATTACTATAAACTTCTAAAAATCCTGAAAAATTAAACTTTAATCCCGCTTTCTTTGACTTCTTTCGAATGTTGATCAAGTTCACCTTCATTTAAACAATCCCAACAAGTATGAATTCCGGTCTTATCTTTCACAATTCCTACACCTTTGCATTTAGGACAATTCTTATTTGGCATTAATATATAGAATTTCAGTGTATTAAAGGTTTATTGCACAAAAATACACATTTCATTATTACATAAACTCAATATAAACGCTTCCTTCAAGCTGATTTACGGTTATTATCCTAGACGGATGGTCATTTTTTTGGCTTCGAATTATTCCGTTGTCGTCAACTCCGTTCTGATTTTTTATTAAAACTTTGTTTTCTGGAGAGTTAATTCTCACTCCGACTTTTTGCGCCAAAAGAAGTTTCGTCTCGCCCGCGCGCCTCCATATCTTCCCAGCCGTTTCAACAATTCCTTCCATAACCCCATATTCCTGTCCCCAACTTATTCCGAAGAACAATTCATACCATTTAGTATCAAATACATAATTTCCATCTTTTCTATATCTTAAAGAAAATTTTCTTATATCTTCATACCATTCGACAACTTTCACTTTGGAGTCGCGGACTTTCATTTTAGAATTATTGCACAACAATAGTCCCCTTCATGCCTGGATGAGGAGTGCAATGATAGGCATAAGTTCCGGGCGTGTTAAAAGTATGTGAATAAGTTTGTCCTTTTGAAAGCATTTCTGAATCAAGTTCGCTTCCAGAATCAGAAGTTACTGTATGCTTAACATCATCGTAATTAGTCCAAGTCACACTATCTCCAACATTAACTGTCAGCGTTGATGGAGAAAAAGCAAAACTTTTAATTTCCACAGATTTGGAATTTTGCGATGGTGTATTAGAACTTCCTGATTGGGTATTTGAACCGCTTGAAGAGGGGATATTCCCACTAGAACTATAACTTCCCGAATAAAAATAAAATCCTCCAATCCCAATTATTAATATTGCAAGAACAACCAAAGTAATTACCAGCCCCTTTGCCATTATAATTATAAAACTACCTTGTTTAAAAATATTGTGCCTGAAGTTTTAAATACTATTTTTCTTTATTTTGTTAATGGAGTGGATTAAATATTTAAGCACTTTTTTTGTTTTGTTAGTTATTGGCCTACTGGTATTTTATTTTTTTATTCCAACAAATTCTGTAAATTATGTCTTAGAAGAATCACAAGGCTCAAACTTCAGTTTATCCCAGACAACAAATGACAGCTTTCAGTTCTATCAAAATATGAGATATCCTGATTACAAAATTTCTTATAGGATTATCGGCTGCCCCATCGGGAAAAAAGATGAAATGAAAAGAGCAATAGAATATATCCAAAATAAAACAATCCTTAAGTTTTATGAAGTAGTTGACAGCGAAGAGATAAGTGTGACTTGTGACAATACTCTCAAACTTGAGGGCTCTGCGTTCATTGCAGGCGAAGGTGGAACAACAAACGTAACGAAAACAAATAATTTTAATGTTATTGATAACGGGCAGGTATTGTTGTTAAGAGAAACGCAATGTGCGGAGCCGATTGTTGCAGCTCACGAACTTATGCACTCCCTCGGCTTTCAACACTCGACGAACCCAAGCAATTTAATGTATCCGACGGTGGACTGCAGGCAGACAATCGGCGACGATACGGTTAATTACATAAATAAATTATATTCTTATCCTAGTTTTTCTGATTTAAGTTTTGAAAATGTTTCGGCGACGATAAAAGGAAAATATCTAGATGGAAATTTTATAATAAGAAACAACGGCCTAATAAAATCTGAAAACTCGACGGTGATTGTGTATTCTGGAAACAGCGTAGTAAAAAAAATATCATTGGGTGGTATTAACGTCGGGTATGGAATAGAAATAATGTTTGAAAATCAATGGTCCCCCGAACTTTCCAGCGACGAGAGTTTAAGGTTTGTCATCGACGCAAAATTCAATGAACTCGACAAATCAAATAACGAAGTTGTTTTAAATGAAAAAAAGTAAAAAAAGAAAAAGTTAGTCGAGATCAAGCTCGTCTAAGAATGAATCCTCTTCATCATCCTCGAATTCCGGAACTTCTTTCAATTCCTCGTTCATTTGCACACCATCTTTTACTAACGATATGAAATATTAGGTTTTTAAATACTTCTATAAAAAATGACAATCTTTATTCTGCAACTTATATTTTAATAAAAGAAAATATTTATAAATAGTTTTTTCCAATCAATTTGAAGAGTGATAAAAAATGAATAAAGGAATTTTAGTTTTTGCTTTTGTTTTCCTATTAATAGGTTTTGTTTCTGCGACAGATACTGCAATAAAAGTTAAGACTGTTCCAAATGATCAAGTTCAAGTGGTCGTTTACGATGCGCACTCTTCTGATTTTCATTTATATCAAAAATTCATTGAAAACTCAAATATTTATGGAGATGTTAATGTAACCTTTTCTTCAACTGTTGAGGATTTTAAAATAATGATTTATGTGAAGAGCTTTGGAAAAAGTATTGCAGATAGCCGTTCTAGTGATATTTATACTGCGGGAGGGTCCGTCTACCTCGAAGTCTTTCCTGATGGTTTTACTCCAGTAGAAACACCAAACGAAACAATAATTGAGACAACTACCCTTGAAACTAATAGCTCAACTTCAGAGAACATAACAGACAACTCAACAGAAGTAAGCAGTACCCCTGTTACAGATTCTTCAGACAAGTCCTCATTTACAGGTCTAGCAACTCTTGGTTCAACTCTTTTCTCAAGCCCTACTATTTATTATTTCATTGGAGGAATTATAATTGTCTTAGTTGCGATATTCTTTGTAGTAAAAAGAAAAGGTGGAAACGATGAATATGGAGAAACAAGGCCTTCTAAGGAAATAATTGTAAGAAAGTTAAGTGAAGTTCAAGCGGAAAGAGCCCAAGTTCAATCAGTTCAAAAAAGCGAGGCCTTAAAGCATGCTGAAGCACGATTGAACGAACTTCAAGATGAAGTAAATAAATTAAGAAGAGACGACCAATCATTAAAAGAGACAGAGCAGAAAATACGAGAGAATCGCGAGTTGATAAGACGACTTAAAGGCACAGATGGCAACCAAGGCAA
>JBBSYJ010000046.1:0-5497 GCA_038045305.1 Nanobdellota archaeon | reverse complement strand
CGTTTGGCACAGGACTTCTCTTTACGTTATCCTTTGGTTTTCGGTCAAGGAAATTGGGGTTCATTAGACGGAGATCCTCCAGCTGCTTATCGTTATTGTGTTTCTGGAGATAGTTTGGTATTAACTGAGAATGGACTGGAAAGAATTGATAAAATATCTGAACAAGATAATATTAATATCAAAATATTAAGCAAAGATAAAAAAATTCATAATGCCTCAAAATGGTTTGATTCGGGGGTTCATAAAACTTTAAAGATAACAACTAATAAAGGTTATAATTTAACAGGAAGTTTAAATCACCCTATTTTAACTATTACTTCTGATGAATTAGGAAAACCAATTTTTGTTTGGAAAACTTTAGAGCAAATTAAAAAAGGAGATTATGCGGTATTTGACAGGTTAGAAGATAATTTTTGGCCTACAGAAAAGATAAAATTAAAAGAATACCTACCTGAAATTAAAAATAGGACAAAAATAAGAATTCTTCCAGACTATCTAAATAAAGATTTAGCGTTTATTTTGGCTTCTTTTTTGGCGGAAGGTTATATCGGTCAGAATAAAATAGAATTTTGTAATTCTGATGAAGAATGGATTGTGGAGCTTGAAAAAAGATGGAAGAATGTTTTTCCAGATAGTAAACTCCATAAATTTAAAAAATCTCCTTCATCATACGGAAAAAAAGATTATTATAGATTAGAATGTCATTCTAGATATACCCTTCAATTTCTAAGAAATATTGGTTTAGACTCTGTTAAATCTAAAGATAAAAAAATTCCAGAGATTATTTTAAGATCACCTAAAGAAATTGTTTCCGAGTTTATTAGAGTGTTTTATGAAGGTGAGGGTGGAGTGGCTTATACAAAAAAGATGATGGAATTAAGATTATGTTCTACCAGTGAAGAAATAATAAAAATAATGCAGACTCTTCTTTTGAGGTTTGGTATTGATTCTTTTAAAAGATATGATAAATATAAAAATTTATATTTATTGCAAATTAGAGGAAAAAGAAATTTTTTAAGATTTTACAAAGAAATTGGTTTTATTTCTAAGATAAAAAATAAGAAATTAGAGACAATTTTATTACTTTATAAAAAAGAAGCTTCATCAACCGATTTTGTTCCGTTTATTTCTGAGTTTATAAGAAGTTTATCTCATAATGAATTTATTTTAAAAAATAATTTTGATAGGTATAAAAATATGGATGAAAATTATCAGAAAGTTTGTCAGGTGTTGTTTAAAAAGACTGGAACTAATTATAAAACGTTATTTGAGTATTTCTTAACTTACCAATATTTATTTGATAAAATAGTTTCTATAGAAGATTCTGGTGATCAAAGAGTTTACTCAATAAAAGTAGACAGTGATTGTCATTCGTTTATATCTAACGGTTTTATTAGTCATAATACTGAAGCAAAAATGGAAAACATTGCAATGGAATTGCTTGAGGACTTGGAAAAAGACACAGTTGAAATGGTTCCAAACTTTGACAATTCAGTTAAAGAGCCCGTTTTGCTTCCAGGAAAATTGCCTGCTTTGTTATTGAACGGCGCAACCGGAATTGCCGTCGGTATGGCTACTAATATCCCACCTCACAATCTGTCTGAAGTTGCTGATGCAATTATTGAAAATATAAAAAATCCAAGTATAAACAACGATCAGCTTTGTGAAATTATAAAAGGACCTGACTTCCCGACTGGAGGAGTTGTATCTGGAGATATGAATGACTTATACAAAACCGGAAGAGGAAAACTTATTGTAAGGGGAAAAGTAAAAACGGAAAGTGTGAAAGGAAAAGAAATTGTTGTCATAACAGAAATTCCTTATATGGTTAACAAATCAACTTTAGTAACGCAGATTGCGGAAATGGTGGGCAACAAAAAAATTAAAGATGTTTCCGATTTAAGAGATGAAAGTTCAAAAAAAGGAATAAGAGTTGTTCTTGAATTAAAAAAAGACGCAAATTCCAAATTTGTAATAAATTCTTTGTTTAAATATACAAGGTTGCAGGATTCTTTCAATGTTAATTTTCTGGCTTTAGTAAACGGCCAGCCCCGCGTTCTTGACTTGAAAAGTGTCGTCGATGCTTATGTTGATTACAGAAAGAAAATAGTAACAAAACGTTCGGAATATGATTTGAGAAAAGCAAAAGAAAGAATGGAAATTGTTGAAGGTTTATTGATTGCTTTGAAGAATATTGATGATGTAATTACTTTGATTAAAAAGTCAAAAAGTGCGGTTGAAGCTTCTGAAGGATTAATGTCAAAATATAAATTGACTGAGAGACAGGCGAAAGCAGTTCTTGAAACAAAATTGCAGCAATTAACTTCTCTTGAAGTTGATAAATTGAAAGATGAACATTCGCAATTGAAAGATCAAATTTTAGAGCTTGAGAAAATCTTAAGCGATATCAAAGAGATATTAAAAATAATTGTTCGTGAAGTTTCTGAATTGAAGAAAAATTATGGGGATGAAAGACGAACTCAAGTTATGGGAAATTTTAAGGAAATAAAAGAAAAAGATTTGATTCAAAAGAAAGATGTCATAGTTACAATTACAGACAAAGGTTACATAAAAAGATTGGATATTGAGTCCTATCGTGAGCAAAAGCGCGGCGGTAGAGGAGTTATTGGATCTGGTTTGACTGATGAGGACTTTGTAAAGCAGCTTTTAACTTGTTCAACTCATGATTATTTGATGTTCTTTACCTCTCGTGGCAGAGTCCTTTGGCTTAAGGCCTATGATGTGCCGGCGGCAGAAAAATTAAGCAAAGGCCGTGCAATTGTTAATATTTTAAATTTAAGGGATGAAAATATTACAAATGTAATTTCTGTAAGAAATTTCGATGATTATTTGTTCATGGCAACCAAAAATGGAATTGTCAAAAAAATATCTTTAAGTTATTTTTCAAAGCCTCGGGCTTCAGGAGTTAGGGCAATTAATTTGCCGGCTGACAATTCTGATTTTTTAATTGGAGTCGACGTCGTGAAAAAAGGCCAGGAAGTTTTGTTAGCGACAAAGAAAGGTCAGGCAATAAAATTTGCAGAATCTGAAGTTCGTGATATGGGGCGGGCAAGTTATGGGGTTACTGGAATAAAACTAGACAAAGGCGACGCTGTTGTCGGACTGGAAATTCTTGACACTGACGCTATTATGACAATAACAAGCAATGGTTACGGAAAAAGAACTTCAATTGGGGATTACAGAAAAACTGGAAGGGCAGGAAAAGGAGTAATAAATTTAAAGGTCTCTGATAAAACCGGGGAGGTTGTTAAAACTGTCTCCGTTAATGATAAAGATAGTTTGATAATAACAACTGCAAAAGGAATTGTAATAAGAACTTCTCTCAATGACATTAGAGTAATGGGGCGGGCAGCACAAGGGGTAAGAATTGTGAAGCTTGGTTCAGATGACCACGTTGCTGACATGGCAAGATTTGTTGAGGACAAAGAGATAGAAAAAGCAATTGAAGGACAATAAATTGTCACATCATCTATAAAAATAGATGCTGGAAGACAAATTGTCACATCATCTATAAAAATAGATGCTGGAAGGACAATAATTTTTAAAAACCCTTTAAACTAAAATTTTTTATGGGCTTTGATAGAAACTTAATTGGCGCAGTTATTTATGCAGAATTTATCGATGGTGACTATGCAAGATATAATGGTGATGGTAGTTTGGTTAAAATAAGTGGATATTCTGAACTTGTGGATTTTTTAGCGGATAAAGATATTCATTTTATTAATGAAGAATTAAAGAAACAAATTTTTTCTTCTATAGGAGAAAACAACCCAGCATTAGAAAATTACGTAACTCTTTTAAGTAAGATAAAGAGGGATTTATCTTGTTAATCATTCAAATACTTCTTCAGCGTCGGAAAATCACTAATCCGTTTCCCTCTTTCTTCTTTTGATTTTATAATCTTGTTTGTATTATCGTCGCTGTTCCATGCAGGGCAGATGTTTTTGTATTCACACCAATCGCAAAGTGCCGAGACCATTGGGGGAAATTCGTTTGTCGATTCAATCTCATTTATGAGCAGCTGAATCTTTTCTTTTAATCTTTCAATTTGTTCATCTGTTTTGTAAATCTCTATTTTCTTATTAAAATGCAAATAATGCCATATTAATTTTACTTTTTTGTCATTGCCGAAGATTTCCTTTATTGCAATCGAATAAAGCGCAAGTTGTCTGTCATTTTCTATTCTTTCTTTGCTAGGTAAGGTTCCAGAGGTCTTGTAGTCATGAATTTCATACTCTTCTGTTTTTAAATTATGAACTAATCTGTCTATGAAACCTTGCAAAGTGTGCTCTTCATCCCCGATTTTCACAAAAATCTTCTTTTCAATTTCTATAGTATTGTCGTCGAAAGGAGCATGTTCTGTATAATAGTCCAAAATAAACCTTATTCCCCTTTCAAAATAATTCTCCTTAGACATTTTCTTGTTTACTATTACAATATCATCAACCCAATTATTTTCCCACTCTTGATGATAATGCATAATTGTTTCATCAATTGACGGAATTTTGCTTAGAATAACAAGTTTGTAAAGCCATTCGAGCGTCGAGTGAACTGCGGAGCCAAGATGTGTTTCAATTGTCTCTTCAACTTCAGGAATTATTTTATCAATATATCTGAATTTATATTTAAGTTTGCACTGCTCAAAAGTAGATAATTTGGAATGTGAATATATTGGCATAAATGTGGAAAACAAAAAGAAGTTATAAATTTAAGCCCAGTTTTGTGGGCATAATTTATTTTGGTGGTTTAGAAAAGTGGGCAGATGGTAAGAAATTAATGAACAATAAAGTTTATTAGATTAAAACAGCCAGAAATTTAATCGAAGCGGAGAGAGTTTGAGAATCTACACTATTTTAGGGGGTGAACGGAAAAAAGGTTACTTCTTTTTTACAAACAAGTTAATAATTAAAAGCAATATCCCTATCCCATAAGGGACTAATAGAAATCCTCCAAATATAAACATTCCCCAACCAATCCCTTCCGCATCGGAAGTTACTCCAAGTAATATGAATAAAGCAACTTCTAAAATAATTGTAGCAGTCATCAGCCAAACAGCCCAATTTTCTAATCTGCTACTCTCTCCTTCTCCTGAAATCTTATAATATTTGAAACCGGGCAAGAATACAAGCACAAAAAATATTACTCCAAAAAATAAACCTTCAGTAAAAATATCAGAAAAGGCCAAACTATTCCCCGAATATTGATAAACTTGGGTAAGGATAGCTGCAATGGGAACAATAATCCCGAGAACCATAAGAATCCAGCCCATTATACTGAAAACTTTTGTATTCATAACTTAAACAAGAAGTATTGCCTTTTATATCTTTTGTTATCTTTCTGGGCAGTGGTAGTATTAAGCAGGTTCTCAAATTGCGTTGAACAACTTTTATCATAATAAGTGTAATCCGTTATGTTATAAATTTAATGTTTCACTTTTAGATAGAAATTAATTTAAGCTTGATTTGAATTCATTTAA
>JBBSYJ010000045.1:0-10213 GCA_038045305.1 Nanobdellota archaeon | reverse complement strand
TAAAGATGAAACTTTTTATAGTTGGAATTTTTGTTTTGAATATGAAAATTGATAAAGGAATTAAGGCAGGAGATGAAGTTGAAATTCATTTCATTAAAGAAATTTATGAAGGGACTTTGCTTGAATCGTCTGAATCGGATAAGAATATTGTTCTGCTTAAGCTTGGCAATGGGTATAATATCGGGTTTCCGAGAAAAGAAATTTTGGAAATAAAACTTGTTGAAAAAGCGCGCGAGGTTGAAGATAAAGTTGAATTGAAAAAGTCAAGTGGAAAGCCAAATATTGCTATGGTAATTACTGGAGGAACGATTGCGGCCCGCTTAAATCCGAAAAAGGGCGGAGTTGATTGGCTTGACACTCCTGAAAGTTTATTCAAATATTATCCTGGAATTTTTGACAAAGTTAATGTTCTTCGTTTGGAACGGCCTTTTATGAAGGCCTCTGAAGATATGGATTACAAGGATTGGCAAAAAATTGCAAAAGTTGTTTCTGAATTGTTGAATGATACAAATATCCAAGGAGTTATTATTACTCATGGGACGGACTTTCTTGGTTATACTTCCGCGGCCTTGAGTTTTTTTTTAGGTAAGTTGAATAAGCCCGTTGTGTTAACTTATTCGCAAAGGTCTATTGATCGCGCTTCTTCCGACGCTAATTTAAACTTAATTTGCGCTGCGGTTGCTGCTACTTCTGAAATTGCTGAAGTCATGCTTGTTGGACATGCAAATGAGAGCGATGAATTTTGTTATGCTATGCCCGGAGCCAAAGTAAGAAAGTTACATACTTCTCGTCGCGACGCATTTAAAGTTGTGAATGGGAGACCTTTTGCAAAAGTTACTCAAGATGGAATTGAAATTATGAGTGATTTTAACAGAAGAAATAATAGCAAAGTTAAGGTTGATAATAAATTTGAAGAGAAGGTCGCACTTTTAAAAATTTATCCGGGACAAGAGGCCAACGTGCTGGACTATTATGTTAAAAATGGATATAAAGGATTAGTTCTTGAAATGTCTGGCCTTGGTCATGCGCCGACTTCACGTGCTCGGCACGGATGGACTAAAAAATTAAAAGAGGTTCAGAAGAAGATTGCGGTTTGCGCGACGTCGCAGTGCATTAATGGCCGAGTTGATCCTTTAGTGTATAGCAATGGAAGAGAACTTTTGGAAACGGGAATAATTTATTTGGAAGATATGTTATCTGAGACGGCTTTGGTAAAACTTAGTTATGTGCTAGGTAAAACAACAAATAAAGAAGAAGTGAAAAAACTAATGCTTACAAATATGGTTGGAGAATTAAATGATATGTTAGAATAATAATTATTTTATTATTCCCATTATTTTTTCTCCAACTTTCTCTGTCCAATTATCTTTAAAATTTGTGAATAGAACGTTAACCTTTTTGTTTATTTTATTAGATAATTCTTTTATATATTCTCCTTTTGACCATTCTTCATTGATTATTACAAGAAAATTAGATACTTCGTTATTTTTTGTCAAAAAATCTGCCTCTAAGATTCTTAATCTGACTAGTGCAGGTTTAACTTTGTGCCTCGTTACTAGATCTCCATGTTTTGGTATTGAATTATGAATCTCGATAGCAATTTTGTCATTTATTAAAAAATCATAAGGGTCGGAGGGTTTTTTTATTTTGATTTTCGCTCCTTTTTTTTCTAAAAAATCTACTAATTCTTTTTCTTCCTTTATTGAAAAGAAATCTTTTGTTTCTAAATTAAATGATTGGAGATTAAATTGAATATTTACTGGGAACCATGATTTTGATTTTAATTTTTCTATTTCTCCTTTATTTAATATCTCTTTGGGTATTGCTATTTGAATTCTCTTTTTGCTATGAGGAGTTATTCTTCTGGCCTCCTTATTATCTGATTTAATTATTATTACATCTTTATCTTTTCTATTAAAGAGACATTTTATTTTGTCTTTTTTTGATAATTCATATAAACTTTTTGAAGAGATGTCGATATAGTAAGTCCTGGTACCTTTTTTTATGGCACCACTTTTTTTTATCATGCCTTGCGGAATTTCATCAGTGATAGGACTTCCCATTCCTTTGTTAAAAAGTTCTTTTTTTGTTATATTCCACTTATTTAGATCAATAAACACTTCTACTTGGTTTTTGTCTTTTATTTTAATAATTCCTTGATCTATTAGTTTTGTAGCTGTTATTCTTAATCTTCTTTGAGCTGCAACTGTTGTGTGAGTGCTTCCTCCAGGGATTATCTCTATTCCATTTTCACACTTTTTGATAGTTACTTTTTGGTTGTTTTCTTTTGCTTTATTTGTTAGAGGTTTATTATGTATTACGAGGACCTTTGAGTTTTTGCAGTTTTCTATTCTCCCAACTAGTAACTCCATTAATTATTAAATATGTTCTATTATATAAATATATTTATAATGCGTTCTTAGGGCATAGCGAGTGGGCAAAAAGCAAGGAAATTGTAAAAGAGAAAATGCTTCATAACTTTGCGCATGAGTTTAATAAAATGCTTGAAGGGTGATTTTTTGATTTGTGTGTTTGGTTGTAACTCATAAGGGGTTACTTTAGAAAGGTTTTTAAGATGTAAAGAGATTAGTATTGCATGAATTATATAGAAAGATCTTTAGCAAGGGAGATAAGAGAGAAAGTTGAAAGAATAAATAATTCTTCTGATAAATGTATTTATAGGATGCTATGTGAAAAAATAAAAAGAAATCTTATTGACAGAAATGCCCGAATTCATTCCTGGAGAATTGAAAATCCTGGAGTTGTTAAAAAGAAGCTGATAAAACAAGGCAGTGCAAGATTAAAGGGGGCTTTTGAATTAGGCAAAGAAAAATTTAAACTTCCTATAGATGACTATTTTCTTTTTCATATTGTTGGTAAAGTTGAGCCAGAAATTTATAGAAGGGACATGGGGTATTACAGAGGAGATAATGACTCTGTTATGATCACTGGTTCTAAATATATTCCTCCTGCTTCTTATAAAGTCAGGATGAGAGAAATGCCTTGGTTTTTTGAAAATTTAAATTTAAAAATTAGTAATTCAGGGGATGATCCTGTACAGCAACTTATGGCTGCTATTTGGACTCATTTTCATATTGTAAGAATTCATCCATTTATTGATGGAAATGGAAGAACGGCCAGAACTGCTCAAAATATAATTTTAGATCATTATGGGTTTCCTTTGCCAATTATTCCTTCAACTGAAAGAAATACTTATTATCATTGTTTGGAACAAGCCGTTGGCGGATGGAGAGATAAAGAGGCAAATGGTGTAAATAATGGGCCAACAGAAGGAGAACGAATATTTTATGATTTTATGGCTGGAAAGGTTAATACTTCTTTAGACGAGATTGTTAGGTGTATTCATTAATTTCTCAATAATTTTAAATAACTTCACTTTCTAAGATTATGATGATTGATTACAATAAATTGGGCTTTAAGCAAGAAAAATCAAAAGATTTTTCAGCAAAAAACCTCGATTATAAAAATCTCGGTTTTAAGGCGGGACTTGAAATTCATCAGCAACTTGATACTCGTAAGTTATTTTCTCATGCGCCGTCGATTTTACGCAGTGATGAACCGGAATATTTGATAAGGAGAAAACTTCATGCCGTCGCTGGAGAGTCAGGAGAAGTTGATGAAGCGGCATTGTATCAGGTTTCTTTAGATAAGGAGTTTGTTTATGAAGTTCATTCTGGAACGACGTCACTTGTAGAATTGGATGAAGAGCCGCCCTATCAAATTAATGAAGAGGCGCTGAAAATTACTTTGCAAATTGCTTTGCTTTTGAATTGTGAGATACAAACATTGACACAAATTATGAGAAAGACAGTTGTTGATGGTTCGAACACTTCTGGTTTTCAGAGGACGGTTTTAATTGCGCGCGATGGTTTTATTGAAACGTCTGAGGGCAATGTTAGAATTGACACAATTTGTTTGGAAGAGGACTCTGCGCGAAAGGTCTTGGAAAATGAAAAAGAAGTGCGTTATAGGTTAGATAGATTGGGAATTCCTTTAGTTGAAATTGCTACCGCGCCTGATTTGAGAAACGCCGGGCAAGTTCGTGAAGCGGCATTGAAAATTGGAGAAATTTTAAGAAGCTGCAGAGTTAAAAGGGGGATTGGAACTATAAGACAAGATGTTAATGTTTCTATTTCAAAAGGCGCACGAATTGAAATAAAGGGTTTTCAAGATCCGTCAATGATGATTTTAACAGTTGATAAAGAAATTGAAAGGCAAGAAAAATTAATTTTAGGAAAGATGAAAGTTATTTCTGAAGTGCGGCGCGCTTTGCCTTCAGGAGAGACGGACTTTTTGAGACCTATGCCTGGAGCTGCCCGTATGTATCCTGAAACGGACTTACCTTTGTTAAAAATACATAGGGACTTGATTAATGAAGTAAAGAAGACGTTACCTAAATTAAAGACAGAAATTGAAGAGGACTTAAGGCGTGAGGGCTTGAATGAAGAAATGATTAAATTGCTGTTTAAGAGAAATCAAGTTAAAGAGTTTGGAGAGTTGATGAAGATTTATCCTAATGCAAACTTTGTTGCAAAGGTCTTGCTTGTTTTTCCGACGGAGATTGCTGTGAGGGAAAATTTAAATGAATACGATGTTGAAAAAAAATTTGGCAAAGAAGTTATTTCTGATGTCTTGGAAAAAGTTAGAGAAGGAAAACTTGAAGAAAGCAATGTTCGGGATGTTTTTGAAAGAATTGTGTCTGGCGAAGGTCTGGAGGATGCATTAAGATTTGAGAAGGTTAATTTGGAAGATGTTGAAGAGAAAATTCATAAGATAATAAAGAGCAAACCCGGCTTGAACGCGAATGCTTACATGGGTTTGGTTATGAAAGAATTCAAAGGAAAGGTCTCTGGGAAGGATGCGATGGAAATAATCAACAAGATGCTGAAATAATATAAATTTTTATAAACTTTAAATTTATGTTTTGTTTATGAATTATTTAAGTAAATTTGCTCGTCTTTTTATAAGAGATTATAGTGATGTCAAACAAGAGCAAAGTTTGCCACAGCAGGAAACTGAAATAATAATTCTTTATACACCTATGGGATATATTGATGCAGGTCATAAATTAATGAGGGAAGAGAAGGAAAGGCAAAGAAATTTGGAGTCGTCTTTGAATTCTAATTAAATTTATAAATTGCTTGTTTATTGATTTATTATGTTAAGAACGCATACTTGTGGAGAACTAAAGAAGAAAGATGTTGGAAAGAAAGTAACGCTTTGCGGATGGGTTGATACGATTCGTGAGCATGGAAAAATTAATTTTATTGATTTGCGAGACCGATATGGAAAGACGCAGATTGTCTTTAAGGGTGAGCATGGATTAAGAAATGAATTTGTTGTTTCTGTTTCTGGGGAAGTTAAGAATAGAAAGCCAGGGACTGAAAATCGGGAACTCGGGACGGGAGAAGTCGAGGTCTTTGCTGATAAAATTGAAATTATTAATGAGGCGCGCGTGCCGCCTATAAAAATTAATGAAAATGAAATTGCAGGCGATGATATAAGGATGAAATATCGTTTCTTGGACTTAAGAAGACCGGAAATGCAAAGGAATTTGGCATTTAGAGCTAAGGTTGCTCAAGCGGCGCGAGAGTATTTTATTGAGAACGACTTCATTGAAATTGAGACGCCTTTGCTTGTTAAGCCGACGCCGGAAGGCGCGCGCGATTATATTGTTCCTTCTCGTGTTAATGAAGGAAAGTTTTATGCGTTGCCGCAATCTCCTCAATTATATAAACAAATTTTAATGATTGCGGGCTTTGACAAATATTTTCAGTTTGCACGCTGTTTACGAGATGAGGATTTGAGAGCAGACAGACAGCCAGAACATACGCAAATGGATTTGGAAATGAGTTTTGTTGAACAGAAGGATATTTTAGGATTTGTTGAGGGATTGTATAAGCATATTTTCAAAAAGATTTTAGGAATTCAACTTTCTGCGTTTAGTATTTTAACTCATGAAGAAGCAAAGAAGAAATACGGAACGGATAAGCCGGACTTGAGAAAAGACAAGGGCGACGCAGGAGAATTTGCATTTTGCTGGGTTGTTGATTTTCCATTGTTTTCTTACAATAAAGATGAAAAGAAATGGGAGCCGGAGCATCATATTTTTACATCTCCGAAGAAGGAACATATAAAATATTTGGAAAAAGAACCAGGAAAGGTCTTGGGTGATTTATTTGATTTAGTTTTAAACGGTACGGAACTTGGTTCTGGAAGTATTAGAATTAATAATCCTGAATTACAAGAGAAAGTTATGAAAGTTATTGGAATGAAAAAAGAAGAAGCGCGAAGGAAGTTTGGTTTTTTGCTTGACGCTTACGAGTACGGCGGGCCGGTTCATGGAGGAATGGGATTAGGTTTTGATCGGTTGGTTGCATTGATGTTAGGGTTTAATGATATTAGAGAAGTAATTGCATTTCCAAAAAATAAGGCCGCACAAAATCCAATGGACGGTTCACCGTCGGAAGTTGAGCCGATTCAACTTAAGGAAACGCATATAGAAATTGTAAAAAAGAATTCAAAGCCCAAGAACTCGAAAAAATAGTTCTTAAATGTTTTTGTCTTTGAAAAGATTATAGAAACGTTTAAAAACAATTTGGATTAGTAGGTTTTAATTAAAATAGGAGTTGTAAAATGCCTAAGAGTGAAGAAGACAAAAAGATTGATGAGTTAGAAGATGAAGATGAAGATGACGACGATGAAGATGACTCAAGCGATGACGAAGCAGATTGGTAAATAAATTTATTTTTATTTTTATTTTTTAAATAATTCTTAATATTTTTAAATAGTAGTTAGGTTTTTAAGTTTGTAATAACTTTTTTATTCATGGTTAGAATTTTGGTTTGTGGGGACTTTCAAGGAGTTTTTCCTTTGAAGTTGAGGAAGAAACTTGATAAGGAAGATTTTGATTTAGTTATTGGTGTTGGAGATTATGGAGGAGTAGAAGAATGGAGACCTTTTATTATGGATATGTTTAGACGATTGAAAAAAGGTGAAGAAAGAATTTCTCCGGAAGAATTTTTTGGAAAGAAAAAATTCAAGAATTTATTAAAAAAGGATTTTGAAGCTGCAAAAAATGTTTTAAAACAACTTGATAGTTTTGGAAAACCCACATTTATTGTGTTTGGAAATACTGATGATGATTGGTACAGCACCCCTTATTTTAAAGAGAAAAGAAAAGAAAAGCATGCTTTATTTCTAAAGAAGTTGAGAAATGTTAAAATAATTAATTATGGTAAGAAAGAATTTTGGGGTTTTGATGTTATCGGGTTTGGTGGTTATATGGATATTGATGCATTTTTTAAGAAGGAGACATTTAAGAGTGAACGTGAAAATATTATGAAAAGGTATGAAAGACATCTTAAAATGAGGGCAAAGTTTTTTAGTTTGCTAAAAAAGACAGATAAAGAACTGCCGAAGATTTTTGTTTTTCATTATCCCCCGAAAGGAATTTTTGATATAATCAAAGATAAGAAAAATCCAATGGATGGCGAGAGTGCAGGAGTTAGATTTTATTCTGAAGCGATTAAAAAATATAAACCTGTTTCTGTTTTTTGCGGGCATATGCATGAGTACAGAGGAGTGAAGAAATTATATAACATTCCTATTATCAATCCGGGAGATGGAGAAAAAGGAAAGGCAGCGATTGTTGAGATTGATGACAGAATAGGAAAAATTAAAAGTGTGAGATTTATTGGTTAATCATGGTTGAAGGGTTTTTATGGAAGAAGGTTTCTGATTCGGAAAAAGAACAAATAAAGAAAGAATCAAAGAAGATTATGGATTCTTTTTCTTCTAAGTTGGAGAAATTAGGGCTTGATAAAGTAGAAGAACCAATGATTGAGCGCGGTTCTGGAGAGAGAAAAGAAGGTTCGGCTGAAAAAGTTCCCATTGACAGAGAAATTATGTTTTCAAATGCGCCGAATAAGAATAAGGACTTTATAATTGCGGAGAAGGGAGGATGGAAATGACTTCGTCATTTCCCTGGGGCTTGAACCCCAACTCCGTTTTGAAAACAAAACGTCGGATGGAAATGAAATGAAACAAGAAATAATTATTGTTAATCCTAAAGATTTTGAGAAAGTTAAAAAAAAGATTTCTGAAGAAGGAGTTGAAAACTTTCATGTTCTTTCTGATTTTGATAAAACTTTGACTACCCTATTTTTGCCTAGTGGAGAAAGAGTAAATTCATTAATTTCTATTTTAAGAAATGGGAATTATCTTGATGAGGATTATGTTAAACGCGCTAAAGAATTATATTCAATTTATCATCCTATAGAAGTTGATCCAAACGTTAATATTGTAGAAAAGAAGAAGAAGATGTATGAATGGTGGGATAAACATTTTATCTTGCTTGGAAAAAAAGGATTGGATTTAGATTTATTGAAGAAATGTGCAGATGATATAATAAATAATGATTTGTTAATTTTGAGAGCAGAAGTAGATTATTTTGTAAATTTCTTGGATAAAAAAAATATTCCATTACTTATAATTTCAGCTAGTATAGGTGATTTAATTAAAGAATATTTAAAAAAGAAAGGACTGCTGACGGAAGATATATTTGTTATATCAAATGAATTGGAATATAATTCAAAGGGTAAATTTAGCGGGGTAAAAAGTATAGTTCATGTTTTAAATAAAGATGAAAGTTCTGTGAAGAATTTTCCTAAAGTTTATGAAAAAGTAAAGAATAGAAAAAATATTTTGTTGTTAGGTGATGGGGTTGGTGATGTTGATATGATTCGCGGTTTTGAGTATAATAATTTGATTAAGATTGGGTTTTATAATGATAAAGGAGAGGGATCTTTGGAGCAATTTAAGGAAAATTTTGATGTTGTTCTTACAGGAGATCAAGATTTTAATTTTATAAATAATTTAGTGAAGGAGATGTTTAAATGACAACACTCCAAAACCTTCAGCAAAAACTTGAACGAATTAAAAAGGAAAATAAAAAGCTAAATATATTTTTAGAGTTACGGCCTGAGAAAGAATTAATTGAAGAGGCAAAACGAATTGATGAAAGGATAAAAAAAGGAAGTGCCGGAAAACTTGCTGGAAAGATTATTGGTATTAAGGCAAATATAAATGTTCATGGAATGAAAATTTCATGCGCTTCAAAAGTTCTTGAAGATTATACTGCTCCTTATGATGCATTTGTTGTTTCTAAAATAAAGAAAGAGGATGGACTTATTATTGGAATGTTAAATATGGATGAGTTTGCAAGCGGAGGAAGTGGGGAGACATCAGCTTTTGGACCTGTGCAAAATCCTTCTGCTTTTGGAAGAATTCCTGGAGGTTCGTCTTCTGGTTCGGCTGCTGCCGTTGCTGCTGGTTTTGTTGATATATCTTTAGGAAGTGATACTGGCGGTTCAATTAGAAATCCTGCGTCGCATTGCGGTGTCGTTGGTGTTAAACCTAGTTATGGAAATGTTTCTCGTTACGGGTTAATTGATTTGAGTATGAGTTTAGATCAAATTGGACCTTTGGCTTCGAGTGTTTCTGAAGCTGGTTTGATGCTTTCAGTAATTAAAGGAAAAGATGAAAAGGATTCTATAATGTTTGATATCATTAATGAAAAAATGCCAAAGAAGATTAAAGTTGGTGTTTTGGATTTAAGCGGGTTGAATGTTGAATCAGAAATAAGAAAATTGTTTGATGAGAAAGTTGAAGATGCAAGAAAGAAGTACGGGTTTGAAATTAAAAAAGTTAAAATTAAAAATATTGAATTAGCTGTTGAAACATATTATCCTTTGGTTTATGTTGAATTTTTTTCAGGGACTCGGAAATTTGACGGTCGTCGTTACGGAAAAAAGATTGAAGAGGCAGCGGGGCCTGAGGTCTTACGCCGTGTTTTAGGCGGCTCTGAAATTAGTAAGGCAGAACATAAAGGAAGATATTATCATACTGCGCTTAAGGTAAAGAAGATTATTCAGGATGAATTTTTTAAAGCGTTTGAGAGTGTTGATTGCATTATCTTGCCGACGGTGCCTAGGCTTCCTCATAAAATTGGTGAGAAAATTTCTATTGAGGAAATGTATGGTTATGATGCTTTAACTATTCCCGCTAATCTTGCAGGATGTTGCGCTATTTCTATTCCTGCTGGGAAGATCAAAGGAATTCCTATTGGAATGCAAATTATGTGCAATAAGTTTGAAGATGAAAAGATGTTGAAGATTGCAGAGATGTTTGA
>JBBSYJ010000044.1:0-3622 GCA_038045305.1 Nanobdellota archaeon | reverse complement strand
ATTTATAAATTTCAAGAAATTACTTGTATTAGCAATCTTAGGATTGTGAGTATGAACCCAGGTAATCTGGAAGGGTTGCCTGATGTTTATTCTTTTTCTAAATTATTTTGGGGTGTTTGTTGATGGAAGATACAATTATTTTTGTTGATGATGGTTTTATCTCAGATCTCATATCAACCAATCGAAGATATCTGGAGGATATTCAATATAGAATAAGGAAAATGGAATTAAAAGATGAATTAAAGAATGAATTAAAACAACATGAGGGGAGATGAAAAATAAAATAATTAAAAATGACCAACATATTTATATATCTAAAAAGATATATAACTATATCTAAAAAGGTATAATATGCTCACAAAAACTCAGATAAAGATAATGGAATTGTTTACGTCAAAAATAAACGAGAGATTTAGCATTAACCAGATTGCTAATTTATTAAAAAAACCCTATCCCCTAATCCACAGATCTATCAAATCTCTTATTTCTGAAGATTTTTTAATTAAAGACAATAAAGAGCTACTATATTTAAACTATAAATCTAATTTAGGGGAGCTGACATATATAGAAACAATAAGGAAAAATTCTATTTTGGCTAAGGATAAAATTCTTTCTTTATTCTTGAAAGATTCTCTTGAGAAAATTCATTTATTATTCCCAATAATCTTGCTTTTTGGGTCGTATATGGAGAAAAAAAGCCCTAGAGATATAGATATATTGATAATTATTGACAATTCGAGCAAGATAACAGAAATAGAAAAAACAGCCAGAAATATTGCCTCTAATTTTACTAAAGATTTTGATATTAATGTTATATCCATTGAAAGTGCAGAGGAAATGATCTCAAAAAGAGATAAATTAAATGTAATGAACGAAACTTTAAATAATCATATTTTGTTGTTCGGGGCAGAAAATTACTACAAAATTTTAAAAAATGCTAGATGAAAAAAGAATACAGATAATAAAGAATAATACTGAAAGATTAATTAGAGAAGGCTCTATAATTAAAGAGAAAAGCGGGCATTTCGCCGAATTTTTTCTAACAAATTCAAAAAATTCATTTGACTCGGCAAAACTGCTTTTTGATGTTTCAACAAATATAGAAATTAAGAATTCTTTGGGATTTCCTGGCTTTAATGGATTTTTATGGACTATTAATGCTGGCTACTACTCTATGTTTTACATGGCAAGGGCATTATTAGAAAAATCAGGTGTAAAAATAAAAACAGAGCTTTCCATCCACGAAGCCGTTTTTGACTCTTTAGTTTATTATTTTTATCTGACAAAAAAGCTTGAAAAATCTATTGTTGAAAGTTTTCAGGAAGCAGGCGAAGAGGCTAAAGATATTTTGGGAAAAGAAAAAGCCAAAAATCTTGTAGAAGATTACTTCAGCGAAAAAGAGAAAAGAGGCAGATTTACCTATGAAATGGGGGAGATTGCTATGCAGAATAAAGCTAAAACCTCTTTAGAAAGAGCAAAGAAGTTCAATGAAAAAATAAGAAAGTTGTTGGAGGTTGAAAAATGGTAATAGCAATAAACCGTCGTCTTCTCGAGGATATTCAATATCGAATAAGAAAAATGGAATTAAAAGATGAAAAATGAATTAAAGCAGCATGAGGGGAGATGAATAAAATAGATAAATTTATATATGTGATATCACATTATTCACATATAAGTAAATATATGAAATCAGAAAAATGCCAAATATGACCTTATCAATTCCAGAAGAAATTCATGGATTAATGAGAAAGCACAAGGAAATAAGATGGAGCGAGATAGCTAGAAAAGCAATTGTAAATCAAGTTAGAAAACTAGCAGTTATGGACAAAATTACCTCAAAAAGCAAGCTCACACTAAAAGATATTGAAGAGATTAATGAAAAAGTAAAAAAAGGCCTTCATTCTAAATTAAATGAATGAAAATTGTAATAGACACAAATGTTTTAATGGCTGGCTTGTTAAAGGACTCTATAGTAAGAATAATCTTGTCTTCAGAGAACATTAAATTTTTTCTGCCAGAATATTCCATTAACGAGATTAAAAAACATGAAAAGGAACTAATTGAAAAATCGGGCTATGATAAAGAAGAATTAGATGCCTTAATGAATCTTTTATTAGAAAACATTGACTTAGTGCCGCAGCAAGAAATAAGGGGTTATATGAAAAAAGCGGAAAGTATTATGAAAGATATTGATATTAAGGACTCTTCATTTATTGCAACAGCCATGGCAATAAAAGCGGATGGGATTTTATCTTTTGATAAACATTTCCTGCTTCAAAAGATAATAAAGATATTTAATGTAAAAGAGTTAATGGATAAGATTTAATTAGAAAAGTGTCTTTCGATTAATTAGCCAATTAGATAATTATATATAAAAAGATAAGAATAAATAAAAAACAAAATAATAATCTAAATATAATAAAAAATAGTAATTAAAATAATAATATAGTCAGGAGATAAAAAACATGAAAGAATTTAAGCATAGGGTAAGGAGGTCCGTCTATCCTACTAACCGCATCATCTTTGCAGAGCACGGGATTCATCAGGTCCTATTCCCCTATAGTTTCCAAATGTGTTTGATTTATTTAAACCTTTCCGTTTCGTTTGGTATAGAAATTAACAGAAAGTATTTCGAGGATATTCAATATCGAATAAAGAAAATTGAGTTGAAGTGAACCAAAAAGCTTAAATAGTTCTCTTATATAAGTATATATAAGATGGGAGAAACAATTTTACATAGTCCAAATTTAGAAAGTGTTATAATGGTAGAAGAAACCATAGAAAAATATTCTGGTGAGCTAGGAAAATATCAATTATGGCGAAAACTTCCAAGAAAAATGATGTACCAAACCTTTTTAGTTATTTTAGATTATTTAGAAAGATCTAACAAAATCATTCTTGATAATGATGGAAAAATTGTCTGGATTTGGAATCCTCAATTAGTAAAAAAACTTCAATCCAAGAATTTAATAATCAAATAACTCTAGATCTTAAATGGGTGAGCGAATAAAAGAAGTTGCCTTTGCAGATGAAAGATTAAGAGAGGCCTATTTCAAGCTCAAAGAAGGAAAATTTGAAGAAAAACAACTTTGTGATAATATTGACAAAGCAATTTATGCCTTAAAACAAAATCCCTTAAATGGCATAAGAGTTCCTAATAGATTAATTCCAAAGGATTACATTCAAAAATATCAAGTTAACAACCTATGGAAATATAATCTTCCAAACTCATGGAGATTGCTTTATACAATTGTAGGCGATGAAGTTAAAATTGTCAGTATGATTCTGGAATGGTTGAGCCATCCTGAATATGAAAAAAGATTTGGTTATTAATTCTTCCGCCTTGCGATAATTATATAAATTATAATAAAAGGGGATGTAATATTGGCATAAGATAAATAAGATAATATATGCCTTGGAGATAATGAAATGTTTGGAGATAAAAATGGTTGTAAACAAAAGGTCTGTAAATAAAGATATCCAATATCGAATAAAGAAAATTGAGCTAAGAGGTGAATAGGATGAAAAATAAAAAAAGAAAAGTTTATAAATTTAAAGAAATTGCTCGTATTAGCAATCTTAGGATTGTGAGTATGATCCCCGGTGATCGCAAGGTTGCCGG
>JBBSYJ010000043.1:0-3478 GCA_038045305.1 Nanobdellota archaeon | reverse complement strand
AGAATTGGACTGCTTTGTTTTCATCAAAGTTCTTGCATGAGAAAATATCAATAAATGCACGATTTGTTTCTCCCATTTGCTCGTCAAAATGACATGTTATTGAAGACGTTTCTATAAACTGCAAACACGACCATCCCTCTAGTTTTCCGTCGCCGAATCTGTCAATTATTACATCTCCATGGCGCTCCATGTCAATTTCTTTGCAAAGTTTTATTACAAATTCTTTTATTTTTTCTGGTGAGGAAACGTAATCATTGCAGCCATGAAGATCAATTGAAGCCGTTTTACCCCAAAATTTTTCACTTCCCATTTTTGTTTTAGTAAATTTTCTTTTTTAAGTTTATTCCTTTTAAAATGGCGCGCCGAAGCGCGCAGTTGATTGATGCGAAGCCGGACTTTGTCATGGCTTCTTGCTAATTTAAAATTATAATAGATAAATTCAAAATTTTAGTTTGATAATCCTTATTAAAAAAGAGGTGATAACCTCAAACATTCATAAACCTTTTAAGGACTCGAGGTTTTTGGAGGATATGGAAATTGGAGAGGTAAAATTGGAGTGGCTTGGGCAGTCAGGGTTTTTGGTAAAAAATTCCAAAGTAATTTACATAGACCCTTTTAATATAAAAGATGATCTGGAAAAAGCAGACATAATTTTGATTACGCACGGCCATCAAGATCATTGCTCTATTGTTGATTTGAATAAAATTGTCAAGGAAGGAACGCGCATTTTTTGTACGGCGGACGCTCAGAGCAAGATTATGCGTTTTAATATCCCTATAAAGATTGAAATTGTCGAGCCGGGGCAGGAATATGAAGTTGGAGATACGAGGATTTATACCGTTCCGGCTTACAATATTGACAAAAGTTTTCATCCTAAAGAGGAAGGTTGGGTTGGTTATTTAATAAAAGTAAATGGGGTTGTTATTTATCATGCAGGAGATACTGATGTCATACCAGAAATGCAGAAACTTACTGGACATAAACAGCCGGACAAGACATTTATCGCGCTATTACCAATAGGTGGACGTTTCACTATGGGCGCTGAAGAAGCTGCGGAAGCAGCGTCGATAATAAAACCAAATTTAGCAATTCCAATGCATTATGGGGGTGTTGTTGGATCTGAATCCGATGCGGAAGAGTTCAAAGAAATTTGTGAAGAGAATGGAATTGAAGTAAAAATATTGAAAAAGAGTTAGAAGTAGGAATATGTGGTAGGAAAAAGTTTAAATAGTAATTCCTACTAAATATTTAATGAGAATTGTCAGAGATGTAGGAGAGAAAGGGCAGGTTGTTATTCCTAAAGATATAAGAGAAATGTTAGGAATAGGTAATGGTAAGAAGGTTGTTTTTGAAGTTAGAGATAAAGAGGTTTTTTTAAGAAAAGAAGAAGATGTAGAAAAATTCCTTGAAGATCTTTTTAATGTCCCTAAACTTAAGAAAAGGCTTACTGCTAAGCAGATGAAGAATTTAATTCTTGAACAATATGATGAAGAACTACCTAGACACTAATATCTTTATGAATGCTTTTCTTTATGAAGATGATAAGGCTAAAAAGTGCAAGGAGATAATCTCAAAAATTGCTAGAAATGAATTAGTCGGAGTAACATCTGCTTTAACTTGGGATGAAATAGTTTATTCCATTAAAAGATTACTAGGATCAGAAAAAGCTGAAATTAGTGGGGAAAGATTTCTGAATATTCCTAATTTAAAATTGCTATCTGCTGATAAAAATATTATTGCTCGATCTCAGAAACTTATTGTTAAATATAAACTAAATCCTCGTGATGCGATTCATGCTGCGACAGCAATGTTAAATGGCTGTAATTCTATAATATCTGATGATTCTGATTTTGATAAGGTTAAGGAAATAAAAAGGGTTAAGGTTTGAATAAGAATTTTTTTCTAAACATAAACTATATAAAGAATAACTTGTTAGAATTTTTAATTTAAAAGATAATTCATCATTCGGGGGAAAGATGAACTATCGAGATTATGTATTTTTCTTAATAGTTGGAAGTTTGTCAGCTATTTAAACTTTTGGATATAGTGGGAAAAACTATATCTTCGAGCACGAATAGGCTTAAAAACTTTAGACTATGAAAATAAATAACTTTGTAGAAGTTATGTAAACAAAATGGATGAAAGGAGGTAAAACAAAAAAGAATGGTATTAGATTTTGCAAAAGAAGCGGTTCAAAATAGCGCTACGCACAGCATTAACTTTGATGAGTTAAGAGCTGGTAAAGCCAATATTAAAGTTGTTGGTTGCGGTGGTTGCGGTTGTAACATGACTACTTGGCTTTTTAATAAAGGAGTTCAAGGAGCTACTGTTTACGCAGCTAATACTGATGCTTTGCACTTGAGTGTTTCAAAAGCCGACGATAAATTACTTATCGGTAAAGAATTAACTCGAGGTTTAGGAGCTGGTGGTGTTCCTCAAAAAGGAAGAGAAGCTGCTAAAGAAGCATTGGTCGACATAAAAAAAGCTGTTGGCGGCGCTGATATGGTTTTCGTTCTTGCAGGAATGGGTGGTGGAACTGGTACAGGAAGTGCACCGGTTGTAGCTCAAATTGCAAAAGAAACAGGAGCTGTTGTTATTGGTGTTGTGACTATGCCTTTCGAAGCTGAAAAGGCTAGAATAGACAAGGCCGAATTCGGTCTTCAAGAATTAAGGGAAGTTACAGACACATGTATTGTTTTGGATAATAACAGATTAGTTGATATTGCTGGACAATTGCCAATTGAACAAGCTTTTGCTGTTGCTAACGAGTTGGTTTCGACGATGATTAAAGGTATTGTTGAGACGATTACATTGCCTTCGTTGATTAATCTTGATTACGCAGATGTTTCTGCAATCATGAAAGATGGTGGAGTTGCAGTTATTGGCATTGGTGAAAGTGATTCAAGTTCTAACAAAGTTGATGAAGCAGTAAAACAGGCACTTACACATCCTCTACTTGACGTGGATTATAAGGGTGCGACTGGAGCATTGATTCATATAACTTGCGGACCTGATTTGAAATTGGAAGAGTTTGACATTATTGGTAGAACTGTTTCGGAAAGTTTGAGTTCTGATGCTAACGTTATTATTGGAGCAAGAATCAGCAAAGAGTTTGCTGGTAAAGTTCGAGTGATAACTATTATGACTGGAGTTAAGTCGCCTTATGTCTTAGGAAGAGACAGAGATGACTTCATGCGCGGTGGTCATAAAGCACCTGCGAAAGAAATTTCAGACCTTGGAATAGAGGTTTGGAGATAAAAAGAACCCGCTGGTTCTTTTTGAATCTCCTCGAAACATGGAACGGCGGCATCTTTTAATTGCCTCCATCGGATACCGCGAGAACTCACGATAATATTTATTTTAATGCCGAGGTTTTTCCTCGGCTTTTTATTTTTTTGATTTTTTTAATAGATAAGTTTTTAAATAACTAATTTATTAGGATTTTGAGGTGTTCGTGCCTCAGAAACGAGTTCTGAGA
>JBBSYJ010000042.1:0-3298 GCA_038045305.1 Nanobdellota archaeon | reverse complement strand
ATAAATAGTTATTTTGTTGATTTAGTATGAATAAATGGTTAGTTATTGGAATTGTAGCTGTTCTATTTTTAGTTGTGGGATTGGTTATTGGGAGTGTTTTATACTCACAAAATATCAATCAATTAAAGAAAATACCTTATGGTGATGATAGGTTGGTTGGAAAATTGAGAATTTGTCCGGATGCATGGGTAGAAAATAAAATGCCTTGTCCTTGTGTGACTGATAATTGCAGTGAGTGTGATAATCCTCCAAGACAATATTTTATTATTGATGAAAAAAGAAGAGAGTTAAATGAATTTGATGTTAATTGGGTAAATCAAACTTGCAATATTACTAAGAAGATTGTTTACTAATTTTATTATTTTGTTCTGAATTGAAAAGTTATTTAAAGTATATTTTGTATTTTTTATTATGAAAGGAGATTTAAAATTTAGTAGGTGGGCTATTTCTAGTTTTATTATTGCTATTATATTATTAATTTATGTTATTTTATATTCTCTTTCATTACCTTTTTGGCCTATTTACTCAATGTGGATGTGGGTATTGACTACATTTATTTTACCTTTCTGTTGTTTTGTGTTTGGAGTAATTGGTCTAATTTCTGTTAAAAGAAATAAACTTAAAGGTAAATTTTTTGCTTGGGGCGGGATAATCTTTACTATTTTTTATCTAATCTGGATGTCTGTTAATTTTTAATATTCATCTTGTTTTAAATTCTATAGTATCGAGATCTTTTAACTTGTGCTTGAGGCCGACTTTTTGATATGGGAATTTGCTTGATGGCCCAGTTACAAAGGCCTCTTTGACTTGTTTTGAAAAGCCGTGGAAGATTTTTTCAGCGACGTCATAGACAGTTGAGTCTTGCTGAAGGATTATTGGCTTTTCTGAGCGTAACTTACCCGGCTCCTTTGTAAAGACGCGGATTTTAGAAAATGAAATAAAAATCTTATCTTTTAATTCATTAAGGCCCTCTTTTGTTTTTGATGAGATAATTACAAAATTATATTTTTTGCTTTTTAATGTTGCTTCTAATTTTCGTTTTTCATTTGTGGTGAGCAAGTCGGACTTATTATAAACAATTATTTTTTTGCCTGTTGTTCTTTCCAAGTAAGAGTTTAATTTTGTTATTTCATCTAAAGAATTAATTAATAATAAAATTGTGTCAGCACTATTTGAAAGGCCTTTGTCGTAATTTTCAGAATCAGGCGCAGGATTTTCTATTATCTGAACTTGAGTTCCGGAATAGGGCATCATCCCAATAATAGGGGTTTTTGTTGTAAATTTTGCAAAGCTACTTTCTGCAATTTTTGTGTTGACATTAGTTAATTTATTTAACAATGAAGATTTTCCTGAATTTGTGAAGCCAACAAGGATACATTGCATTTCTTCTTTTTTTATTCCTGCCTTTGAATAGGCCTTGGCCATTTTTTTTACTTTTACTATTTTTTCTTGCAGTTTTCTATAACGTGTCTTGAGATTTGCAAGCATATTTTCTGAAGATTTATGTTTGGGGCATAGACGTATCATTTCATCTAAACAGACGAGACGTTCTTCATCTGTTTTGGCAGCGAGGAATTTTTCGTTCGCTTTTTTGTATTCTGGTGTTGCATTAAGCGTCATTTTTATAGCAATTAATAAAAATCAATTGAACTTAAAAATACTATGGAATTGAGAAAAGAATTTTTTAGCCGGTCTGCAGAAGTGGTTGCAAAAGAATTGCTTGGAAAGATTTTAGTCAGGAAAATAAATAAAAAAATCTTGAAGGCAAAGATTGTTGAGACAGAAGCGTATTTTGGCAAGAACGATCCTGCATCTTGGGCAAGGTTTGGGAAAAGAAAGGACAATGAAGCAATGTGGCGTGAAGGAGGGACTATTTTAATTAAAAATGTTCACAAATATAAAATGCTTAATTTTGTTACGGGGTTTGAGGGCGAGCCGCAAGCAGTTTTAATTCGAGCGCTTGAACCGTTGAATTTTGAAGGCCGTTGCTCTGGTCCGGGACTTTTGACAGAGTGTTTAAAAATTAAAAAAGAGAAATTTGCAGGGCAAAATATTTTTTTGTTAAAAGATTTTTGGGTTGAAGATTGTAAGGATAAAGTAGAAATTGAAAATGGAAAAAGAATTGGGGTTGTGAAAGATTTAAGTGGAAATTATAGATTTTTAATTAAAGGAAATAAATTTGCCAGCAGATAAAATTATAAATTAAAAATAAATTTTAGTTTTATCGTCGTCTTTTGTTTGAATAGTTCCTTACAAGTTTGCCTATTCCGATTATTATAGCGGATACAGCAATTACCCATGCTAAGATTCCTTGTGTTGGTGTGCCTAGTTGTGTTACTCCGACCAAAGGTAGCAGTAGAGCTATTCCAATAAGAGTTACTAACCAAGCTGTTAGTTTTGCCATTTTAACCTCCTTTAATATGTTGTAGAAAAAGTTATTTAAATAAATTACCTTTTTTGTGATTATGGAAAAAAGCGAAATTATAGCTAAAATAATGGAAAAACCAAATTATTCTGGTTTAGTTAGAAGTGATGTTGAAAAGATTTATGATAAATTTGTTAGAAAATATGCAGATGAAGAAAGTTTGGTAAAGGAAGTGCGGAATTTCTTAAGAGTAAATTATTCAGGGTTTTCTGGAAAGAAATTATTCAAGTGGACAGATAAAGAGGCCGAAGACGTGCTTAAGAAACATTTGTCTACTAGAGAGCGATTTGATTATTATATTGAAATTTATGAACGGCTTTTGAAGAATTTGCCGAAGGAGTTTTCAGTTGCAGATTTAGGTGCTGGAGTTAACGGATTTAGTTATAGTTATTTGGTAAATGAAAAGAAAAAAGTTAGTTATCTTGGAATTGAAGCGGTTGGGCAGCTTGTAGATTTGATGAATAATTATTTTAGTTCTAACAAGATAAAAAAGGCCAGGGCGGTTCATGCGAGCTTGTTTGAACTTGGGAAAGTTAAAAAGTTGATTAAAGAAATGGAAAAGCCAAGAGTTGTTTTTATGCTCAAAGTTGTCGACGCTCTTGAAAAAGTTGAACGAGATTATACAAAATCTTTTTTGAAGGAAATTATGCCGCTAGTTGATAGAGTAGTAATTTCATTTGCAACCGAGTCATGGTTCAAAAGAAAAAAATTTTATGTTAATAGAAACTGGCTCGTTGATTTTGTTAAAGAGTCGGGCTGGCAGTTTAAGGACGATTTTAATCTTGGCGGAGAACGATATCTAGTTATCGAGAAAAACTGATATCGTTCAGGTCTAAAAATTCTAGAGAATTTTTGTCGGGGAGCGCTATTTAG
>JBBSYJ010000041.1:2771-4664 GCA_038045305.1 Nanobdellota archaeon | reverse complement strand
ATTATGCCAAAGTATAAAAAGCATAATTATTCTGATAATTCATGACAGAAACAAGTTTCAGCACAAATAAAAATTTCAGGAAATTTTCATAATGGAAAAAGTTTCTAAAGATGAAGAAATTGGATATCATAAAGGCGCATTGAACACTTTGGTTGCCGAGAGAAACGAACTTTTGAGAACGGTTCAAAATGTTGAAGCAATAATGGTCGCGCATATGAAACGATTGGAAGAACTTGGAGTTAAAGTTCCTAAGGAAAAGAAATAATTGTCCTATTTAGAAAGCAAATAGTTAACTTTGTTTAGATGTCTTGGATTAGAAAAACCTATTTTAGATAAAAATACCAAAATTAAAAGCCTCCGCGGGGAGTCGAACCCCGGATCTCCGCATTACGAGTGCGGTACTCTAACCTACTAAGCTACGGAAGCATTCTATTTTAGAAACTTGATAACTTAAAAAGTTATAGAAATTATGGCATTCAAATCCTACCAGGGACTTTATTGTTCATCTTCATTAAAATTAAAATGTTTTAACATTTTCTCCATAGCTAACTCTTCATTTTTTGAAAGAGTAATTGTCTCCCACTTTATCGAGACCAAAACCCATTCTTCTCTTTCTATATGCCCTTTAATTTCATTAAGTAATTTTACTCCTTCGTTTTCAAGAGTTTGTTTAATATTATATTCGCTGCCAGAATTTATAGAATCAATAAGTTTTTTTCTATAAGATCTTAGATTACCATGTTCAAACAGAATTTTCTTTATAGGGACCGCAATGCCTTTTGAATCAAGAAAATTAAAGACACGCTCTTCCTTATCCTCATGCTCTTTCCAGAATTGATCTAATCTTTTGAAAATGTGAATAAGATTTGGGTAATTTATGGGTTCGGAATGAATTATAAAATCAAATTCTTGTAAATCGGCAATTAAGATTTCATGCTCCCGCCGAATTAATTCAAGAGGGTTCATAGTCATAGAGACAGAGAGTTCTTAAAAATAATTCTAACGACTGCGAAGGGGTTAAGAAAAATTATATATCTTAATAACGGCCCCTATATATGATTACAGGGGATTTAGCTGAATTAATTGGAATCCATATAGGAGATGGTTGCATGAGTAAAAACGAAAGATATTGTGAATACTATCTTGGTGGGGATATTACTGAAGAAAAAGAATATCATAACAAATGGGTGGGTCCTTTATTTAATCGACTTGTTGCATTACCTATTTTAGGAAAGAAAGTAACATATAAAGAACATCCAAAAGTCGGAGTATATGGGTTCTATATTTTTGATAAAAGGATATTTGATTATTTTATAGGGCTTGGAATTAACTATGGATCTAAAATAAATATTTCTATTCCTGCTGAGATTAAAGAAAATAAGAAATTACTAAGTAGATTTCTTAGAGGTTTATTTGATACAGATGGAAGTATTTATTTTGATAAAAACAGGTCTGCAAAAAGTCCAAGAAATGATCGTCCTATAATTAAATTGGGAACTGTATCTAGTGAATTAGCAAAAGAGGTTTATAATGGATTAATATTCCTTGGATATCATCCTAGAATGAAAAGGCCATATAAAGGTAAAAAAGACAAAAACCCTGTTTATACTATCCTAATTTATAGAATTGGAGATATTAAAAGATTTATTAAAGATATTGGTTTTAAAAATCCAAAACATTATACAAAGTGGGAAATTTATAAAAAAATGAGCTTTTGTGTTCCAAGAACTACTTTGCAAGAAAGGAAAAGATTATTAGAAAAATAAGAATATTTATAAGGAATATATGAGGGATAAATAAATGCGGGTGTGCCGGAGTGGTCAAACGGACGAGACTTAAGTCTAATTAAATTTATGAAGAAATCTCGTGGCTTAGTGCCTGCGCAGGTCCGAA
>JBBSYJ010000041.1:0-2671 GCA_038045305.1 Nanobdellota archaeon | reverse complement strand
CCGCATAATGTATATTTTATAAAATAAATCTTAATAAACAATCAAATAAAAAATGATTTATGCAGGAAGATTTTGGATACCTTCAAAGATGCAAAAGGGATTATAGAAAAGATATTGTAATTTATAATTACATATTGGCCACAGAAAGGTTCTTTGATTTAAAACTGGAAAGTCGGATAGTATTATTTGATTACTATAAACATTTAAGAGAATGTGATATTTGCATGTCAAATCAAGATATTTTATTAGCACTTTTTGAGAAAGGCAAGTCAAGGTTCCCTAAATGGTTTAAACCAAATACATTAAAAGCTAATCTTATATATTTAGAAGAATTAGTAAGAGGAAATTAAGAATCAAATGAAAAAAGAGGTTTTGCTTTTAACTTTATTAGTAATTATCTTCGTTGGGGTAAATTATTCTTGGATGGATGCTTGGGTTGCAAAAGAACTTTCTTCTGACAGGGTTGTTGTAATTGATAGAATTGTTGATGGTGACACGGTTAAAGTGGGGAATGAAAGCATAAGATTGCTCGGCATAAATACACCGGAGAAAGGAGAACACTTTCATGATGAAGCGCAAAGATTTCTGACGAACTTGGTATTTAACAAAACAGTTTCCCTTAAATACGGAAAAGATCAAAAGGATATTTACGGAAGAACTTTGGCTTATATTTCATACAATGGAATAGATGTAAACAAAGAAATGATTTTGAATGGTTATGCAAACGCTTATTTTCCTCAAGGAAAAGATGTTAATTATAAGAAATATTTTGAAGCATGGAAGACATGTGTTAGTAATAATGTTAATTTATGTGAAAAGTCCGTGGATGTGTGTTCTTCATGCATTAAACTAAAGAAATTTGGAAAGGAAGAAATGGTAATTTTTGAAAATGTCTGCAATATTGATTGTAATTTGAAAGATTGGGATGTTAAAGATGAAGGGAGAAAAAATTATGTTTTTGGGGATTTTGTTTTAGGACGAAACGAAGAAGTAAATCTTAATTCTGCAATTGGCGACAATAATGAAACGGATTTATTCTGGGGACGAAACGATTATGTTTGGACTGATTCGGGAGACACAATTTTTTTAAGGGATGATAAAGAGAAATTGGTTTTATGGGATAGGTATTGATTAGAAGATAATTAATTATAAGCGGCTTCTTTAATTTCTGGAATAATATTTCTTTTAGTCAAACTCCAGTCAAGTTTAATCAAATTTTTTACAAATTCGTTGTCCAAATTAAGTTTAAAATAATCGGACTTCCCTATCTTTCTAGTTTTGCATACAATTCCGGATTGAATAAAGTAAGGAAAGAAAACCTTAAGAGAATTATAGCTTACATTGCTTTCTCTTGCTATCTCCGTTACAGGATAATCAAAGAAGTGAAATCCTATTAAGAAATCAAGAACTCTCAATTGAGGAGTATCTCCAAATTGCATTAAAAAAAATGATTTGTTTTCTTTTTGTTTCATTTTAATTTAAATGGTTTAATTTATTTAAATAATTCAAAGAGTTTAAGTTTTTAAATGTTTCTTTATATGATATTAAAGTATCAAAGATAGCAACATTTAAGAATATTAAAAATTTATATTCCTATGGCTTCGGATTTAGAGAAAGCCCAACTAATGTCAGTTTTAGCAAGAAGTAAAGGAAATTGGGGCGAGAAGTATGACAGAATAGAGCATTTTAAGAGATTCCAAAATTTAAAAGAAATAATTAAAGAACTTTCTAAACAAGGTTGGTTAATAGTTCATAATAAACCAAAGTTTACAGGCATTTCTCTAAATACGCAGTTCAAAAGAGAAATTATAGAATTTATAGAAAAACAAATGCCTTATCTTAAAGGATTAATAAAATAATAATTATAACTCCTTTCTTGCAAAACTTTATAAAATAAACAACTATAATAAATTAAAAGATGGTATCAGAACAATTATCGGCGATTCTTCTTCCAGGGGTCTTGGGTGGTGTTGGAGGATTAACAAGAGGACTTGTTGGACTTTTGAAAGCCATTTCATTAAGAAGAAAAATTCTTTGGGGGTATTATGCAGTAACAGTCCTTGTTGCAATGGTTATAGGATTTTTTACAGGAATGATATTTAATTTTGATTACAGATTATCGCTGCTCGCAGGATATGCAGGAACGGATATACTGGAAGGAATTTACAAGAGTTTTTCTGTTCAGAAGGTCTATCTTTCTTCAAAAAGATCAAAGTAATATGGCGGATAAAAAATTAGTGAAATTTATAGAAGAGGCAAGAAGAAGGGGTTATGGAGATTTTAAGATAAAAGAAGCGCTGTTGAATCATGGTTGGTCAATAGAAGAAGTTGAAAAGACATTTGTTTATCTTACTCCGAAAAACAAATCGGGCAATGAGGTTACTTTATTCTTAGATGACGAGCTAATAAAAGGATTGGATAAAAGAGCAAAAAAGAATCTTTTTACGATAAGCGAACAGATTGAAGATATTTTAAGAAGAAGCGTCATAAACCAGAAAAATAAAAAGTCGCCATATGATGAAAAGCTTGACGATACGCTGGTTTCAATATTCTCAAGAAAGAACACCGGTCCTAAGAAGAAGTAATTGAAAGATTTATAATTATTTTTATTGGAGAACTATATACTGCAATAGATATATTTAAAAATATATTTTTAATAATATAATTATGA
>JBBSYJ010000040.1:31337-44996 GCA_038045305.1 Nanobdellota archaeon | reverse complement strand
TTCGCAACAAAATGCAACTTGTACTGATAGTGACGATGGATTGAATTATAATGTTAAAGGGAAAATAATTAATGAAAAAAGTAATATTGTTGGAGAAGATTTTTGTTCTAATTCAAGTGCTGTTGGAGAATATTATTGTGATAGTAATATTGGAAATTGGAAGACATTTAATTGTCCTTCTGGAATTTGCAATAATGGTGTATGTGTGAGTGCTCTTGGAAAATCCTGTTCTGTTAATGCTGTATCTTGTAATCTAGAATGGAAAGGACCTATTTGTGGGAATATTGTTAACTCTGCAAATGGTTATGAGGAACTTTGTAATGTTCCAAGCCCTCTTAGAGGTTCTGCTGGTTTTAGTTTCCAAGACGATGGTTGTTCGATAACTACTCCTTGTCCAAATGGATGTTTGAATGGAGCTTGTGTACAATCAAATCAAACAGGAACGTGCTCCGCTCTAATTAATGAAATAAAAAATCCACAAGATTTTGGTCAGGACTATGTTGGAGGAATTAAATATACTAATAGCTGGAATAGCACTTATAATGGTAGTTGGTGGGTTGGTAATAATCAGAGAGAAGATTATACTGAGTATGATACTTCATGGAATTTAAATTACCAAGATGGGGACAATGATAGAAATGGGTATGTTCAAAAAGGGGTGATGATTTTTAGGGAAGGTTTTGAGGCAATGAGTGTCTTGGAACAGATGAAAGATGGAAGGGTGTGTCAAGTCCATGGTTATTCTGATGACAATAATGATTACAGAGTTTATGTTTGTAGTTGGGATATTTATAATAAGGGAGTTAATTTAGACCAGTATGATTATAAAAATAGGGAAATTCTTTGGGCGAATGATAATGTGTTAGTTAGAATAAGCATTGGTTATGGTAAGTGGCTTAGCGACGAGGAACTTTCTAAAATAATTGAAAAAGAAACTGGAAAGTTTTTGGGTGAAATAAAAGATAATCAGGCAAAGTATGTCGGATGGGAGAATTTTGATATTAATTGGCCATTCAGCAGCCAAGTGTATAATACATTAAATTCATGTGCGTCTGATGTTCCACAAGATACATGCAGTCCTTCGTGGACGTGTATTACTGAGCCCGCAATTTGCCCGGAACATGGTTATCAGACACAAACATGTAAAGATTATGGTTGCAAAAGTCCGGATATTGTTAATCAATTTTCTTGCAACCCTGGAATTTGCTCTGGTTGTTTAGTTCCTAAATGGTTTGATTCAAATTCTTTAGGAGATAATAAATGTATTCCTTATGGGTTTAGATTTGAGAATCAGATTAGTCTTGGTACTGATATTGGTACTAATAAAGAACAAGATAGGATTTATGCTAGTGATTCGGTACCTTCAAGAGGTGATGTTAATTTAATTGTGAATCCAGATGGAACAGCTCTTTTAAGTGTTGAAGGATGGAAAGAAAATTATACTCTTCAAAAAGGAAGTGAATATGAAATTAATGTAGAAGGATGGGATCCAAATATAATCAGTTTAGTTATCTTTGTTGATGACATAGTTTACAATTCTGAAGATTATGGAAAGAGTTATGTTGATCTTACATTTAGTATGACTGAACAAAGAAGGATTGTTAGCACAATAAACTCGTATTGTGATATAGATGGGGGAGTTAAAGTGCAAAGGCAAAATTATCCTGGTGAGAGTTGGCCGAAGTGTCAAAATAATTATGAGTGTTCAAGCAATATCTGTTCTGACGGCGCATGTGTTGATGTTACAAGCGCCATACAACAAGCAGGCACTTTCAAAAAAATGTTTTTTCAAATATTTTGTAGAATAACAAACTTATTTGACAGCGATGGATATAATCAATGCTTGTATGATAATCTTGGAGCACAAAGTTCCATTAGTGGTAGCGGTTCTTCTAGTGGTGGAAGTTCTGGTCCTTAATTTTTTATTAATAATTAATTTGTTCAATCTTAATTATAATATTTTGTTTTGTCGGAAAATTTATAAACTATAGCCACTATAGAAACTATAGAATGGAAAACTCAACAATTCAATTAAGCAAAGAAATGAAAGAAAAAATTTCCTCTTTTGGGACGAAGGGGGAAAGTTATGATAATATACTTAGACGGGTTTATTCGCTTGCAGTTAAAGAGCAGTTAAGGGACTTTTTGATGTCCAGCGACGGATTTATTCCAATTGAAGAGGCCATAAAAGAGGCAAATAAGAAATGGCCGAAGTAAGCATTTCTGAAAATTTAAAAAATGAGATTTTGAAAAAATTCAAAGGCGAATCGAAAATTATATTTAAGCAAATGCGTTCTTTAGAAGAAAATCCAAATAAAGGAAAATTGCTAGGGAGTGTTGGTGGGATTGTTATAAAAGAATTGAAATATAAAAATTTCAGATTTTATTTTATTACGGACGGCTATAAGTTGAAGTTAATGGAGCAGTCCAAATTAGTTGATTTATTAATAAGATTTGTAAGAATGTCTCATAAAAAAGACCAGCAAGAAACCATTAATGAAATTAAAAAGATTTTATTGAAGTTTGGAGTTGGCGGTTTCAATGATTAATTTTATAAACGTCTTTCTTTTAATTATGTTATGAGTGGAAAAGGAGAGAAGTATGTTGTTATAGGAATTTTGTTTTTGATTATTCTGTTTGGAGTAATACTCTTTTTCAGTCAAAAAGGAATTACCGGGAATGCAATTTCGTCGCCAAATTTAATTTCCAACGGGGACTTTTCAAACGGGTTGACTTCGTGGGATAGTTATAATGCAAATTCTCTTCCTCCAATTCAACCACCTTATGTTACAAATGGAGTTCTTATTTTTCAGGGTTATGATTATGCATGGCAGGAATTTAATGCGAAAGCAGGATTGACATATATTTTGAATTTTACAGCTAAAACGGGCACTCCTGGAGGAATTTCACCTGTTGCTATAATTCAAGGCCCTTCTTCTTGGAATGGGGTTTCTGCTTCGTATGTTGATAATTCTAATTTTGTATGGAAAGATTATAGTTTGATATTTAGTGTTCCTCAAGACGGCGTTTATAAAGTTAGTTTGGGTAATAGTCCTCAAGACAAAGACAAACTGGGCTCTGCTTCTTTTTTTGACAATGTTGTTTTAACTGATTTAGGCAAAGTTGTAAATATTTTAGATTCTGGGGCAGTAAATAATTGCAATGGTGTTGTTACAGTTTCTTGTACAACTGATTATTACACTAATTCAGAATTTCCTTATTATAATTTTCCTAATAGCGGGGTGTTGCAAGGGCAATTTGTGATTGTTCAAAGTGGAAGCAATTATATAACTTATGTGAATGTTTCTTCTAACGCTTCCGGAACTTATCAAGTGGGTTGTTATTTGGATAATACTCTAAGTTATACGGACCTTAATAAAAATATTAATTCATATCCTTATTCAAGACCTTTCTTGAAAAATATTAATATTAATAATTGTACTTCAAGTATTATAGGAGGTATTATCCCTCCTGCAATTAATGCAACAAAATCTTATATTACTATTTTTTATCCCAATAGTGGAGAGCAATTTGTTAAAGGACAAACTTACACAGTAACTTGGACTAATTCAAGTAATTTTGATAAAAATGTTAAAGTTTATTTGTATAAAGCGGGAGTTTTTTACAGCGTTTTAACGACTGGAATAAAAAATATTGGAAGTTATTCTTGGAATGTTAGCAGTTCTCTTCCTTCTGGAAGCGATTATAAAATTACAGTAATGTCGAGCGCGAACAAAACAATAAGGGATTACAGCGATGACAATTTTGTCATTGCTGATGCTGGCCAGGTAGTTCCACCAAACGCAAATTCAATAACGATTGTTTCTCCTACGAGCAACGAAGTTATTCCCAATTTGGACGGATATGAAGTGAAGTGGCAGATACCAAAAGAGCCGGATACTTTTTATGCTTTTATTTTGAATAAATTCGATTCTGATAATCGGCTTAAAGGAGAGAATGCAACTTTATTGATAGTTTACAATGATTCCAGAATAATAAAACAAAATGGGGTTGATTCTTTTAATTTAAATTCGGTAGCATTTAAATATCCAAACGGAAGCGCGGCAGTTTTCACTCCTGGGAAATATGCTTTGGAAGTAAGGGCTATTGCATTTACGTTTGACGTTTCCAGTGAAGTTGTTATTAATTATGGCAATCAAATATCGAGTAATAAAATTGGCGTGCGCGGCGGAAATTCTGGAAGCGTGCAACTTGCAAGCGCTTCTTCTGGTGAAGCAGAGTTTTATGATACAACTACTGGAAATAGTTTTGTTCCTCGAGGAAATGTTTACTTTTTACATATGCCTCAAAGTTTCAAGGCGGAACAGCCACGTTATTCCGGATGGGCTTATGATACTTTGTCAATTTATGCTGATGTTTTCAGCTCGCAAGTTTATGACCATAATAAAATTTCTAATGACTTGGATAATATGAAATCTTTAGGTTATAATGTTGTGAAGATTTATTTGCCTTATTATGATCATCCAAATGTTGCTTCTGGGCAACGGCTTAATAGTGTTGTTTTGGATAATATGGTTGACTTTTTGAGGATGGCGCGAGATAAAGGAATTTATGTTTATCTTGTTAACGGACAAATACCTTTAAGTTATAACGACATAGTTGATTCTTATCCACATTCTGCAAACATCGATGGGTTTAATGGAATGTTTATGGATAAAGGAATGATTGAAGCGGAGAAGCAATATAGTTTAGATATTTTGGATGGAATAAATTCGCGCGACCCGAGTGTGATGAATACAATTTTCGGATATGATTTGGTTGTTGAAGGATTTTATACTTCTTATGTAAATGGCAAGCCGTGGAGCTTAACATCTGGCAAAGTAACTCCTGCCAACGGCAAGACATACGATTTGTCAAAGGCAGCAGAAAGAAAGGCGCTAGCTGATGAAAGCACTGCTTACTGGGTTCAGCAAGTTGCGGGGGCGGTCAAAGAAAAATACCCTAATTTACTTTTAACTGAAAGTATTTTCACACCTTATTTGTCACAGCCAAATATTTGCACCGGTTATGATGGATTAGTTAAGGGTTGTGGAAAAGAGCCGTTGAATGTAAAAGTTATTGCAAGTTCTCCTTATATTGATTTTTTAACTTTACATATTTATCCTAACTTAGATTCATATTCAGGAGGAAGTTATGATATTGGAAAAGATTTGGCGACAGCTGGAATAATTGAAGGGCAGAAATTTGACGACGGGACGCCGATTGGAAAGCCGTTGTTTGTAGGGGAGTTTGGTTCTGATTCAGGATTTTATCCAACTTTAAGTTCTGCAGAAAATGCAATTGTTCAACAACAAATTAATTCATGCGATTACGGATTCAAGGGCTGGATTTATTTTTCGTGGTATGGGTTAACTTTTTCCGATAAAACGTCTCACCAAGATGTTGGTGTTTGGACAGCGACGGAACAGAATGACGCGATTGCAAATTTAATGTCTCCGAAGGAAAGGCCTGATGCTTGTGTCGGAAATCAAAATTTCATTCAAAAAGCTGTTAACAGTTTTGTGAATTTTGTTAAAGATATTTTCAGTTAATTTTGTTAATGTTTTATAACATTAATTTGTACACAAAACATAACATTTATATAATTGGTAAGATTACTCTTACGTATGGAAAATATAGATATAATAAAAATGAGTTCTAAAGGGCAGGTTGTTATTCCTTTAAATATGAGAAAAGATATTAAAGAAGGAGAAAATCTTCTTGTGATTAGAAATAAAGGCCAAATAATCATAAAGAAAGCTTCAAATTTAGATAAACAATTAAAAGAAGATTTGGAATTTGCTGAAAGAACTGAAAAAGCTTGGAAAGAGATTGAAGAAGGCAAGGGGGTTAGAATGTCTGTTGGCGATTTTTTTAAAGAACTTCAGGAATTGAAGAAACGAAAATAATAAGATGGTTAAAGAGGTAGAAAAAACGCCCAATTTTATCAGACAACTTAATAAATTAGATAAAAGTTTTTTAGATCGCATTGAAAAGTTAATAAAAAAGATTATAGAAAATCCCGAAACTGGAAAACCAATGCGTTATGATAGAAAAGGGACAAGAGAAATTTACATGAAACCATTTAGAATTTCTTATGCTTATAATAAAGAGAAAGATATTTTATATTTATTAGATATTTATTATAAAGACCAGCAGTGATTAATATTCTTGTAACATTAATTTTAAATAGTATGTCTTGCTATTTTTGTGATGGGTAAAAGAGGGGAGGTTGCTATTATTTTTGGAATTTTATTCCTAGTGATTTTAGTTGCTGCAATTTATTTGTTTAATCAAAGTGGAATTACAGGAAATGTTGTTTCTTCTACGAATTTAATTTCCAACGGGGACTTTTCAAACGGGTTGACTTCCTGGAATGTTGTAAATGTTAATACAATTCCTGCAATACCTTCGCCGAAGGTTTTAAATGGATATGCAACATTATATGGATATGAATATATTCTTCAAGAATTTGATGCACAAACAGGAGTTACCTATAATTTAACTTTTACTGCAGGAGGGCAAACTCCTATGGTTCATCCGTATGCAACAATTCAAAATTCCACTTGGGCATCAATTATCTTTGTTTATCTCGATACTTCTTCAGGCACAGTACGGAATTACACTGCGATTTTTACTGTTCCTGCAGATGGAAGATATAAAGTTACTTTAGCTAATAGTCCTGAAGATATCAATAAAAGTTTCTTTTCGATTTTTGACAATGTTGTTTTGAATACATTTCAATCGCCCGGCCAGTCGTGCGGTTCCAATGATGAATGTTCAACAGGAATTTGCGGAGCGTATAATTCAAACTCTGGAAATGTCTGCTTAAATGGATGTAGTATTCCAACTGACTGTTCAAATATTAATCAAAGCGATGCATGTGTTTATGGAAAATGTGTTCAAGGAAAAGTTGTTAAATTACTTGCTAGAGATGTTGAAATTAGTTCGTGTGAAGGAGGCCTTACTATAACATGTACTACGGATTTAGGGACGGATTCAATAGAGCCGTGGTGGAATTTTACAGGGAACTTGCTGGATTTCAATCAAGGAATTGTTGACGGAAAGTCAGTTTCAACATTTTTAGTTAATATTTCTAACAGCGCTAGCGGAGTTTATGGAGCTGGGTGTTTTTTGAATGCTGACTGGTCTCGTGGCTATACTGATTTAAATGTTCCTGCGACAAAAACTGCTAATCCGTCGCTGTTGAATATTTCTAATTATAACATTCCTTCTTGTGGCGTAAATAGCAATTTTATTATAGAAGGGCAAAATGTTTATCCTTCCAATACTGGACAGAAAAGCAATGCAACAAGCCAATGCAGTGATTTAATTTTGAAAGTAACAAATTCTTCAGGAAATGTTAAGAATTTTACATTCAATAAAAGCATTAGCAGCGTCCAAACATATGGAGTCAATATTCCTTCTGTGAGTTCGACAGATGCGTTGAATATTTCTTTGTCCAATAGCTGTTGTTTAAATAAGGACTTTTTGGGGCAGTGTAAGAGCGGGTATATGAATCTTAAAGTTGTTTCAGTTAAATTAAATGGAGAGGATTTTGATTTGGGTTGGGAATTAAGAGAGACAAGTCAGTTTATTCCATTCAAAGGCGAGGATTCTGATTGGAATTTAGATAATGGAAATTGTATAGATGGAGATGGAGGGTTGCGTTCTGAAACTAAAGGAACGACGTATAAAAATTCTGTTGTGAATTACACAGATACTTGTTTGTCTTATAGTTCTACAGCTGGTTTTAGCAATGTAAGTTCATGCACAGGCGACAATTGTTATGTAAAGGAATATTATTGTGAGTCAAATACTGAAGAATTATTTAATAAACCCTTGAAATGTTCCAATGGATGTTCTTTAGGAGCTTGTACGTCTTCGGGAAGTGTAAATAATGTGGTAACTTGCACCTCGCCTGATGGAACAACAGTCAGTCCAGGAGCGAGATTGGATTTAAGCAGTTTATATTGTGGAGATGATGGAATCTTGAGCACTTTCAAGGCAAAAGGAGCTACTTGTATTAATAGTTATGAATGTTCTTCAGATAATTGTGTTGCAAGCAAGTGTGTTGACGTGAGTGCGACAAATCTAGGCTCAAATAATGCTGATTCTAATATTCCAGATTCAACATCTGACAATACTAGTTCGACTACTGGTGAAAAATTATTTTGGATAATTTTCATTATTGTTTTAGTCCTTGGAATTGTTTTAACTTTTGTTTTGATGGCGCTTTACAAAAAGAAAAATTCAAATTTAGGAAAGAAGTTTGACAGCTCAAATAAAAATTTTGGCGGTTTTGGGGGGGGATTGCCTCCACGTAGCGGGCCGTCAAGTTTATTAAATTCTATGACAAGGCCAGTAAATAGACCTGTTAATAATGTTGGTGTTGGATTAGTAAGAAGATGAGAGTTTTTATTGGTATAGAGATTCCGGAATTTATAAGGGCAAAGTTAACCCGTGTAAATGAGATTTTAAAACGTGATGGGCTTGTTTCAGGAAATTTTGTAGGCAAGAACGAACTACATTTGACTTTAAAGTTTTTAGGCGATGAAATTGACGGAGCCGACTTGATTAAAATAAAAGGAATATTGTCGAATGTAAAATGGAAACCTTTTAATTGCAAAATAAAGGACTATGGTTTTTTCCCGGATGAAAATAATATTAAAATTTTGTGGGCAGGGGTTGAAAGCAAGGAATTAATTTTATTCACAAAAGAAATTGAAAAGCTGCTCTCTAAGGAGGGTTTCAGGCCTGATGAGTCGAAGAAAGAGCTGCAAGTACATTTAACTCTTGCGAGAATAAGCAATGTAAGGGATAAAATAAAGTTTAAAGAAAAATTAAATGAATTAAAATTTGGGAAATTGGACTTTGATGTTAATGAAATTTGCTTGTTTAAGTCCGAACTTACACGTGCAGGTCCTATTTACAAGAAAATAGATAGTTTTGATTTGAAAATATAATATTGAAAGACATTTAAGTTTTATATTACTTTTGTTTTGTAAAATATATTTTGTGGTTTAAGTTTTTTTAAAAAGGGGCCTTTCTTTGGAAGATTTTAATGGAAAGAGTTGAGATTGAAGGTTTAGCGGAGTCGTTTTTGGATTTTTGCGTTATAGCTTATAATAATTTAAGTGTGGATGGAGGAATGAGGGGGTTAGAAAAAACTATTGTTCTTTACAGAAAGAATGCCAGTGAAAGATTAAACAGCAATTCACAAGAGGTCTTGGATATTATTCAGGAAAGGACATATAGGTATTTATCACAGCCAGGAATTTACACAATTCTTCCTGACGATAGAAAAAGAATTCTGGAAAGTGTTTTTAAGGATGAGAGAATCAGTAAATTGAGTTTATGAGTTCATAAATTATCTCTCCTTTTTTCCCAATAGTTTCTTTTAAGTCGTCCTTTGACGCATTGATTACACTCTTTACAGAACCGAATTTTTCAAGAAGTTTTTTTGCTGTCTTTGGCCCTATTGAAGGGAATGATTCGATTATGAATTGAAGCTGCTCTTTTTTATTAAATGATTTTCTTTTTGCATTTAATCCCATTTCACGCTCTTTTTTTACAGCGAGAACGCGAATAAATTTTGCAGTGTCTTCAGGATTCTTTGTGAAAATTATAGGAACTTTATAGTTTAAAACAATTGAAAGAAGAAAACCACGTATTGAATTTGGATGCATGCCTGTTTGCTCTTCTATATTTTTGTCAGTGTATAAGTCCTGTTCGTCAACTCCCTCAATCATCAAAAGGCGCTTTTCATACTGCTGAAGGTCTTCAAGCTGCTTAACTAAATGGTGATTTATCATTGAACTTATAAAATCAGAAACGGTTTTTCTTTCTATTGCGACGTTCTTGACAATATAGTCTGCAACTTTTAGTTCTCGAAATTCTACTTCAAGGCCTTGCTCTTTCAAATAAGACGGGACTAGAGAGTTTTTCTCGCGATAGTCAACGATAATTCTTTCTTTTTGGATTTCTGTCCCTCTATCCACTCCCCGACCAACTCGCGCCCCCGATTTGTTATTTGATAATTCAGATTTGTCAAATTGCGAACGCTTGCCCACCCCTACGGCATTTTTTATTGTAGATTTTCTTTTTGCGAATATATCAAAAAATTGCGGCATTTTAGAACAACCTCTTTTGTTTTTCATCTTTAATTAATTCGCCGTTGTTATTTTTAAGTTCGTCTTTTATTTTCTCTATTTCAGAATACATCTTCTTTTCGCGTGAACGTGAGGAGTAATAGTGCGCTTGGTCGCGCGTGTTTTTTGTTATGAGTATAATTAATTTTCCTTTTGATAGACGGGCTGTTCTTCCACGACGCTGAATTAATCTTATTGCACTTGGTATTGGTTCATAAAAGATTACTGCGTTTACTTCGGGAATGTCTAGACCTTCTTCAGCTATTGAAGTTGCAACTAATACATTTATTTTGTTTTCAGAAAAGTCCTCTAGGATCTTTTTTTGCTCTTTTTGGCTTAGTCCGGTTTCTTTTTTCTTTGCTTGCCCGACAAAGACCTTTGATTTTATTCCTGCAATCATATCGAGTTTTTTAGATATTATCGATGCGGTATCTCTAAATTGTGTGAATACAATTGCCTTAAATTCGGAGTTGTTTTCTTTTTCGTTTATAATTATCTCCTCAAGTTTTATTAGTTTGGGATGTTCGACCCCTTTTGCAAGGAGTTCTAGCGCTCTGGAAAAAACAAAATTAAATTCTGGTTTTGAAACAAGTTTTACAACGCCCCGCGATTTTTTATTATCTGATTGTTTGACAAGTTCTTTTAAGTAAATAGAAAAGGTTTCCAATGTCTGTGTTTCTAAAAGTTCAAGCGCGTGCTGAATTTTTATTGCTTGCGCACACACGCTTGCAGCGACGAAATAGCCGGCATTGTTGCTTCCAGGATGACGCGCTAAGGTTCCCATAATCTTTTTTTGGAGTTCTATTAATGTTATTTTATTAACCATTCCATAAAGAACGTTTAAACGTCTAAGGGTTTCAATATATTCATCATAAATCTTTTTTAAGACCTGCCTCATTTCTTCGAATTCGGGGGGGAAGTCAAGAAGAATTTTTTCAAATTCAAGTTCTTGCAAATAGTTCTTTACATCATTGCTTTCACGATTGCGCAGTTCAACTTCTTCTATTGACAAATTTCTACATATATCTTTTATTTTTCTTGGATCTGAGCCAGGGGAAGCGGTTAAGCCGAGAAGGCGGGGATTGTTGGAGTTTTTAATATAATTTTTTGCGATGTAATTGTAATCATAATTTTTTAGACATCTATGGGCTTCATCTTCAATTAATAAACAGACCCCCTTTAAATCGTAAAGTTCTTTTTTTAGATCGTTTGCAACACATTGAGGCGTTGAAAAAATTATATCAGCGGTTTTCCATATCTTTTTTCTTGTTTCAGGGTTTACTGCGCCTGTAAATAACTGCAAGTCGCCATACATTTCTGATAGGTGTTTCTTAAAATAATTCAAGTGCTGTTCTGCAAGCGGTTTTGTTGGAGCAAGAAAAACGACTTTTTCACCTGGAAAGCTTTTTTGCCTTTCAACTGCAAGCATGAGCGCGATCAAGGTCTTTCCAAGACCTGTAGGTAGAACAACCAAGCAATTCTTTATTTTGCATGTTTCAAGTATCTTTGTTTGGTATTCACGCGGGGTTATGTTATTTAAGAAATTCATTTTTTTAATTAGGATAAGTTAGTTATAAAATTGTTGGTGATTATCTTAGTGCGCGAGCTGCTAAAATTGCGGAGCAAATTAAGAGGCAAACCCCAATTAATGAAATCAAGCCAGAATTTGTTTTAGATGCTTCATTTATTATTATATTTCCTGTTGAAGAAAAGTTCAGGAAAAAAATACTTCCAATAAATCCGGCTAAAGAAAAAGCCCCTGCGATTTTTTTTGAATATCTTTTTTTCATATTTTAGAATTTGTATCTTTCAGTACTTTTAATTCAAATCCCATATTATCATATAACCCATTCAAAAAGATCTTTAAATAACTTTTGAGGGGAATATATTTTTTCCACCAGTTTGATTTATCCCAGACCCAAGTGAATTTTACAAGTTTAAGATTTTTCTTTAATCCATATTCTTCCAACTGCCAATCGTCTAGGATATGCTCGTTCATGTGATTTCTGTGTTGCAAGTCAGACCATTGAGCATAAGAATTTGCGTGAGAAGTCAAGATTATTATTTTACAATTATTTTTCCCTATCCTTATTAATTCTTTTAAAACTCTAATAGGATTTTCTAAGTGCTCAAAAACAAATCTTAGTTCTATCAAATCAAAAGTGTTTTCTTTAAAAGGATATGGAAATTTATTAAAATCATGAGTTACATCTTTTTTAAAATCAGAATGAATATCCATATTAACCCAGTCATTTCTATAATCTTTTCCGCTTCCGAGATTAAGTTTTTTCATTTTATATTATTAAAGCGTATCCGATTCCAATCAATACTATCGCGGCGAAGAATGCCCATAGAATCAAACTTCCAAAGAATAATTTATTTCCGTCAAGATTTGACAATGGAATTGTGTTGAAAGCGGCGAAGTAAATATTCAGGCGCGCGAATTCTTCGAAGCCGATTAAATACCCTATTACTGCAAAAATAAGGTTTGCCGCGATTCCCCAAGCGGCTATGAGACCAAGGTGCCATTCAGTCATTTCTGAAAAAGTGTAAAGCCCGTATCTTTTTGCTGCTCGGTAAGTTTTTGGCTTTACTTCAAAAGTTAAACAAGCCATCCAGACAAAATAACCAATTGAAATAAGGGCGGTTAATATTGGGATTATTATCCCTAAGGGTATAGGATTTCTAAATTTGTAGGAAGGGTGAGGCGTCGTTAAAGGAATTATGTCTATAAAATAAAGCGCGCCAACTCTTTCTTTTTTCCATATATCAATTTCTGTTTCAGCGTCGAGGAAAAAGGAAACAACTTTTTTTGCAATAACATTAATTAATATAACAATAAAAATCAGGCATGAGATTATAAGAATGCCTTGAAGTCCGGAAAAATTGCTCCGCAAGCTCAAAGTTATACCTAATATTATGGTTACAATAATAATTGCTCCCAACTCCTTCAAATTAATCATGCATTTTGGATGTTATGTGTAGTTAAAAAGTTTATCTTTGAAAGACACCCACTGGTTTCTTTCGAACTTCCTCTAAACACTGAATGGCGATTTCTAATTGCCTCCGATGAAATCGCGAACTTCCTCAAGATATTGAAAGGCAGTATCTTTTAATTGCTTCCGACCGATACTGCATAAAAATTGTTGTTTTTTGAATTATATGTTTGTGTAAGGAAAAGTATTTAAATAGGATATGTTAGAATTTATTTATAGGAAAATAAAATGAGAGTTAGAAAAATTTCAGAAGTTATAGGATTGAAAGTTTACACAGATTCAGGTGATTTCTTTGGGGAAGTTGAGGAAGCGAACTTGCACGAGAATAAAGTTGACGGATGGAGAATAAGAGTTGGTGGCAGTGTAATGTCTTTAATTGGCGGTGCGCGAGGAGTAATTGTTCCTCATCAATTTGTAAGGGCAATAAGCGATGTTATGGTTATAAATAAGGCAGCACTTCCAAGCGGCGGTGAGTCGAACTTAGAAGAGATGCCTGAAGATTTGATATAATT
>JBBSYJ010000040.1:19635-31237 GCA_038045305.1 Nanobdellota archaeon | reverse complement strand
AACATTTTTAAATAAAGAAAGTATATATTTTATTATGGCTCAAGAAACAATATTACAGAACTGGGTGCTTACTCAGTTTGTTCTTCCGTTTTTATTGGTATTCTTTATAATTTTTGCAATTTTGCAAAAGACAAAAGTTCTCGGCGCCAAGAAACAAATTGATGCCTTGACGGCTTTTGTTATCGGCTTGATTTTCGTCGGTGTTGCTTATCCTAAGCTTGTTGTTACTAATTTAATTTTATTTTTGAGTGTAGCAATGGTTGTAGTGTTTGTGGTTCTTTTGCTTTGGGGATTTGCCTCGGGCGGCGAGAAGTCAGATTTTTTAAGCGGTGATAAAGTTAAGTGGGCTGTCGGCGGCGTTGTGCTTGTTGCAGTTATAATTGCGACTTTGTGGGCTACTGGAATTGATAAAGGAGATCCTTGGAATTTTTTATTTTACAGTTCGTGGAGTTCTCCTTTCTGGACAAATTTTATTTTTATTGCCCTAATAATAGTAGCTTTGGCTGTTGCAATGCGCGGTGAAGGAAAGTAAATTTGTTCTATTAATATAAAATTATTTTTTAAAAATTGAGAAGCGAAGAGTTTTTAAAATAAAGAATTGTTAATTTAATATGTTAGAAGAGATGGTGGTACAGGCATATTATGGTTTATATGGCGGCGAGATTGGAAATTTTTTAAGTATACTTGAACAAAATGGTTTTTTCGCATACGCGCTTCCTTTTCTTTTAATATTCGCTTTGGTTTATGCAATTCTTGTTAAAGTAAAAGTTTTCCAAGATACAAAAAGCATTCCTGGAATAATTGCGCTTACAGTTGGTTTAATGGCTTTGCAATTTGAAGTTGTTCCACAATTTTTCTCAGTTATATTTCCTAAGTTGGGAGTCGGACTTGCGGTTTTGCTTGTTTTATTAATTCTTGGAGGGATGTTTATGCCGAGAAGAACTTGGATGAATTTAACTCTTTTAGGAATAGCAGCGATAATTATAATTATTGTGTTGGTTCAGACGGCAGACGACTTAGGATGGCCTGCAGCTTATTGGTGGACTGCTAATTGGCCTTTAGTTGCCGGAATTGTCGTGTTCTTAATAATCATTGGAGTGATTGTTGGCAGCTCTAATTCACAACCTAACACTAAACAACATTTAGGAAAGTTCCTTGAAGATTTGGGCGGCGGATTATCAAAGAAAGATTAGTTAATTAATTTAAATTTTTAAAATTATTTCTTAGATTTCTTTTGAGAAGTTTCGCGTTCTTCTTTACGTTCAGAATTTTTAACTTTGTAGTCAACTAATTTTCCAAATGAGTCCTGCATCATTGACATTTCTTTTTTTATAGAGCCGAGAGTGTCTTGATAAGAACCTACGCGGTCAAGAATTGCTATCTGCAATTTGTCAATTGTTTCTTCCACACGTTTTAATCGAGCGTTTAAATTTTCTAGTTGTGTTTTAGCAGGTTTTATGAATTCGTTGTTTTCATCCAATTGTTTTTGCATGTTCTTTGATTTTTGAAGGAAGACCTGCTCAGATATTTCTATTATTGTGTCGGAGTAGGATTGCTGTGGGTAATCCTGCTGCGCTCCGTAATTTGGGTTGTAGTCCTGGGATTGATAGTCAGGAGCTTGATCTGAATATTCTTGTGGCGCTTGCTGGCCATAATCGTAATAATCTTGAGTGCTTTCCATTGGAGCAGGCGGCATTGAGGACTCTATACTTGGAATGTTCATTCCAGAATCGTTTACAGCATCTTTAATTTGAGCTTGATTTAATGCATCGTTAATTTGCCTGGGGGAAATTCCTTGCTCTTGAAGATTTCTAATTATATCCCCATCTTCCATTCCTTCTCTTTTCATTTGTGTTATTTGGTCTAAAATACCCATGCGAGGACACCCCTTGATTTTCCTCGCGCTCCTTCTTCGAAGCGCTGAAGGGCAGTATCTTTTAATTGCCTTCGACTGATACTGCATATATTTAATTTAATTTTATTTATTATTTTCATCTTCTTTTTATTAACTCCAATGGCTGGAACATTTTTGCTTGCTTTGATAAAATCTCCACATCATCTTTTCGCGCGAAGTTCTCCATCTCCGAAGAGAATGACTCAATAAATGAAATCATTCTTTCCATGTTTGTTTTTAATATTTGAAGCTCTTTTTTTATTTCTAAAAATTTGCCGCTTGTTTCTTCTTTTAATTCAACAAGATTTTCCCCAATTAAAATTAGCCGGTCTTTAAGGATTCTCTGTTTTTCTTCTAAGTCCCTAAGTTTTGCAGCGTCGCCAGAAGAAGGCCCGTAATAGTCCTGATATTCACCATCCATGTGAAATTAAATGCTAGGTAGTTTAAAATTGTTTTGTTGCGTTGTTTTATCTTTTTCCAAAAGACAACAATCTTTATTAAATTGATTTTATTCGTTGAGATTGAACAAAAACATTTACAATGTTTTAAAGGTGAAAAATTATGCAGTTTGGAGCTAACGCAGTTTTATATTCTACAAAGATTGAAAGAGAAGGTGGAGAAGATATTCTATATATAAATTATGAGAATGCTGGTTTTGTTCCGGACTTGGCGGGAGATCCGAAAGTTATGGAGCGTGCTGTAGACGCGCTTATTGAAAATCCAAGCGCGTCGCGAGTTGTTTTAGTTCAGAGCAAAAGTTACAATTATGATTTCAAGAAAACATCAATGCTTCTCGAAGTTGCGCAGTTTTATATTTTATTTTTGAAGCAAGAAAAAATTCTGTCACAAGGAAAATTAATCTTAAACTGCCCTGAATTTTTCCCTCAAAGATATAATGATATTTTTTCTTTTTTGTTTTTGCTGAGGCAAGATCCTATTGCCGCTTATTATGAATTGAAAAGAATTTATATTGAAGCAGAAATAACTTTAGGAAAAGTTGAGCCACAATGCAAGGCGGACTGCTTAAATTATATTAGTTTTCTTGAAAAGATTATAAAGATAATTGAAAGTTCTGCGATTATAAAAAGTGCGACGCCTTATTTGGAGGATTATAGGAAAGGTGAAAGAGAAATTTATAATAAGATTTTCAGCCCGGATATTATCCCAAATTTTACTTTTACACGTCTTGTTGCTGCGCTGCCGGAAGATAGTGAAATAATTGACCAGTATCAGATCGGGGAAGAGAACACTCTTGTGACTATTTTAAAAAATAAAGGCGAATCGAAATTAATTTATTATTTGAGTCCGCCTGAAAGCAGCTTAGATGAGAATTATGATAGTTTGCTTAACCTTGCACGAGGAGTATTGATGCAACATCAACCAAAAGCGCAAGAGTACAACGATCCGGACAGAACGAGACAAGTTTTTTTTAATATCTCGCGCGATTTGATAAGGGATTTGGCGCAAAGCAAAAGTGTGCAGCTTAGTTATGAGGACTTGAACAAACTTGCTATGATTCTTGTGCGACATACAATTGGTTTTGGATTAATTGAAGTTTTATTGCAAGATGAAAATTTACAAGATATTTCCCTTAATGCTCCTATTTCACAGACGCCTATTTTTGTGAGGCATAATAAATATGACGAGTGTATTACAAATATTCTTCCGAGCGGGGAGGATGCAAATTCGTGGGCTGCAAAATTCAGATTAATTTCGGGAAGGCCGCTTGACGAGGCAAATCCTATTCTTGACACACAAATTAGCGTAGGCAAAATGCGTTCAAGAGTTGCAATAATTCAAGAGCCATTATCTCCAGATGGTCTTAGTTTTGCTTTGCGTAGACATAGAGACAATCCGTGGACTTTGCCATTGTTTATACAAAATAAAATGATTAATCCTCTTGCTGCTGGATTGATGAGTTTTTTAATTGATGGTTCGAGAACTTTATTGGTTGCAGGAACGCGTTCGTCTGGTAAGACATCTTTGTTAGGAAGTTTAATGCTGGAAATTATGCCAAAGTATAGAATTATTGTTATTGAAGATACTCTTGAACTTCCTGTTGAAAGTTTGAGAAAACTTAATTATGATATTTTAAGAATGAAAGTTCGTTCTGCGCTTTTGAGGACGACGACAGAGGTTTCTGCAGATGATGGAATAAGAACTTCTCTTCGTTTAGGTGATTCTTCGTTGATTGTTGGCGAAGTAAGGAGTGAAGAAGCGAAAGCGCTTTATGAGGCGATGAGGGTTGGCGCTTTGGCAAATGTTGTTGCTGGAACGATTCACGGGGCATCCCCCTACGCGGTTTTTGATAGGGTTGTAAATGACTTAGGAGTTCCGGCGACGTCGTTTAAGGCGACTGACATAATTGCTGTCGCGAATCCAATAAAGACATCAGATGGTTTGCATTCAGTAAGGCGACTTTTACAAATTTCTGAAATAAGAAAAGAATGGAAGAATGATCCTTTAGAAGAAAGGGGGTTTGTTGATTTGTTTAAGTATAATGTAGAGAAAGATGAACTCGAGCCGACGGACGATTTGATTAATGGTGACTCTGAAATTTTGAAAGACATTGCGTCAAATGTCAAGGGATGGGCTGGAAATTGGGATGCAATTTGGGATAACGTTTTATTGCGTTCAAGAATAAAAGAAGAAACAGTGCGCGTTGCTGCATCTGCTGGAATGAAAGATATGCTTGAAGCAGAATTTAATACTTTGTCAAATGATCAGTTTCATAAGATTTCTGACGAAGTTAGGCAAGAAGTTGGTTTGCCGGTGGGGGATTTGGTTTTTAATAAATGGCAGAGTTGGTTAAATCAAGAAATAAAAAAGAAGAAAGTTTAACCAACTCTTTCATAGCTCCAAAAAATTCGTTTTTGTCGGACGCAAAATAAATTTTGCTTGCTTCGAAAACTTCGTTTTCATCGGATGGCAGAAATGGATGATGGAAGTAAGGTGAAGGGGAAGAAGATTTGATTATTTATGATAAAAGTTATTGCATAAATAGTTTTTTAAGTAATCTCTTCTTTGAAGGTAAATGAAGAAAGACAATATTAGATTTATTTTTATATTTCTGCTTCTTACAATGAGTTTTAATGTGTTAGCACAAGATCCTACAATTCTTGAATCTCAAATTGTTCCGGAACCAGTGCCTCTATATAACACAAGTTGTCCTATAAATATTAATATTGATGGAAGTGCTGGATATTCTATGTTCGATGATATTTATTCTCTTGAATTATGTTATAAAGGTTTTTTGAGCAAGGGTTGGGGCGAATCTATTTGCGGAAAATTTTCTCCAGAAGAATTAGATTATGATACAAACCTTGAATTTAAAACTGATGTGTGTTTTACTGGTTTTGCAATTGCGAAAAAAGATTATACTTTATGTGATAATGTCAAATATGAAACAAATTATCAAAATTTCTTTTTAGATAAACCTACATGCTATATTTATACCTCAATCATTTCAAAAGATTCCACTTCTTGTAGTCTCTTAACTGGAAAAGACAAAGATGATTGTTTTACATTTGCTGGTCCATTGATTGAATCAAATTGGCTTTTATGGTTTTTACCTAAAGTTATTTTATTTGCTTTAGTTTTTTCTCTGATATTTGTCATTAGTTCTATTTTTATAAAATCAGAGTATAGAAAGAGATTAATCCCCCTTTCTATTATAACGACAATACTACAATTTTTGTTAGTTCTAATCTTCTCTTTGAATGGGAGATTCACAACCGATGCATTAAATTTTATAGTTATTGTTCCATTTACCTCTCTGCTTTTATCTGCTTTTATTATTCAAGGATATAATTTTTTAATTAAAAGAGTAAATAAAAATTGGATTTTCTTAGTATTTAGCATTTTGATTGGTTTTGTACATGGATTCTTGACAATTTTTATTACATTATTTATGGTTTATTCTAAATATGGAATTGGTTTAGAAATAATTGGAATTTTTGTTTATTCTTTAGTTATGGGCGGAATCTTAGCAGTTGGATATTTGCTTCTTTATTTATCAATGATATCTAAGGTCATTTCATCTGAGAGAATTAAGTAAATCCATTAATTTCTTACTCTATACCCATCTTTTTAATACCCCAAAATAAATTATGCCCCAATAAGTGGGCTTAAATTTATAAATGTTATAACAATGTTATAACTATGACAGAAGTATTAGTTAAGGAAACTGTGAAAGTTGGGAATGGCGCGGGCGTCGTTCTTCCTAGAAGATGGTATGGAGGCAAAGTTAGGGTTGAGTTAATTGAGAAACCGATTAGCATTAAGCATGATGTTTTGGAAATTCTGGATGATTATTTAGATAAGATTCTAGGAGTTTATTTAGTAGGAAGTTATGCGAGAGGGGAGCAGACCGAAAGAAGCGATGTGGATATTTTAGTCATTACTGATGGGATTGATAAGATAATTAAGAAAGGGAAATACGAAATAATCATGGTTTCCAAAGAAAATGTTGAAAACTCTTTGAAAGACAATATTCTTCCTTTGCTGCCTATGGTGAGAGAAGCTAGTACTTTGATTAATAGAGAATTGATAAAAAATTATATTAATACTTCTTTGACAAGAAAGAATTTAAGTTTTCATATTGAGACTACTAAGTCCGCTCTTAAAGTTGTTATGGGTTTGATAGGCCTATCTGAAGATTTAGAAAGTGGGGCATCTGAGGGAATTTTATACTCTTTGGGGTTAAGATTAAGGGAAACTTACATTGTGGAATGTTTGATGAGGAAAAAATCCTATTCTAATAAGGAATTTATAACATTGGTTAAGAAACTTACCGGCTCCAGGAAATTATATGATAGTTATTTAGAATCAAAAGACAAGGTTAAGATAAAGAATTTTGTTAGCGTTTCGGAAGCACGAATTGTTTATGATTATATTCTTAAAAAATTAAAGGAACAGGAAAAATGGATAAGAAAAAGAGGCTGAAAAAGATAAGGAGTTTAGAAGAACAAAAAGAAAAGCATAGAGATAAGATTGCAAGTTATGAAGGGAAAGATTATAATTTAGTTGACTATTGGGAAAGAGAGATTGCAAGAATGGATAAAGATATTGAAGAAGAGAAGAGTAAGCTTTGATTTATTTAAAGTATCTCCAAAGATTTATTAAGAATATTTTTCTTTTTTATTGAATTAAAAGAGGAAAACAAAAACATTAGAAATGTTTTAAAGAGTTGAATATGGCTGGAAATTCGGATGTTAATGATGTTTTAAGAAAGTATGGCGCTGAAATTGAAAACCAAATTCAAACGGACTCGGGAAGCGGGGGAAATTACAGCAATGCTTATGTTACGTTCAAGGAAGAAATGGCGCCAGAGCTGACGAGGTATGAAAAGTGGTGCAATTCTCTTGGAAGCGTAATAAAAATTAATATTTCAAAAAATGACGCTGACAGAGTTCAAAGACAACTTGAGATTGCGCATCTTGATGTAGAGCCGTGGCAAGCTTTAACGTTATCAGTTATGACTTTTCTTGGAGTTTTCTTTTTAGGATTTATTGCTTCTATTGCTGTTGCCTTGATTAATGGCGGGACGTCACTTGCAGGGATTTTTTCTGCCTTTCCGTATTTATTTTTTATTTTATCTACGGTGTTTTCTTTATTCTTGTATTATTATGTTTCTGGATATCCTAAACGGCTTGCAAATAAGTGGCGACTTAAAGCGTCTTCGCAAATGGTTCCCGCTATTTTGTATCTTGTGGTTTATATGAGGCATACTGCTAATTTGGAAAAGGCTGTTGCTTTTGCGTCGGAACATTTGGAACCACCTTTATCTTTGGATTTTAAGAAGGTTTTTTATGATGTTGAAGTAGGAAGGTTTAGCACGATAAAAGAAAGTTTGGATAATTATTTGGAAACGTGGAGGGACTATTCTACTGAATTTATTGAAAGTTTTCATTTAATTGAATCAAGTTTGTATGAACCAGATGAAGCGCGCAGAATTGACACTTTAGAAAAATCATTACAAGTTATTCTTGATGGGGTTTATGATAAGATGCTTAGATTTACACATGATGTTCGTTCACCTCTGACGAATGTTTACATGCTTGGAGTTGTTTTACCAACTTTAGGGCTAGCACTTTTGCCTTTGGCTTCGGCAATGATTGGGGATTATATTAAGTGGATTCATATTCTTATTTTGTTTAATTTGATAGTTCCTTTTTTGGTTTTTTATCTTGTTGATAAAGTTCTGTTTATGAGGCCTGGGGGTTATGGAGAGACGACATTATTAGAACAAAATCCATATTACTCGAGTTATATAAGCAAGAAGCCGTATTTTATTGCGTTTTTGATTTGTTTTCCTTTGTTATTCTTGGGATTTTTGCCTTTGATATTCCAATATACTCCAATTCCTAATTGGTTGGGCTTGCAGAGGGACTATAGCTTTACTGAGTTGGGTTTAGGATTTTTGGGCAATGATAAATTATTTGATTTCAGGCAAGTTGCTGACGGGTATGCCGGACCTTTTGGAATAGGGGCTTTACTTTTGGGAATGTTTGTTCCGTTAGGAATTGCATTATTTTTTTCAATTGCTTATTCTGAAAAGACAAAACTTTTGATTAAGGAAAGAGACAGAACAAAACAACTTGAAGATGAGTTCAATAATTCTTTATTTCAGTTAGGTAATCGACTTGGAAATGGGGTGCCTCCTGAATTGGTTTTTGGGAAAGTTGCAGAGTCCGCGCGCGGTTTAATGACTGAGGACTTTTTCCGCAAAGTTGATTACAATATAAGGCAAGGGGGTATGAGTGTTGATAGAGCGATTTTTGACAGACAGAGAGGGGCTTTGATTGACTATCCGTCTGACCTTATTGCAACGTCTATGAGAATTCTTATAGAGTCGTCTAAAAAGGGTTTGAAAATTGCGGCAATTTCTCTTATGAGCATTTCAGAGTATGTTAAAAATATTAAAAAGATAACTGATAGATTAAGGGATTTATTGGCTGAAATAATTTCCGATATGAAAAGCAATATGACTTTCCTTGCTCCTTTGCTTTCAGGAATTGTTGTTGGTCTTGCTAGCATGATTACTGCGATTTTAACAAAATTAGATTTGGGCCAGTTTACTGGGAATACTGCCTTTGGAAATTTAGAAAATATTTTGCAAATTTTCCAAGTTACTAAAATGATTCCGCCTTATTATTTACAGATTATTGTTGGAATTTATTTAATTGAAATAATTTTCATCTTGACTTCCGCTTTAGTGACGATTGATTCAGGTGAGGACAAACTTGAAACAACAAACAAAACGGGAAAGAATCTTTCGTTAGGAATTTTGATTTATTTTGTTATAGCGATGGTTTCGACGCTGGCTTTGTATTTCCTTTCAGCAGTTGTTCTTGGTGGGTTGACTAGTTAAGTTTATTAAAGTTGGAATTTTATTTTTGTTATGATTAATATTCTTGGGAAAAAGGGGCTTGAATCTGATGCTTTAGCTTGGTTAATTATTGCTGTTGTTGTTTTAGTTTTAATGGTTACTGGATATTTCTTTTTTGGAGGCACATTATCTGGGATTGCTGATAAATTTAATAATCTTTTTGGTTTTGGTGGTTAAATGAAAAATAAGAGAGGAGATGTTACTAGTGACAAGACCATAAATTGGATTTTAGTTTTGGTTGTTTTACTTATTGTTTTATCCGGGTTAATTTATTTTTTTAAAGGAACTATATTTATATGGATAAAGAATTTGCCAGGATACTCACAGCAGCAAGGGGATCAGCTTGTGACTAGCTTTACAAAAGACCAACTTAGGGCATTAAATTGCAATGTTTTTGTCGGGCGAGTTAATGGCGAGCAGATCTTGAAGTGCGCGAAGCCGGCCTCGACTAGTTGCGATAATCCTTCTTATCAAAGATTTTATTTAGATGGAAATGTTATTTATTTTGATGATGGATCTATATTAAGTAAAGATCCTTTAATAGGATCAATTAAAAATTCTCAAATAGATATTGATAATAATGTTTTTTATAACTCTGAGAAAAATTCTGTGATTCTTAATTTAAGAAGTGATTTAAGATATTTAGATGGCGCGCAAATTTTGAATGTTAATAATATAATCTGCAGGAGTGATAGTATTGAAATTTTAGCTAAGGGATATATAATAAGAAAGTCGGAAATACCAAAGGATTGGAAAATTATCAGTTCAGAACAATCTGTACCACTTTCGGATACGGTAATAAATATTTATGTGCCTTATTACAATAAATATAAACCAAATTTTGATTCAGCATCATCGAAATATCATGGCTCTTTAAATCAAGTTGAATTTACTGCTTTGCTTGTGGCGGTTTCTCATGTTGAATCGGGTGTTGGAACTTTAACACAAACAGCTAAGGATATTGATTATTTTATGGGTTATGAGCAAAAAGGGTTAAGTAATTCTGAATTGCTTGGAGTTGATAATCAGCTTAATTTGGCGGCTCAATTTTTGAGCAATAATTTTAAATCATGTAATGTTGGTTCTGACTTTGATTCTGCTTCTATTAATTGTTTAGTTTCTAAATATGGGGACGTAACCGGTTTGGATAATTCTCTTGTTCCTTATGTTTTAAATTATTATTCCTCCTGGCTTAAATTTTTATCTGAAGGCACTGTTAATCTTAATTCTGAGACTTCCATAAATTATGAAGATAGTTATGGATTTACTATCTCAACTATTACTCAAGGAGCTAATTTGAAAGTTCTTTCATTGACTGATCCGTCTGATAATAGTGAAGTTGATTTTATTTATTTTGAAAAAACTAAACCAAATGATTTGTTTGTAAAATGAGAATAATAAATGGGAAGAAAGGCGAAGGTGAAGGCATTCTTCCTGGTGAGACGGTAAAGATTATAATTGCAGTTATAGGAATTTTAGCGCTTTTTTATTTGGCTGTTTCACTTTATGGAATTTTTAACAATAAAACAGAAATTGAGCAAGCGAAAGCGAGCTTGGATGAGATAATCAGAGAAGCAAATAATTTGCAAGATGGTGGAAGTAAGGATGTTTTGATAACTGCGCCTAGCGAATGGAAAATTATTTATTACAAAAAAGATATTTCTAATTTAGAACTTGTTTCGACTCCTTCAACAAAGTGTTCTGGAAAATCGTGTTTGTGTGTTTGTCCTACAGAGCATAAAGGAGACGCCTTCCCTGATTGGGCAAATTGTAATTCTGGTGTTTGTCAAGTTTTAAATTATGAGGTTAATCCGACGTTAGAACTTACTACAGGAATAAAAATTAATATATTGGATTTGTTTGTTTCTAAGAAAAATGGGATTGTGACTATTGAATCGAGTAAAGGTTCTTTAAGTGGGAATAATAATTATCTAGATCAAATTCTTTCGACAAGCGTTTCTGGCAAAAGTCTTCAGGACATTCTTTATAGTTATATACCAAATAAGGATGGTGGATTGCATGATGCATTAACAAAAGCGCTTGATAGTTTTTCAAGTACGAATTCGATTAATATTATTTTTTATGTGAGTGATTTATCTACAGGACAACGAGCAGATGTTTTCAGCTACGGCGATTTTAACAGCGGGGCTTTTAGTGGTACACCCATAACCAAAAAAATAAATGTCGGAGGCAAGGACTATGAAATCTTTTTTAACTCAAAAACGAAATAGTAAAGGCCAGTATAGTGATATTGGATGGATTATTTTATGGCTTGTTTTTTTTATAATTGCCGGAGCCGGAGTTTATTTTTTACTTAA
>JBBSYJ010000040.1:17666-19535 GCA_038045305.1 Nanobdellota archaeon | reverse complement strand
AAAAGAGGAAGTATCCTTTACGGGCCTTTAGTGGGAATTATTCTTTTAATCTTATCTTTAGGAATTTTGCTGTTTTTTTATTATCAATTGAATTGGAGCGGGAATGTTGATACGCAGACGTGTCATACTTCAGTTGTTTTACGAGCGACTGCGCCGGAGACGGTTCAAGGGTATGTTCCTTTGAAATGCCAGACGCAAAAAGATTGTATTGGAGGAGATTGCTTGGGTTTTAAAGGCGCGGATAGTGTTAATAATATTAAGACAACAAATACAGACCAAATTGCGCAGACGATTTCTAAAGATGTCGTTGAGTGCTGGAAGATGATGGGGGAAGGTAAAGTTTCTTTATTTTCGCAGAAATTAGCAAATGATTATAGTTTGGGTGCGGTTTATCCGACGTGTGTTATATGTTCTCGAATTGCTTTTAATACGGCCGAATTAGAAAAAGTAGGGATAAAAAAAGAGGACTTGAATAACGTGAATGTTTTGAATTATATGTTAACTCATAAGGCGCCGGGGCAAGAGATTTCTTATTATGAATATTTAACCGGGGGTTCTCCTATAAGATTGCAGTTGCCTTCAAATTTAAATCGGGAAGTAAAGAGCCAGACTATTGAGGTAAAAGAAGATAGTGGAACAGAAAAAATTCCAATTTCTTCTGAAAATGTTAATATACGGACCGCTCCTTTAGATAAGACAGGGGACTCTTCAAAGGAACTTGCTGTGGTGTTCATGCAAATTTCTGCTCCTGAAAGTGTTTGGAGTGTTTATAAAAATGATTTGAATGCTTTGGGAATTGCTACTCTTGGAAGTTTATTTATTGCCCCTGTTAAGACGGTAAGCGTCTTTGGAAGTTTAATCACAAGTCCAGTTACATGGGTTACAGTTGCTATTGGGGGGGCTTATCAAGCGGGAAGTGTTTATTACAATCAAGCTGTCGCTTCTGGATATTGTGGGGATTTAACTTATGGCGGCACGGAACGGAGTGGGTGCAGCGCGGTAAGAACAATAAATTATAATGTTGAAGAATTAAAGAAATATTGCGGAGTTATTGAGAGCATTAATTAAGATGATGAAAAGAGCTCACCTTGTTCGCTCGTTTTCCTTATCAGGAAAAAAGGGTGATAGTCCTATATATTCAAATATATTTTTTTTAATTTTAAATTTGGCTTTCTTTGGAATTTTACTTTTGTTCATTTATACTTCTTCGACGGGGGCTTTGGTTTATGAGCAGTCATACGCGAAAGAAATAGGGTTGCTATTAGATAATGCGCAGCCCGGAATGAAATTAACAATTAATATGGCTGATGCGCTCGCAATTGCGCAAAAAAATAAATTTAATGGGGAATTTGTTAAGATTGATACGAACACGAATGAAGTTATTGTTAAATTATCGTCGAGTGGAGGCTATACTTATAAATTCTTTACAAATTATGATGTCAGTTCTGGGTTTGTTGGGGATAAATTTGTGATAAATGTGAAAAACATCAAAGATGTTTTAAAGGAGGAAAAATGAATAAACGTGCTGGAGAAAAGTTACTTTCAGTTTGGTGGTTTGCGATTTTGGTAATTGTAGGAGTTGCTGTTAGTGCCGGAATTATAATCTTTTATTCTGCAAGTGTTGACGTAAGGAATTATGAAGCGGAAATATTAAACAAACAAGTTCAGAATTGTTTCATCGATGGAAATAATTTAGTTGGTAATTTTAAAACGATTGATGTTTTGAAGGATTGCAACTTAGATCCTACAATTTTTGGAAAAGGAAGCGATTATTTTGTTAAGGTTCTGATTTTGGATTCCGACGGAAAGGACTTAAGAGAACCTATTATAGTGGGGGATTCTTCTAAAGAGGCCGACTGCCCTATTTCA
>JBBSYJ010000040.1:0-17566 GCA_038045305.1 Nanobdellota archaeon | reverse complement strand
AAGAGAACCTATTATAGTGGGGGATTCTTCTAAAGAGGCCGACTGCCCTATTTCAAGCGGGATTACTGCAAAGCATATTTCTATTTGCAATGATTTTAACAAAAGAGTTTATTATGATGCAAGCAATCTTGGAGAAATAAAAATTTTAACAGCATCGAATCAAGAAGGAGGCAAAGTAAAATTATGAGGAGAATGTCAAAGCGCTCGACTCCCGCCTTGAATTTATTATTTAATAAAAAGATAGTAAATTCAAAACGCTCGCAACTTGGGGATGTTATAACTTGGTTTCCAGCATTTGTAATTATTTTTGTTGCAATCATTATTTATCTTGTTTTTGTTTCTTATATGGCGACTGGGAAAATTGCTGATCCAAATGAAATAAAAAATCCTCTTGATAAAAATGTTTATCTTGTTTTTGATAGCCAAGCGAAGTTATTAGGTTTTTTGAATAATCGTTTTAATTCTGGTTTGACTGGGAAAGAGTTGCTTTTGCAGTATTACGATGGTAAGATTAGCGAAGACGATTTGAGAAATAATGTAAAAAGTTTCTTTGGAGATTTCAGCTGTTATAATATTTATATTGACAAGGATGGAAAAACGTTTCAGCACGGGCCGAGTAGTTATGAAGCGCAATATTATTCTGAAGTTGATTATTTAGGGGATAAAAAGATAACTGTTAAAGTTGGGAGGATGACAAATTGTTGAACGGAAAAAAAGGAAGCTTGTGGATTGTTGTTTTTGTAATGCTTGTTTTGATTTTGTTTGGTGCGGCACTTTTCAGTTTTTCTACAAGCAATAGTAAAATTGAAGGAAAGATTGTGGATGTTAATTTATTAAATTCAGTTTATTCGCAAAAGGACTTGGCGCAGTTTTATTTAGATAACGCGCTTGAAAGCGCAGTTACTAATTTGTATAATGAAGCGAAAGCTAAAGGAAGTGTTGATTCAGTGTTCATTAAAAATTATGTTCAGAATAATGTGAAGAAGAATTTGCAGAATATTTTTGCTACTTACAATTTTAAAGAGGATTACTTAACCAATTTGCAAAATAAAATTAAGGCAGGGAATTTTGAAGTTAGCTTTAAGGATGATAAAGTTTCTGTTTTAATTAATTCGGAGTTTGATTATGTTTCGGATGATTTGAATGTTGTTTATAACAGCGATTTGAATTCAATAGAAGATATACCTAAAGTTTGAGAAAGATTTATAAAATGAAAGAAGTTAATTTGTTAATGATTAAAAGATGGGATAAAAAGGGTGCTGAACTTGAATCATCTAATATTGTTATATGGGTTGTTAGTTTAGTTGTTTTGGGAGTTCTTCTTTTTTTTATTTTTCAAGGTAAAGGTTTTGCAGAGAATATAGGTCAAAATATTCCTGGAAAAGTAGAAATAGTTACTCAAGCATGTAATTTAGTTTCTAATCCTAATTCAGTAGATAGTTATTGTAATCAAATAAGAGAAATTGGGAAGAATAAGTATGTGACTTGTGATTATGGTGTTACTAATGAAGGTTTTAAGTTTGAAAATAGTGCTCAGGCCCCTATTCCTTGTAATCCTGATACACAAACCCAAAGAATAAAGTCACAGATTACGGAAATGAAATTAGGGGAGAGTGTTCAAATTAATGGTAAACCTGTAAGTGTGTGGAATCCTAAGGTTCCAGCTGCTTAGATTATAATAATTAGTAGATTTTTGTTAATTCCAAATTTATTTAAACTTCTTTTAATTTAATTTGTTATGGCACGTGGTGATGTTGAAACGCGAAATAAAAGAAAGAGAAAGTTCAAGGAAAACAAGAAACATCCTTACAAGCTAGGTGGAGGAAAAAGAGTGATGAGTTTTTCTTCTGACGCGGATAAAAAATAATCTTTTATAAATCCAAATCAAGATCTCTCAACACTTTATCTATTTCTTTATCTAAGATTTCAAATTTCTTTTCATTAAGGAAATCTGCTTTTTCTAATTCCAATTGGAGTTTCTTTTTTAGATCTTCTTTGATTTTGTTTTTATCGTATTGATTCCAATTTACTTGCAATGAAACTTTCATTGCTTCTTTTAATAAAATTTCAGCATCTTTTTCATATTTTTGAGCATAAATTTCATTTGAATTAACAATGCTTCCAATTCTGTGCCTTAGAGCATTTGCCATGAGAGTTGTCAATTCACCTATAACTCTTCTCTTATTCATTTGATTTTTTTATTGATATTGTTTAATTTATTTTTTATTACTTTTTTTAATTTTCTTAGGATATTTTCATTGATGCTTTCATTATCTTTAGTTAATTTTAAAATATTCTTCTCCAAAACCCTTTCTAATTCCTTATTTATTTCCAATGGATTTGCATCTTTCTTCTCTAAAAACCTTTCAATTGTTATTAATCTCCTTATATTATCATAATAAATCTTTGAATTTATTTTAATATTCAATAAATCTTCTGGCATCATTAAAAGAAATTTAATATGGTTTTTGTCTAATCTTGTCTCAGAAGGAAGTGAGAATTCCTTATTAGAAACAAACGAATATAGCATGCTTCTGGTCATAGGGCAAGTATGAACTAGATAATTAAGTTGCCTTTCAGATATAGAAATAATATGAAATTTAAGATTAAACTTGTTAATAAGACTTTCGTAAATATCTTGTTCTATCTTTTCTTTATCTGAGATTATTAATATATCAATATCATTGTAATCTTCTCTTTTAGTAAGAAATGAGCCAAATATAAAAATTTGAGATATTTCTTTAAATTGACTTAAGAATGAGAAAATGTCTAAAATTAGCTTTTCTTTAAACTCTGAAATCTTTAAGTTATTTGAATAGTAAAGTTTATAATGTTTTTTTAGTAGTCGAACTTGCACAATATCTCCAACTTCAAAATCTTTTGCTTCTTTTGGAATATAAATCTGATTAAATCTGCTTCCTTTTGAGACTTTATGAATAAATTGTGATTGCATATACGTATATAGTACGTACTATTTATAAATGTTTTGGTTGTGTTTGGGTAAATTCAATCTTCTTTTGAACATCATTGAATAATTTTTTATTTATTATCTTTCTATCTATCCTTTCATATAAATATTTTAATTTATTCCCCTTTTTGTTTTTAATTTAACAGATATTTTAAAAAGTTATTTCACAAACATAGCTTATGGAAGAGGTTATAGGAATTTTGATTTTAGGTTTTATTGCGCTGGTTTTTGCTGCTGTTCATGATTGGAGAAAGCATGAAGTTGCAAACTGGCTTAATTTTGCTTTGATAATTTTTGCTTTGGGCTTAAGATTTTTTTATTCTTTTTATTCGGGCATAGGATTTAATTTCTTTTATCAAGGAGTGATATGGCTTGGGATTTTCTTTGCTTTGGCTAATTTGTTTTATTATTCAAGATTGTTTGCTGGCGGCGACGCGAAACTTATGATTGCTCTAGGAACGATAATTCCTTTTTATAGTGATTTTTATTCCAATTTAAATTTAGTTCTAGGATTTTTTATTACTTTTTTTGTTATTGGTTCGCTTTATGGTTTGATGTGGAGTTTTTATTTAATGTTAAATAATTTTAAGGGCTTCAAGAAAAATTATAAAATTCAATTTACGAAAAATAAGAAGTTTGTCTTTGCTTTACTTTCCATTGGATTAGTTATTATGATTTTGGGCTTTTGGTTTGATTTGTTTTTTTATCTTGGTGTTTTGGTTTTTTTAATACCTTATCTTTTTGTATTTGCGAAATCAGTAGATGAAAGCTGCATGATTAAAGTTGTCAAAGTTGGCGAACTTGTAGAAGGGGATTGGCTTTATGAGAACGTTCGTTCTGGGAAGAAATACGTGAAAGCAAATTGGGAGGGCTTATCAAAAGAAGATATAAAGTTATTGAAGAAACATTTTAAAAAAATTAAGATAAGGCAAGGAATTCCGTTTGTCCCGGTCTTTTTGTTGGCTTATTTATCTTGGTTAGTATGGATCTTTTATTTTAATGGAGTTTTCTTTTTTTAGAGAAAAGGATATAAAGTTTAATGGCTATAATGGCTGATGAAACGTGAAATATCTGACAGGAATATAATAGATAACTTTGTGATTGACTTCTGTGAAGTTGTTGAAAAGCATTGCAAGTATATAATTGTCTCGGGTTTTGTTTCAATTTCTCACGGGCGTTCAAGGGGAACAGAGGATGTGGACATGATAATAGAGAAATTGCCTTTAGAAAGATTTAGATTATTAAATAGAGATTTGGAAAAAAAGGGTTTTGAATGCATTCAGTCACCAAAGGCCGAAGAAATTTATGACTATTTAATAAAAAAAGACAGCGTTAGATATGTGCGAAAAGGAGAGTATTTGCCGGAAATGGAATTAAAATTTGCGAAAGACGAAATAGATGAATTGCAGTTAAGTTCAAGAGTTAAACTTCCGCTTACCGGATTGGATGTTTGGTTTTCTTCTATAGAAATGAACATAGCATTCAAAGAAGAATTGTTAAAATCCGATAAAGATATGGAAGATGCGAGACATTTGAGGAAAATTTATGAAGATGAAATAAGTGAAGAATTAATCAATGATGTTAAAAAAATGATAAGGAGATACAGATTAAATGCCAAGAGATAAAAGCCATATGGAGCAAGTTGAAAGGTGGGCTGGATTTACTAAAAAGAATCCTGCTATTGCAAGGAAGGAAGTTAATAAGTTAGTTGACGCGCAAATTATGAAATCAAAAGAGTTTTATGAACGGCTTGAGAAAGTTAAGGGAAAAGAATTTGTGAAAAAACTTAGATTGAAAAGTTAAGGTTTTCTTCTTGGGAGCCAGGTATTTTTATCTGTAATAATTTTCTTAGGTTTTGGTTTTTCTTTTTTTATTTCCTTTTCTTTTACCTTAGTGTTCTCAATTTCTTCTTTTAATTTTTTCAGTTCATGCTTTTCAAGGTGGCTTCTTTCAGAATTTAGGTTTTCGTTTTTGTAGATTGGAATTAAGTTTATTATCTCTTCGCCGAATGAATTTGTCGAGATTATCTTTACTTCTTTAGGCGAGAATGCTGCCTCAAGTTTTTCTTTTATTTCGTTGGCCAAATCGAATGTTGACTTTGTCAGTTCTTTAGATGAATTAGCTAGGGATTTTGGAATTATTAATGTGTGGCCCTCTGAAATCGGGTTTATTTCTAAGACTGCTATTGCATCTTTGTTTTCTGCAATTTTTGTTGAGGGAATTTTTCCCTCTACTATTAAACGGAAGACTTTTGTTTCTTCTTCGACTGATTCTGGGTTTGTTTTTATCAGTTTATTTTGAATCAAGAATTGCTCCAGTTCTTCTTCATTCATTGAAGCTATTTGGGAAATTGCTTTGTCTTTTCGTTCTTTTGGGAAAGTTGACTCTATTTGCCCAATTAGTTGATTTTTTACTTGTTCAATTTGTTCTTTTGGAAGTGCCATAGTTAAAGCAATGAATAGGGTTATAAAAAAGTTTATATATATAGATTTTTTAATTTATTCATGTCAAAGGTGATTGGTTATTTACTTGTTTTGGTTGGCTTGCTAGTTATTGCTGCAGGTGTTGGTCCGATTAATTCACAATTAACTTTTCTTAAAGATGTGCCGTCAAATTATTTAATGATTGGAGGATTAGCTGCCTTGATGCTAGGAATTGTTTTAATTTCTGCAGGAAATCAAAAAACAAGCGCTGAAGTTCCAATTTATCACGGAAAAAATGTTGTAGGTTATAGAAGACATTAGTTACAAATGAAGCTAAGAAATAGTTACAGATGAAACTAAAGATTTATAAATAATTATTTCTTTTAAGAGTTATGAAGATAGAAGATCATTTAAGAAATATCAATGAAAGTTTGGAAGTTATAAAAGAATGTATTGAGAAAGGGCTGCAAGAAAGACAAAGAAATCTTGCTTTCAATGTTTCGGTTGCTGCAACTGAAATGTTAGAAGTTTTTTTACATAAACTTAATTTAATAAATCCTGGAACAACCCTAAAACATGAATGGTTTACTTCTATAAAAAAAGCTGGTGAAAAATTGCCTTTTTATTTTGAGGATAAAGAAGAAATAATTTCTTTGCTTAACAAGATAGAGGCAAAAAGAAATTATCTTTGTTATGGAAAACAGCAAGATGTTGAAGATATAAATGATTTTTTGGATTCATTTAACAAAATTAAAAAATTGTTTGAAAGCAAGGGATTAAAATGGAATTAAAAGCTTATGCTTACGATTTTGTTTCTTTTTTAATGCAAAATTTTAAGTCACTGGAAGATATAAAGGAAATAATTCTGTTTGGGAGTGTGGCACGGGAAGAAGCTACTAAAAAAAGCGATGTTGATATTTTTATTGATGTTTTTGCAGAGACTGAAACAAAAAAGATTGAAGCAGAAGCACAAAAAATTGTTGATAGATTTTATTCTTCTTCTAAATTTAAGAATTATTGGAAATCTCTTGGAGTGGAAAATGAATTAAGTGTTTCCGTTGGTGTTTTAGATAAGTGGAAACTTAAAGATAGCATGCTTGGAAGTTCTATAATTCTTTACCAGAAGTATACACCTAATCTTAAAAGTGGAAAGACCAAAGGTATTTTGTATTGGAAGGGTATTAAAGATAACTCAAAGAGGGTCATGCTTAACAAAAATCTTTTTGGTTATTCTCACTATGGAAAGAAATATTTAGGGTTGGTTGAAAAATACGATGGCGAGAAAATGGGCGCAAATGTTTTACTAATAAATTTAGAAAATTTAAATGTTTTCTTAAAATTGTTCAGGAAGTTTAATGTGGGTGTTAAAATCCAAAGGGTTTTTGCGTATGATTAAGGATGTTGTTAATTTTTTCTGGAAGAGTAAGACAAATTGAAGAAGTTCCAATTTATCATGGAAAAAATGTTGTAGGTTATAGAAGACATTAGTTAACGTCTAAGATTTTTTCTTATATTAATTAAATTTTTTATTGAATTGTCAAATAAAACTATTGCAAGAGTTATTATAACTATTACTGTATCTATTGTGGTTTTTAGAGAATCTGGTATATTTGTGTTGTTTGAAAATATTATAAAAGAGATCATTCCATATCCTATCCAAAAAACTTTTCGTATAATACTACTAACTTCTGTTGAGTAGATAAAGAAGAAAGCAATTATAAATGGTATTGATATAAAGATAATAGTTCCAGTCAAACTATATGTTTCAGCTAGGAAGTTTAATTGTGAATAAGAAAGATAATAAATGCTAATTAAAGATATTACTAGTGAAATAATTATTGATATTGTTGGCTTGTCTTTTAATAAACTCTTTTTTAATATTTGACTTATCGTTATAAATAATAATAAGAAAAGAAGTGTTTGGATTAGTAGATCGTTTGAGATGTCAATCATTTTACGTTCCTTTAGAAAATTCTTTTATTCGATTTTCTTCTTCTTTTATTCCTCTAGACCACTCCCAATGACTTATAATTCCATTATTATATCTTTCATTCAACTTTTGTATTCTTTCCTTTGCCCTCCATATTGCCTCTTTATTGCTTTTGGCCATAAATACCCCTAAATGGGAAAGTCCAAAATAAGAATGTATAGATTTGTCAAGAAAGATAAAGATTATTGCAGCTAGGAAGGTTAATCCGTAAATCCAGTTTGCTATTTGTGGTATGTTACTTGATTTTGAAATCCATATTGCTCCCAAAATTATTGCATAGATTGTCCAAAACATTTTTCTACCAAATGTTCTGACATTTGTGTTATGGACAAAGTAGAAAAATATTACCATCGGCAATATTGTTGTTATTGCTATTCCTAGTGTCCCATATTGGATTAAGATACTTTCAATGAATTGATTTTGATTCATGAATCTTATTGCTAAGATAGAAATTATGGCTGCTACAATAAAACTTACCTTGCTGTTATTTTCCCCAATAGGGGTTCTTTCTAAGATATTTTTTGATATGACTAATAATAAAATTAATAAGAGGATCTTTTCGAAGAAAAATTGGCTTGTTGAGTAGTCTCCGATTATCGTCTGAAAAAATGGGGACGCGATGCCCAACATACTATCAATTACACGAGTTACTTGAGATTGAGCATTACTGAAATCAAATTGGTCAGCACTTATTAAAGGGAGCAGAGAAAAAATTATCGCGGTCAATTCCCATCTTTTTTTCATATTCTGAAAAGTGTTATGCACTTTAAAAATATTCCTTTAGTGATGGATAATGTTCTTTTCAAAAGGATGTTTCTCAAGAGAAATATTTATAAAGTATTTTCTTATTACAATCGTTATGGATAGTAAGAGAGGTCAAACAAATTCTATTGGACAAGCTGTTGGGGTTATTTTTGGGATTTTTATTATAGCCGTAGTTATATTAACTGTAGTTAATATCAATCAAGGGGTTGGAAGCGCTCTTAAAACAGCTTTTAATGATATTTCAGATTTTTCTATAGGGGTTCTAGGTCCGTTCTTTGGATTTATTCTTAATTTTGGAAGCGATACAAACACTAATTTTTTGATGGTTTTGTCATTCGTCTTAATTTCGATTATTGTTGTTGGAACTCTTGATTCTGTGAATATTTTTGGGGATAGTGTAGAACAAGCGGGGATTATTAATCTAATTATTGGTATTATTGTTTCTATTATCGGGGTTAGATTTATGCCGACGGATATTTGGGTGTCTTTAACTGCTCCATCTAGCGCATTTGTCGCGACTATTTTAGTTGGCGCTCCTTTCGCTGCACTATTTTTTGTTACGATGAAAATTAAATATCCCCTTGCGAGAAAGCTTTTATGGCTTTTCTATTTGATATTTATGTCCTACTTAATTGTTTTCCCATCTGGTGGAGCTAGTTTGAGTAATAAATTTATGTGGATTTATGTTGTATTTTTAATCTTGGCTGGTGTGATGTTATTCTTTGATTCTACAGTTAGGAGATATATGAGACTTGAAAAGACAAGACGTGAAGAAGAAGAAATTTTGAGCACAACCTCTACTTTAAGAATGGGTAAATTGCGTCGGGATTTAGAGGATGCTTATATAGCTTTATCAAACGCTCCTGATGCAAATGCACGAAGAGATGCGCAGAAAACAATAAAAGATATAAAGGCTTCTATGAAAGCATTGTCTAGCGCGTAAAAATAATTACTATTATCTTTTTAGCAAAAAGGGTAAACTATTTTAAATCTCGCTTTATTATATAAATCATGAAAAAAAGATTTTTGGTATTGTTTGTTTTTGTATTTAGTGTTTTGTTCATCTCTTTTTTTGTTAATGCCGATACGGCATCGAATTTGAATAACAATCTGGATAATATTAATAATCAAATAAATAATGCGAATAATCAAATTAACAATATTCAAAATACTAAATGGGATTATCTTGGGCAGGAATGGCAGAAAATTTTATTACGAAATTCGGTTATTGCTGCTGCTGATGGATTTTTTAAGAAAATAAATGTTGTTTTTTTAATTCTTTTTGGCATTCCTTATGAAATGTCTTTAGTTCTTTTGGCAGTTTTTTTTGTATGGTTAATCTTTTGGAATTGGTCTTACAAGTTGATTAAATCATGGGGGATTGTTGGAGAAAGTCTTTGGCCGTATGTCGCATCTTTGGTTTTTGTTGTTGTCCTTGCCCAACTAAAGATAATTTTCAATTTAGTTTTGTTTTTAGGTAATTTAATTTTTGCTCCTTCTAACGCCTGGACAAGAACTTTAATTTTCTGCGCTGTTGTTTTTGGATTTTTGATTTTCCAATATTTAACTTATTTATATTCAAAATTTTTAAGATCAAGAAAAGAAGCCATCCAGAAGAAAGCTACCGAGATTGCTCAAAAAAGTATACAGAAATTTTCAGAGAAATTTAGGAAGAATTCAAGATCTGGTTAAATTCCACTTCCCATCTGTTCCACTTCTGCCATTGTCTTTAATTTCGCTAATTCGGTTCCGGCTTTTATTCCATCTGAAACTGCTCTGCCCATGATTACTGATTCTTTTATTATTCCAATTATTATATTTATTAAATAAAATAATACTATTATTCCTATAATATATAATACTAATTTTAATGGGCCTATTTGAGCTATCAATCCAAAATTATCTCCTATGTCTAAGAAGAATAAAGTAATTGATTTTAATATGCCTGTTGCAGAGAATATCGTCGTTAAAACTACTGCCCCAATCCAAGAGCTTGCGCCTTCGAAAGAAGGGATAAATTGAACTATATTTCTTAGTATCAAAAATAGAAATATCCAAAGACATATTAAGATAATAAATGTCTGTATATCTAGTTTATCATTGAGAGTTAATCCAAATACTAATCTAGCAGGGATTTCAAGATTTTGTGGGATTGTAATCTGAGAAGATAATGCATTGTTTGTTGCATTTAATCCATTTGACACAACTTGTTGGGGTGTTGGTAAATTATTTTGTGGTGTTAGGTTATCTGCTAAAATCATCGGTTGGATTAAGATAATATAAAAAATTATTGTTATTAGTATCCCTTTTTTCATTACAAAATAAGTTTTATCTGATTTAAAACAATTTCGATTTATCCGAACGCCCTACTCGCACTTGGCTTTAGTTTATTATTAAATCTTGATTTGCTTCAGCCAAACGCTCGTCTCATATCAATAACTTGAACTGACTGAACGTCTTCTATTGTTCTTAATTTGTCTTCTAATGGCTCAAGCTCGTTATCTTCGTTCCATGCAAAGAAAAGAATTATTGCTTTTAATCCAAAGGCAATTAGCTCTTCAGAGGTTTGTATGTTTTTTGCGCCCAACTTGTCGGCATATTTAGTTGCAATTATTTTTATATCTTCCAAATCCACGTCAGGAGAGGTAGGCATTAATTTTATTTTTACTGCTGCGGTTCCCATGCGAGAGCACCCCCTGTTTCTCTCGCGCTCTCTCCTCGAAGCGCTGAGGGGCAATATCTTTTAATTGCCTCCGTCGGATATTGCATATTTTTTACCATAATAAGTGTTTTGAAAAGTTGTTTATAAAGTTTTTTGATGCCAAATTTAATAAGTGATTATTACTTATTTAATAAACAGAATTAGAATCCATAAATTTTTCTTAATTGATCTTCTGTTGGAATATTATTATATATCTCTCCTCTTGGTCCGTAATATATATTTTTATCTCTTCTTATTGGAACAGGTATAACACTTCCATTGCTATTACTAACATTAATTATCATTGTATTTGCATCTCTTTCAACTCTTTCTATTTTTTGATACATCTTATCTTTATCATACTCATTTCCAGCTATTGCTCCTGCTCCGGCCCCTATTGCTGCACCCCCTAGTGCATAATCCCAATGTCCAGTTGCTGCTCCTAATAATCCTCCAGCAAGAGCACCAAAAAGTGCTCCTGTTCCTGAACCTCTATGTGGTTCTGAAATGGTTTCACAACTTGTAGAAAAAACTATAGCAGATAGACCTAATCCAACAAGAGCTATATTTTTATTTATTCTTTTTGTTAAGCTCATATTTTAATTAGTGTGCTCACTTATTTAAACTTTTTGTTATTTTTTGGACACGAAATTCTTTTAAAGTGCTTTATTTTTCATATGAAATGGTTCAAGGAAATTATGATAAAATTATTGAGAAGATGTCCAAGAGTTCTGGAGTTGAAATTGATGAGATTGAAAGACGAATTGAGGCGAAAAGAGCGAAACTATCTGGGCTTATAAGCAAAGATGGCGCGGCGCAAGTTATAGCGGCCGAATTAGGAATTAATTTTGACAACGAGAAATTGAAGATTGAAGAACTGCTTCCAGGAATGAGGAAGGCGAATGTTACGGGGCAGATAATTAATTTGTCTCCTGTAAGGAATTTTAAAAATAAAGCTGGTAAAGAAGGTAAGGTTGCTAACTTAGTAATTGCTGATGACACGAGCAATGTAAAAGTTGTTTTATGGGATGTGCATCATATTGAATTAATTGAAAATGGTAAATTAAAAGAGGGAAGCGTTATAGAAATTATAAACGGCTCTGTTAGAGATGGTGAAGTTCATTTAGGGAGTTTTTCTGAATTAAAACCATCAACAGAGGTCTTTGCAAATTTGATTTTGAATAAAGTTACTAAAGAGAAAAATGTTTTTGATTTTAAAGTCGGCGAAAATGTAAAAGTCCGCGCATTTGTTGTTCAGACATTCGAGCCGAAGATATTTGAGAAAAAAGACGGCTCGGGAAAGGGAAGTTTAATGAATATTGTAATTGATGACGGAAGTGAAACAATAAGAACGGTTTTATTTAATGAGGCCGTAAGCAAAATTGGCTTGAGTGATTTGGAGGATAAAGAAAAGGTGTTGAACCAAAGAGAGGACTTGTTAGGGAAGGAAATGTTTTTTGTAGGAAACGTTAGAAATAATAGTTTTTTCAACACGCCCGAATTTGTTGTCGACTCTGTTGAGCTTATTGATTTGGATAATTTAATTTCTGGACTAGAAAGAAGATAAATATTTAAATTAGATCTTTATTGATGTTGAATGGGTGAGGATAAATATCTTGAACGTTTAAAATCGATGAGAGATGTGATGGGTAGAATTTCTTATCTTGGAGGTGCGAGAAGTTCTTATCGTTCAGGGAAGGCAAAAGGACTTTCTTATCCATTGGGTTATGGTAAATATTATGATTTAGGTTGGTCTAGGCAAGCTTTAAATGATGCTTCAAAGTCAGGAAATATTGAACAGGCATTGCAAGGGGCTTATAGTTATAAAGAAATTGGCAAAGGGGGAAAACCTTTTGTTAAAAATAAACTTCTTGATGCCTTGAGCAAAGGTATGAGTAATAGGATGGTGAGTAGAGAGGATATTATTAATGTAGAAAAATTTTTAAAACAAAATCCTACAAAACCAAACACTCTTGAGAAAACAGCGTCGGGGGCAGCGATGGTCTTGGGAATTGTTGGAGGATTATTTCTTTTAGCACCGACGATAAACGGCAATGTTGTTGGATTTGATTCTTCTCCAAGAGGAATATGGGGAATTATTGTTTTTTCTATTGGGTTTCTTGGCGCTTATTTGTTTTTTAGAGAATGATCTCTTTATAATTCTACTAAATTAATATTTGGTATTGATTTGAATTTTTTGTCCGAAGAAATTATTGCTCCTTCACATTTTGCTATATGGACTGAATCAAAAACATTAAGGTTGTATTCTTTTTGGTAATAGCATGCTTGAAAGTAGTATTCCGGCTTGTCGTCTTTTAATTCTCCAATGCTCAGAGCGAAACTGATTAATTTTAGAGGGTCGTAATCAATTTTCTTGGCTATTAACATTAATTCAATGATAGTTGCTGAAGAGATTATTATTTCATCTTTGTATTTTTTGTAAATTTTTGATGCTTTTTTCTTGAGCCAATCATCTTTCTTTGCCAAAGCCAAAATAAAATCAATATCTGCGTAAATCATCTATTTTTTGTCCTACCTCTTTTATTGCTTCTTCTTCAGCGAGTTCTTTTAATTGTGATACAGAATATTTTTCTATCTTTTTGGACAAATCACTCATGTCGAGGTGAAGTGGCTTTAGAGTAATTTCATTTTCCTTGTCTATTAAGATAAATTGCTTGCCATATTTATCCCTAAGTTTTTTCTTTAATACTATTCTTCCTAATTTATCTGTTTGGACTATCATGGTAAATATCTTAATAATTGGTAATTTATAAACTTTTTGGTAAAATTGTCTTTGGGATTGATTGTGTATTTTTAATTTAATATTTTTCGGAAATTATTTTATTATTAATCTGTTATTCAAGCTATCTTTATGAAGTATATTTGTAACACGAATAATCTTTATAAACCGACGGGTTTTGGGTGTTTTATAATGAAAAACGAATCCGACAAGATTAAAGAAGCTGTTTCTGGAGAAGAAGAAAGTGAAATTGAAGAGATTAAAAAAACAAAAAAGAAGGAAGGCAAAGAGCCAGAGTTGACGGACTTGCCTGGAATAGGGCCTGCCGTCTCTGCAAAGCTTGAAGGCGCAGGGATTACTGATTTAATGGGCTTGGCTGTAATAGGGCCTAATGAACTTTCTGATATTTCTGGGATTAGTCCGGCTGTTGCGCGAAAAGCAATTCAAGCTGCGCGAAGTTTATTAGATTTGGGTTTTGTCGATGGTGCAGAGTTCGCAAAGAGAAGAGAAAATACACTTTATATTACCACAGGAAGTAAAAATTTCGATGAACTTCTGGGTGGAAGGGGTATTGAAAGCAGGGCTATTACTGAGGCATACGGTGCCTTTGGTTCTGGAAAAACGCAGCTTGGTTTAACTTTGGCTGTCAACGTGCAAATGCCGACGGAAAAAGGCGGAGCAAACGGGAAATGTGTTTTCATAGATACTGAAGGTACCTTTAGACCTGCGAGAATAAAACAAGTTGCGGAAAAAATGGGAGCTTCCCCTGAAAAGGTATTGAAAAATATTTTAGTTGCGCGCGCCTTTAATTCTGACCATCAGATTTTGTTAGTTGACAAGGTCTCTGAATTGATAAAAAATGGCGAGCCAATCAAACTTATGATTATAGATTCTTTGACTGCGCATTTCAGAGCTGAATTTTCGGGAAGAGGGCAATTGGCAGATAGGCAACAACGTCTAAATAAATATCTCCATAGTTTAATGAAATTAGCAGAGCAGCATAATCTTGCGGTTTATGTTACTAATCAAGTAATGTCAAATCCTGCGCAAATGTTCGGCGATCCGACTGTTGCAATTGGCGGAAATATTGTAGGACATGCGTGTTTAACTGGAGATAGTTTAATACAGCTGGCAGATGGTTCAATAAAAGAAATTAAAGAGATGAAACAAGATAAAGTGATTTCCACTGAATTTAAATCTTTGAATTTAGGTAATGCTGACTCTGAATTAGTTTTTGTTAATCCCAATGTTGATAAAGTTTATACCATTAAAACAAACAATCAAATAGAATGCTCTTCCATGCATAGATTTTTTACAATCGAGAATTTTTCTATTGTTGAAAAAGAGGCTAAAGATTTGAAAGAGGGAGATTTTGTTATGCAAGTTGGAAAATTAAATATTGAAGGAGAAGAGCAGAAACTTCCTTCGATGAACGTTAAAAGGATTGGAAGAATTTCTAAAGATGATTCTGAAAAGATTGTGGATGAGTTGAAGAAAGATAATTTAACTAGAAAACAAATTTGTGAGAAAGTTGGCATAACAGCAAGGCAATTTAGAAGAGTTTTAAATCAGTCTTATCCTACAAATCTTGAAAGTTTAAGTAAGTTGAATGATCATTTTTCTGGAAGATTGCAATTGCAATTTGAGCCAGTTTATAGCTATAAACATAAAAACTTGAACGTGCCGATAGCAATGGGCTCACAGCTTGCTCAAATTCTTGGATATTTTATTGGAGATGGAAATTTTGAAGAAAGAAGTTTAAGATTTAGAGATGCGCGAATTGATGTTTTAAAATTTTATAGTTCATTGTTTAAAGATGTTTTTAATATTGATGGAAAAATTAGTAAGATGAGCAAAAAAAATTGCTATACTCTTTCTGTTAATTCAAAAGAGATTCAAAATTTATTTACGATAATCTTGCCCGATATTGTTAATCTTGTTGGGAGAAGTAAGGAAGAAGTTGTTAAAGGATTTATTAAAGGATTTGTAGATGCAGAAGGACACATTGATAAAAAAAGAGCTATGATAACTGTTGCGCAGAAAGAGAAACAAATCTTGAGGCACTTGCAAATGTTTTTGTTGAGGTTTGGCATTAGAAGCACTATTAAGTTTGATATTGGAAGAAAGAAAATGAGTATATTAAGAGTTTCTGACAGAGATATTGTTAAATATTTGCAAATAGGCTTTACGGCTGAAGATAAACAAAAAAGATTATTGGATGTTGTTAGAGGTATTGAAGGAACTTATTCTAAAGAAATGATGCCAATTACAAGGAGAGATTTAAAAGAATTACTTGAAGTTTGTGGTTTAGAATATTCTAAATCTATAAAACCAAGAGGAAAGGAATATAGATGGGTTAATCGAAATGAATTGGAAAATGCTTTAAAGGCATTAATGAATTTGAGAATTAAGGATAGACAAATAAAACAGAAAATTGAATTTATATTTAAGCTATTAAATTCTGGAACAAAGTTTGATAAGATTCGAGAGATTCATGTTCAGGAAAATAAAGATAAGGAGTTGTTTTATGATTTTTCTGTTCCTTCACATGAAAATTATATTGCAAACGGATTTATTGTTCATAACTCGACGTACAGAATTTATTTGCGTCGCGGTAAACAAGGTTCACGTGTAGCTAAATTAATTGATTCGCCCAATTTGCCAGACAATGAATGCGTTTTCTTTGTCACCGAGGGCGGAGTTGTTGATACTGCGTGATTTACCAAAATATTTAAACAGATTTTTGTTCCTTAATTTATGAAGAATCCAGTTATTGCTCTTGCTCCGATAAGGTATTTTGATATTTCTAAAGAGGACAATCTTGAAAAGGTAAAGAGATATATTAATTTGGCGAAAAAAGAAGGCGCAGATATAATCTGTTTTCCGGAATCGACGTTGCATAAGAAGACGTTGCATTTGGAACATAAAATAATAAAAGAAGTACAAGAAGAGTGCAAAAAAAATTCTATATGGTGTATTGTTACTGAAGATATGAAGATAGGGAATAAATTTTACAACACTTCGCTTTTGATAAATAGAAAAGGTGAAATAAAGGGAAAATACAAGAAAATTCATCTTTATGATGAAGAACATTTGTCTAAGGGCAAAAAAGTTGAGGTATTTAAGACAGATTTTGGAAAGATAGGTATCGTCGTTTGTTGGGATCTTGCATTTCCTACATTATTTAGGAAAATGAAAAAGGCGGGCGCGCAGATTGTTTTTTGTCCGGCTTATTGGTGTTATGAAGAAAAAGCGCATGACAAAGATCATAAACAAAGAGAAATACAAATTTTAAAATCATTGGTTTCGGCGCGGGCATTTGAAAATCGTTTTTTTGTTGCGTTGTGCAATCCGTTAGTTGACAGAAAAGATATGGTTTCGTATTCGGCAATTGTTTCACCACACCACATTCTGCAAGAAAGTGTTGACAGCGAAAAGATTATGATACAAAAAATAGATCTTAAGGAAATATATCGAGCTGAAAAAATTTACAAAAATGTTTAAGTACTTTTTTTAAGAAAATCAATTACTTGTTCTATAAGCCCTTCTCTTTCATTCTCAAAGAAATCAAATCCAGGAGTTGTGTTTACTTCAAGCAGTAATGGGGCGCCGTCTTTTTCAAGAAAGTCAATGCCGCAAATTTTTATTCCAGATAGAGTTTTTACTTTTTCTATAATATTTTTTAATTTTTTGTTAATTGCAAATTTTTTAAATTTCTTTTGATAGACTCCTGTTGATTTCCAACCCTTATTTTCTTTTAAGGCGGTCTGGACTATTTTATCTCCTATTAATGTAACTCTATATGAGGGGGATGAAATAAATTCTTGGGCAATTATGGGACTTCTTTCTTCTGTTTTGCCCCAAAATTTTTTCATTATTCCTTCGGCTTGTTTCAAATCTTCAGCCTTTTCGACGAAGTTTCCCTGTGTTCCTTCAATTCTTTTTAGTACTATCGGCCATTTGTTGAAATCAGCAATTT
>JBBSYJ010000039.1:8124-9339 GCA_038045305.1 Nanobdellota archaeon | reverse complement strand
AATTAATAAAATAATAACGGCAGAAACTAAAATTCTTTTATCCCTTTTTAGCATTTAACAAAAAAGAATTCTTATTTAAAAAACTATGTTATGAATAAAATACGCCCCAACCGAGAGCGAGGAGAGTTTATTTGTCTACAAATACGTCCACTTCAAAAAAAGATTATTACACTCTGGTAGACCCTATTATACGTCCACCAAATAGTAAGATTTATAAATATGGTAGACGTATAAAAATTATGGTCTATACTGAGATTAAAGAGAAGAATGGTAGAAAATATTATTATAGAGTCAAGTCTATTAAAAAAAACAAAAAGGTAGGAAAGGAGAGAATATATTTGGGTGTTAATTTAAGTGAAGAGGAACTTAAAAAATTGGAAAAAGAGGCAGATGAGAAATTAAATATTTTAAGTGCAATTTTGACAAAAGAGGAGATAAAATTTCTAGAAAAAATAAAACAAGACTTTTCTAAAGAACCCAAAGAGAATTATGAAAATAGGTATGAGGCTTTTTGCTCTCTTTTTACATATGATTCTACTGGAATTGAAGGAAATACCTTAACACTCTCTGAAACATCATTTTTATTATTTGAGGGTATAACTCCTAGAGATAAATCGTTAAGGGAGATACATGAAACTTTAAACCATAAAAAGGCATTTGATTATCTCGTTAATTATAAGGGAGAAATTACAAAAGAATTTATCTTAAAAATTCATGAACTTGTTGTAATGAATACCTTAAGGCAAGATTTAATTTCTCAAATAGGAAAGTATAGAACCGTTCAAGTATTTGTTGGAAGATCGATTCCCCCAAAACCTCAAGATGTCCCTGACAAGATGGCTGGTTTGTTAAGATGGTATTCTGTAAATAAAAATAAAGTTCATCCATTAGTTTTAGCTTCCTATTTTCACACAGAGTTTGAGAAAATTCATCCTTTCGTTGACGGAAATGGAAGAACTGGAAGACTTTTGATGAACTTTATTTTACATGAGCATAAATATCCTATGATAAATATCCCAAAAAAAAGAAAATTCAAATATTATCAAGTTTTGCAAGAGGCACAATATAAGATGAATTTAAGGCCTTTTGTTGTATTTTTATTAAGTATCCTAAAAAAGGATAAATTGAGATATTGAAAGTACGCCCCGACCGAGAATCGAACTCGGATTTCCTGCGCGACAGGCAAGTGTTCTAGCCACTAAACTACCGAGGCAT
>JBBSYJ010000039.1:1707-8024 GCA_038045305.1 Nanobdellota archaeon | reverse complement strand
TTATTAGAATTATTTCTCGAATTTCATGACTTTGACGTTTCCTAAAAGGTGTTTTCTTTTTCTGAGTTCGTCATATAAAACATCAATCTCTTTTGGAGAGAGTTCAACTATTCCAGAGCTGCTTTTTCCTCTAAAACAGAGTGCGACGGATGCCTCGTTTGGATGTAAGAAGTCCTCATTGATTAAGATCTCTTTCAGTTCGCCGGATGACTCGAGGCGGACGATGCCGTCGGCATTTGTCTTTCTTGATTTGACTTTCATTATAGGAATAAGATGGAGTTATATATAAGATTATATCTAAAAATTTATATATATTCTTGTAAAGAAAAAAGTATGGCAATTGATGAAGTTTTAATGGAAGTAAGAAAATACCTAAGCAAGAACCAGGAGGATTTTTTTGAAGAGATGATATCTGAAGCAAAAGACAAAGGATATTTTGAACGACTGATATTAGTTATGTCGGAAAGATTATCAATAATAAGGCGAAATGAATCTCTTGGATTTGAACAAGAAATAAAGAAAAAAGATTTGAAAAGTTACAAAAACGAGGCAAGGCGAAGTTTAATCCGCACCCCTTACTGCCCAGGATATTATTAATTCTTCTCGGCTTTTAGCATTTTCTTTCCGCCCATATACTTTTGAAGAACTTTTGGAATCTTTACACTTCCGTCTTTTTGCTGATTGTTTTCAAGGATTGCAACTAAAGCGCGGGAGGTTGCAATTGCAGTGTTGTTTAAAGTGTGCGGAACGACTTTTTCTCCTTTAATTCTCGTCGAGATTCCTAATTTTCTTGCTTGCGCGTCTGTCAAATTAGAACACGAGCCAGCTTCAAAATAACTTTTTTTCCTTGGGCTCCAGACCTCAAGGTCAACTTGCTCATGCTTTAAATCGCCTAAATCGCCTGAACATATTTTTAAAATTCTTATTGGAAGTTCAAGTTCCTTGAATATTTCAACAGAAATATTTTTTAGTTCTTCAAAGAATTTAGTTGACTCTTCCGGAAGGCAGATTACAATCATCTCAACTTTGTTGAACTGGTGCGTTCTGAAAAGACCTTTTTCATCAATGTTGTGACTTCCTATCTCTTTTCTGAAGCACATAGAGTAAGAAGTATGCTTTATTGGTAATTTCTTGAAATCAACTTCTTGGTCAACAAAGCGGCCGATTAACGAATGCTCCGAAGTTCCAATTAATGATTTATTATCGTTTGCAAGGCGGTAAATCATAACTTCTTGGTCATTCAAGTCGGTAACTCGATTAATTATTTCGTTGTTTAGCATTAATGGGGTTTCAATATACCTAAAGCCCTTTGAAGTCATTTTATCAATCGCGAAATGAATTAAGGCCTGATTTAAAAGTGCAAGGTCTCCTTCCAAATAATAAAATCCGTTTCCAGAAACGCGCGCAGGTGAATCGAAATCGGCAAGGCCAAGTTTTTCAGCAATTTCAGCGTGTGAAAGTACTGGAAATGTAAATTTTTCTGGTTTGCCTATTACTTTCTCGACTACATTTTGTGAATCATCTTTTCCTGAAGGGACACGCAGGGAAATTAAATTTGGAATGGCTGAAAGAAGAACTTTTATTTCGGCTTCCATTCCTTTTCTTTTTTCTTCAGATTGTGATATTTTTTCAGGAATCTTTTTTGCTTCCTTGATTAATTTCTCGGCTTCCGCTTTCTTTTTTGATTTCATTAATTGGTTTATTTGTTCAGAAATCTTATTTCTTTCAGAACGCAAGACATCCTCTTCATACTTAAGTTTTCTCCATTGCTCGTCGAGCTTTTTTACTTTGTCAACCAAAGGAAGCTTTTCACTTTTGAATTTCTTCTTTATGTTTTCTTTAACCAGTTCAGGGTTTTCCCGTATTAGTTTTATGTCAATCATAACAACAATAGAAAGAGCGTATATTTAAATTTATTGAGATAAAATATATCTCCTATCAAATTTGTAAGAACATTATCTTAAAAAAAGAGGTGATAAAAATCTGGGAAGTAATGGAAAGAAAGTGTAGTAATTGTTTATCCCAAATAATCAAACACTTTAAAAATATATTATCCTAAGTAATTATATGACAGGGGTGGTTGATTCAATTGTTGGTTCTTACAATTATCTTATTTCAATTTTGCCTAATGGTTTTGCAAAATTTGTGAATTTGTTTCTTTTAGTTATTCTTATTTTAATCTATGTGTTTTTTGTTTGGAAATTTTCTAGTTTCATATCAAGAAAAAACTTAATTGACTTGAACTTAAATCAGTATAACAAGTCAAAACATCCGTTTTTTGAGAAGATTTTTGCTGGGGTCTATTATATTATTGAGTATATTGTTGTCTTGCCCTTTATAGTTTTTTTATGGTTTACCGTATTTACTATATTCATGATTTTGATGAATCAGAGTTTGCCTCTCGATACGGTTCTTTTGGTCTCGGCAAGCGTTGTCACAGTTATAAGAATTGCTTCGTATTACAGCAAAGAACTTGCTAGAAATGTCGCTTTAATCCTTCCGTTTAATCTTTTAGCATTTTCGCTTCTAACTCCAGGTTTCTTCCAGTTTGAACAGATAATTGGGAATTTATCGCGGGCGCCTACATTAATTTCAGACATCTTAATTTACCTTGTTTTTATAATAGGTTTGGAGATCTTGCTTAGGATATTTGAGTTTTTCCTGGCATTATTTGGTCTGGAAGATTTGTCTATAGACGATTCTGATTGATTAAAAGACGAAAAGCTTTTTAAACTGAAATTAAATCGTAGTCATATGTCAAAAGTAAGAGTAAAACTCAACAGCACAGATATTGGAATGTTAAATCAAATTTGCGAATCAATTTCAGACATTGCAAAGAAATCAGGAATTTCTCCGAGAGGTCCGGTTCCTTTGCCGACGAAGAGATTAAAAGTTACAACGCGCAAGTCCCCATGCGGAGACGGCACAGCGACGTTCGACAGATTTGAAATAAGAATTCATAAACGACTTATTGACTTGCCTGCAAACGAGAAAGTTCTGCATCACATTATGCGTCTTCAAATTCCAAAGTCGGTAAATATTAAGATTGAAATGAAGGATTGAAAACTTAAGAAGTTTCCAATACTTAGCTCCGATTTCTTTGAAATCGTCGGAAGGATTAATTCTTCAAATTATTCCTGCGATAAATAAAATCTACAAGAAGATTAAACTAATAAAAAATTAAATTCCTAAATCTTTTTTATATAAATAAATCAAAAGGAATTTATCCCCATGATTTAATACTCTTGACTCTACAACTTCCGGCCCGGTATTATTTATTTTATTACCTTTTTTCTTCCGCATTTGTTTTTCTGCATGTTTAAACACTCCGTAATGGGTGCGTCCCCAACCCTCTCCAATCAAATTTTCTTCAAGAGAGGCTTTTTTCATCAAAGTTTCATTTTTCCAGTAATCGTTTTCAAGCGACATATCTTCCGCAAAACTATAAACTAAATAATGAAGTTTTTGCTGCGGAGAGCTTACTATTGCTAATTCTAAAACCCTCTTGTTGCCAGAGCTAGATTTTTGCCTTTCTAATTCTTCATAGCGAGCCCGGATCTTTCCTGCTTTAACTTCTTCCACCGTGTACCCGTGAAGTTTAGAGTATGCCGCATAAGTTTTTGCGTCATCTGTTTCCAAAAGATTTGGCAAAGTCATATATCAAAGTAAAAATCATGCCTTAAAAAAATTTATATAGCGGAATATAACTTCTTAATCTAAGCCCAGATCGCGTAGGCTCAAATTTATATTTGGCTAAACGCTCACTGGCTAAAGCCCAGATCGCGTAGTGGTATCGCACAAGATTGGAAATCTTGGCCCTTCGGGGTCCCTGAGTTCGATTCTCAGTCTGGGCGTTTTTTATTTAGGATATAGTTTTTTAAAGAATATTTTGTTAATGGATGTATGAAAAAAAGTTTGATTATTGGAGGCATTGTTTTCATAGTTATTCTTGTAATAATTGGAACTATTTTTTATATTGATAAACCATCTTCTAATGAATCTAATGCAAATCAGGATCTTGTTGGAAGAATACAAAGTGGTGATAAAAGTGGTGAGTGGCTAACATATCAAAATGACATTTATGGGTTTGAAGTCCAATATCCCCCTTATGGGTTCTTAACAAGAGATGGTTGGAGATTTTCTGCAGATTATGGAGATTATTACATAGTTGAGATTAGAATTCCAAGTCCTCCTGCTTTTTTTATTGATGTAGATCCAAAGCGTAATTGTGATACATTTAATTTCCAAAATTCAAATATGAATGTCGGGGGAAACCCTGCGATTGAAGAAATAAAATATTTTAGTGATGGAACAGAATATAGGGAGGTTCATTTTATCAAAGGTGAACAATGTTATGCAATCCAAATGATGGGGCCTGGATTTGAAGATGCTGAAAAAATGTTGACAACATTCAAGTTTACAAACTAACCCATTTTACACTTAAAGTTAAACTCCCCATCCTACCGGTCATAGTAAAACCTTACCTTTTTCTACTCCCACATTTTGAACATCTTGTTGTAATGTTCGGTCGGGGCGTTTTATCAAATAAAATATTTTAAAAAGTAAATTTAACTATAGTTAAAATGATCCCGTTCTGGAAATATATCAAAAAGTATAAGAGTATTTTAGCTGGCGTGCTAGTGTTAGCTACAATAAACCAGGTTTTCTCTTTGCTAGATCCTCAAATTTTCAGATTGATTATAGATAATTATGCAAGCAAAATCGGTTCTATGCCGAGTGAAGTTTTTATCAAAGGAGTTTTATTGTTGTTGTTGGCTTCTGTAGGTGTAGCATTTATTTCAAGAGTTGCAAAAAATTTCCAGGACTATTATGTTAGCGTTATAACTCAAAAAGTGGGGACAGATATGTATTCTCAAAGTGTGGAACATACGTTTTCTTTGCCTTACTCCGTTTTCGAAGATCGTCGAAGCGGGGAGGTCTTGAATAAATTGCAAATGGCCAGAACACAATCGCAGACATTGATTCAAAATTTTATAAGCGCCATATTTTTGGCTTTGGTCGGAATTATATTTGTTGTTATTTATGCATTTTATGTTAACTGGATTATTGGGGCAGTTTATTTGTCTTTAATTCCAATAATTGGTTTTTTCACATTTATTATAAGCAAAAGGATACAAGCTGCTCAAAAGAACATATCAAGAGAGAGTGCGGAGCTTGCGGGTTCGACGACTGAAACAATAAGAAATGTTGAACTTGTAAAAAGCTTGGGTTTGGATAAACAAGAGATTAACAGATTGAATGAAGTCAATGATAAGATATTAAATCTTGAATTAGACAAAGTAAAAATAATAAGAAAATTGAGTTTTATGCAAGGCACTTTGATAAATTCTATGCGCGCACTTTTGCTTTTTATTATGCTTTTTTTAATATTTAAAGGGGAAATTTCACTAGGGCAATTCTTTAGTTTGTATATATATTCATTTTTTATATTTACTCCTTTATCAAACTTAGGTGATGTTGCATCCCAATACCAGCAAGCTAAAGCAAGCAATGAGCAGCTTGAAGAAATTTTAAGCATTAAACCCCAGAAAAAACCTGAAAATGCTAAAACAATAGGAGCAATAAGTTCTATTGAATACAAAGATGTTGCATTTATTTACAATTCTGGGGACGTGCCCTCTGTAAAAGATATAAATTTGAAGATAAAAAGCGGGGAGACAATTGCATTTGTAGGACCGAGCGGGGCTGGAAAGTCAACGCTTATTAAATTGCTTGTTGGATTATATGATGCAAAGAAAGGAAAATTATTGTTTAACAATATTGATTCAAAAGAGCTTGATCATGAAGAGATAAGAAAAAGAATTGGGTTGGTTTCACAAGATACGCAGTTATTTGCAGGGACTATAAGAGAAAATTTATTATTTGTCAATCCTAAGGCGTCAGATAAAGAGTGTTTGGAAGTTTTGAAGGCCGCTTCAGTCGCACATATTTTAGATCGTGGGGGAGAGGGATTGAATACTAAAATAGGTGAAGGAGGAATAAAACTTTCGGGAGGAGAGAAACAAAGATTGGCAATTGCAAGAGCTTTATTAAGAAATCCTGAATTGCTTATTTTCGATGAGGCAACAAGCAGTTTGGACTCTGTAACTGAAAAAGGAATTACTGATACTATAAAGAAAATATTAGCTAAACAAAAGAAAACAATAAGCGTCTTAGTTGCTCATCGGCTTTCAACTATTGCTCATGCTGATAGGATTTATGTTTTAGAAAAAGGAAAAATTGTTGAGCATGGAACACATGCGCAATTGCTTAGAAAAAAAGGTTTGTATTACGCATTGTGGAGACAGCAAGTTGCT
>JBBSYJ010000039.1:0-1607 GCA_038045305.1 Nanobdellota archaeon | reverse complement strand
TTAATAAGGCTCGTTATCCAGTCCCTCCAGACCAACGCGATAAGAAATCCAAATGCCGCTGTGATAGCAATAACTGTTTGATTTTTGAATTCCTGCTTGAATGTTGAAGTGGTGGTTTTTATCCTTTCAAAATGGGGGGCAGTTACTCTTTTAATTCTTTTAATAACCATATTTGTATTAGGAAGTGGGTGGTTTTAAATTTTGTGATAAAGTGATTAAAATTAAATCATTAATATATAATCAATAATATAAATGGTTAAAAATAGAAAGATAATTCTTCGAATATGGAATTGGATCAAATTATAAAAGAAATACAGGATAAAGAAGAAGAATTTAGGAAATCTGTAGGGTTGCTAGGGGATGAAATTAATTTGGGTGATGTAATTAAAGCATTAAAAAATGCTACAGCATTTCCTATAAATAGCAATCCATCAAAGCTTCGCGTTGGCTATGATATGTATGAAATAGTGGTCTCTGAAAAAGAAATATACCTTCGGACTTATTCAAACTTAATTCATAAGCATTTTGAAGGAGAGGGAATAAGTAGTATTTATGAAGAACTTAGAAAAAATTATAAAGAGGCGCAGAAGAGAGAATTTCATTTAAGAAAAGAACTTCTTAAAACTGTTCAGTAAAATTTCTTATTTCATCAAAGGTCTTAAGTTTTGTAAATTCAGCGCGGAGTTTTGATGCTCCCTTGATTCCTTTAATAAAATCAGGACCTATATATTTAATTTTATTGACGTCCTTTAAATCATATTTTTCACAATAATCAAGATATTTCTTGAAAAGTTTAATGTTATTTTCAAAAGAGAATCTTTCTTCTTTTTTCGTTTTGAGATAAACGTTAATTCTATGAAAGATTCCCGGATCTCCAATTGCGCCGCGCGCAATCATTATTCCATCACATATTTCTAAAAGTTTTTCTGCAGAGGCGCCCGAGGTAACATCACCATTTCCAATAACAGGAATTTTAACTTCGTTCTTTACTTTTTCAATTTCTTTCCAATCCGCAGGAGTTGAACGGCCTTCGTTTCCTAAACGCCCATGGATTGTTATTGCATCAGCGCCTGCCTTTTGGACGACACGCGCAAATTCTAGCACATTATTTTTCTTAAAACCCAAACGGCATTTTACTGTAACGATTTTTATTCCTGACTTTTTTAAAAGTTTAATTGCTGATGCAACTTTTTCTGGATAGTCCATTAAACAGACACCGGAGCCGTGGTCGATTGTCAAGTGCGAAGGACAGCCGCAGTTTATATCAACTAAATCATATCCCTTTAATCTTGGAATTACTTCTTTTAACGTGTTTAATTCAGAAAAAGTTATTTGAATTCCTATAGGACGTTCCAATTCAGAAAACTTCATTTTGTCCTGAACTTTTTTTCCTCCATGCTTAATTGCCTCGACATGAAGCATTTCAGTATAAACAATTCCAGCGCCTTGCTCTTTGCACAAAAGCCGATAAGGTAAATCAGTTACATCAACCATTGGCGCAAGCAAAATGGGATTTACTTTTAGGTTTGAAATTTTAAGGGATTTCATGATAATTCAAGAACATAAAAGGTTAAAAAATCTAACTAATAATATATTTTATGGTAGAG